>JAZSHI010000026.1:0-4582 GCA_045533195.1 Acutalibacteraceae bacterium
CTACTGAAGAAGAACTAATTTCGGCAATGGAAGAAATGCGTGATAAACCGCTGAAATCCGCTTGAATAAAGGAAAAAGGCATAGCCCGTGTGGGCTATGCCATATCCTGCGAAAGAACTGTCCTTTAGGGTACGACCCTAATTGAACCTTTATTTTTTTATCTGTTCTCTCAGTTTATCCATTTTGCTGTCAAGCTCTGCGCTGAGTTGGGCGCATTTTTTTAGTTCTGCCGCCATTTCAGAGGTAAACTTAACATCCTTTTTATAGCGAAGCTGATGCTCTAAACTTGCCCAAACGTCCATCGCTATGGTGCGAAGCTGAATTTCAACCTTCATATACCGTTTTTCTTTTGCAAGAAAAATAGGTACGCTTACAATAAGATGCAAACTTCTGTATCCGTTTTCTTTGGGATTTACTATGTAATCTTTCTTTTCAACCAGCTCTATGTCATCCTGCTTTAAAAGAGCTTCTGCGAGGGTGTAAACGTCTTCGGAAAAGGAACAAATTACCCTTACGCCTGCCACGTCGTTAAGATTTTCTTCAATGCTTTCCACCCTTAAGGGCAGCTCTTTTCTCTGAAGCTTTTCCTTTATACTTTCAAAGCTTTTAAGTCTTGTTTTTATGCTGTTTATGGGATTTCGGTCTAACTGTAGCGAGTATTCCTCGTTTAGTACGTTAAACTTGGTTTCAATTTCCATCATAGCACAACGGTAATATGCCATAAGGGTTTTGTATTTTTCTACCTGCTCTTTACCAAGCTTTTCAAGAATATAAGCAAAGCCTTTTTCTAAAATTGTCTCAAATTCTGTTTTCAATTTCAATTTCCTTTCGGGGATTATTGTTTATATCATCCTTAACAATTTTCCAGATTGCCGCCGTAATGGGCACAAAGATAAGCATACCCACTATACCGAACACACCGCCGCCTACCGTAACTGCGGCAAGTACCCAAATAGCAGGAAGTCCAATTGAAGTGCCTACAACCTTGGGGTAAATGATATTACCCTCAAGCTGTTGTAAAATCAGGATATAGATTATGAAAACAAGAGCTTTTACGGGATTTTCGGTGAGTATCATAAATGCGCCCACACCTGCGCCTATAAATGCACCTGCAATAGGAATAAGGGCGGTAAAGGCAATAAGAGCGCCTATCATTGCCGCGTAGGGTATTTTTAAAATATACATACCAACCGTACAAAGCACACCCAAAATCACCGCTTCGGTACACTGACCTACTATGTAACGGCGAAAGCTTTCATTAAGGGTACCAAAGAAATATACTATTTTTTTATACCAATTAGGTTTTGTGTAGTGCTTTAATACCTTACTTGCCTGTCTCTTTAGCTTTTCCTTGCTGAGAAGAATATAAACGGCAAAAATTATGCTTAAGAATATGGTGATAACGGCAGAAAATACCATAGTAACCGATTTTACCACTACGTCAACAACCTTGCCCACACCCGAAGTGGCAATTCCCGTAATTTTATCAATAACCTCCTGCCAGTTTATCTTTTCAAGGCTTGTTAAAAATTCCTTAGAAATAAAATCAACGTTATTAAGCTTTTGGGTAACATAACTTGTTGCGGCGGGAAGCTTTGAAATAAGCACCTGAACACAGGACACAAGCTGAGGCACAACAATAACCACTATAAGAGCAATAACCGCAATAACAGTAAGAAATGCGCCTATCATACAAAAAGGTCGTCGGGTAGCCTTAACAAATTTTTTCTGACTTTTGGGAAAATAATGTCTTTCGTATCCCGACATAATAATGTTAACAAGATAGGCAATAACAAGACCGATTATAATGGGGGCGGCGGCGCCGATAAGGGCAACCGACACCGTGTTCCAATAATTTATGCACAAATAAACAAGAAAAACTGCAAAACCAATTTTAAATAACGTCTTAAAATCTAATTTCATCATTCTACCGCCTGTAAATTTATTCTATATTAATTATACAACCCATTTATGAATTTTACAATACGGTTTTTGTGAATAAATTGTTATTTTTCCTTGGATTTAAAGATAAGACTCATTAAAAGTCCGAAAAGCAGCGCCGCCGTAATTCCCCCTGCAGTTGCCCCAATGCCACCTGTTAAAATTCCTATTGCGCCGTCGCTCATAATCTTTTCCTTTACTCCCTTGGCTAACAAAAATCCAAATCCCGTAAGAGGAGTCAGCGCTCCTGCTCCCGCAAACTCGGCAAAGGGTTTATATATGCCTACAGCGCCCAGAATAACTCCGGAAACCACGTATCCCGTTAGTATTCTTGCAGGGGTTAGCTTTGTGAAATCAACTAAAACTTGGCCTATAAAACAAAGTGCGCCGCCAATTAAAAATGCCTTTAGAATATCAATAAACATAAAAATCACCGCCATTATTTTTTGACGGTGATTTAAAATTATTCTTGCTTTTTAAGAAAATCAAGATATTCTTTGAATTTTTGCTCGGTTTTGTTATTAGAGGGCTGATAATATTTCTTATTTTTAATATTATCGGGTAAATATTGCTGTTTAACGTAGTGATTTTTATAGGAATGGGGATAAAGATAATGCTGACCTTTAATTTCGGCATCCTCGCCGTCAAAATGTTTATTCTTGAGCCTCCTCGGAATATCTCCGCCCACACCCCTTTCCACGTCAGCCATAGCGGCATCAATGGCGGCTTCGCCCGAATTTGATTTAGGCGAAGTGGCAACTAAAATTACCGCATCAGCCAAGGGAATACGGGCTTCGGGAAGTCCCACAAACATTGCCGCGTCAATGGCGGCTTTTACTATGGGAATTATCTGCGGATAAGCAAGTCCAACGTCTTCACAGGCGCATACCATTAAACGTCTGCAGGCGCTGGGCAAATCTCCTGCCGCAAGTATTCGGGCAAGATAGTAAACTGCGGCATCGGGATCGCTTCCGCGCATTGATTTTTGATAGGCGGAAAGCAAATCGTAATGCTCGTCACCCTCTCTGTCATAGCGCACCGCATTGTTTTCTAAAATCTGCTCGGCAATTTCATCGGTTATAATAGTTTCATTCGAGCATTTTATACTAAGCAGACAAAGCTCAAGCATATTAAGAGAGCGGCGCACGTCTCCCCCTGCGCTTCGGGCAATTTTATCTCGCACACCTTCGCTAAAACTATAGCTTATATTGTCCTCTTTTGAAATGAGACTTAAGCCTCGGTCAAGAAGAGCGGCAATATCGGTATTTTCCAGAGATTTGAACTCAAAAACCGTAGAACGTGAAAGTATGGCATTATAAACATAGAAAAAAGGATTTTCGGTGGTAGATGCAATAAGGGTAATATCTCCGTTTTCGATGTAGGAGAGCAGAATTTGCTGCTGCTTTTTGTTAAAATACTGAATCTCATCAAGATACAAAAGCACTCCGCCTACACATTCAAGGGAATCAAGAGAAGATATAATATCCTTAATGTCCTGTGTAGAACAAACGGTTGCATTTAAATGATAAAGCTTTTTGCCGCATTTTTCTGCGATAATATTAGCAACGGTGGTTTTACCTACTCCCGACGGGCCGTAAAATATTAAATTTGGAATTTCGCCCGATTCAATAATTCGTCTGAGCACCTTACCCTGACCGAGTAGATGGCGCTGTCCTGCAACCTCGTCAATGTTTTTCGGTCTTAATCTGTCTGCTAACGGCGAAGCCATACCATCCCTCCTTTTGACATATTACATTTAATATGTTATAATACTTGTGAAATAAGGCAAACCGTATAGACGGTTTGCCTTATTTCATTTATATTATATATCTAATACATAAGTTTGTCAAGTATTTCAGCGTTTTCTGACTTAAGCCTTCGCCTTGAGGAGAAGCCTTTGTATAGGGGGCTAGGGACAAGGGACGTGGGAGTAGGAAATAGACGGTTGTTTTGTAGGGGATGGCGTCCTCGACATCCCGTTTAAACGGACAGCCGAGGACGTCTGTCCCTACGGTGTTGCCATATATATTCATTGACATCTTGTAGGGGACTATGCCTTTTTCGTCCGCAAAAACTCTCGTTGAGTAAAAAAATTGCACGTTCGCGAACAATTGTTTATTATTATCTTGATTTTTATTGTTTTATGCGGTATAATATTATACGGAATAAGGCAGACCATAACGGTAGGCGGTTTATTTTGCCCTCGGATACGGGGGTGATGCCCTATGTACATAACTAATCAGGATTTATTTCAGTTTAGTATTGTTATAATTTCGATTATAACTCTTGTCATAACGGTAATAAAAAAGAAATAACCGCCCAAGCGACCAAACTGTGCGGTTAAATCTTTTTAATCAATCATTTGAGGGCTAACCGTCTATCGGTTTGCCTTATTTCATTTATATTATACATCTAATACATAAGTTTGTCAAGTGTTTCAGCGTTTTCTGACTTAAGGCTTCGCCTTGAGGAGAATGTGGATAGCTTTGCTGTGCGGATGAGGTGTAGCCGTCAAAAAGACGGCGTTATTTTTTTATACGAACACTGCGTGTTCTACACCTCACCACCGTCTTCGACGGAGCCTCTCCTCAAGGAGAAGCCTTTGTCTATGGGTTAAGTCAGGCTCCTTTGTAAAGGGAGC
>JAZSHI010000028.1:0-30503 GCA_045533195.1 Acutalibacteraceae bacterium
AGGCAGGGTATTTACATTCCAAAAAAGCTTGATAAATCATTAATATACATAGCTGATTAGATGGTAAAAACAAAAAAATGCGGAAGAAGTTCAAATTTTTTACTTCTTCCGCACTCTTTTTTATTTATTTAGTTTATTTTAAGCGTGTATAAGGGCTTTGAGTTTTTTTACAGCCCCTTTTTAATTTATTTGCGTGTTGGTTTTACATTTACGTTTGGCGAGATATCTTTTTCTATAGGTCCATTTTCTGTTTCGAAGGTTTTTATAGTCTCTCTTATCAAAACAAGAATTTGGCTATTAACACTCCTGCCTTCGTAATCAGCAATATATGCAATTTTATTTAGCATTTCTTCTTCAATTCTTATTGAAACACTTTTTACAGCCATAAAATCACTCCAAAATAAATATATTATATATTTATTTTAACAATATTCTATGATATAATATGGTTTATAGATATACTGTATATCTATTGTTTTAGGAGGTGATTTTATGGATGAGAAGAATTTTTTAAAAAACACTTGTTGTTTTTTTGGACATCGTGAAATAAGAGAAAGCGAAGAATTAAAACAGAGCTTATATTTAATTATTGAAAATCTTATTCTGGAAGAAAAGATAGATACATTTCTTTTTGGCAGTAAAAGCCGATTTAATAGCTTATGTCACGAATTGGTTACTGAAATCAAAGAAAAATACCCCCACATAAAAAGGATTTATGTAAGGGCAGAGTATCAAGAAATAGAAGAGAGCTATAGAGCCTACCTGCTTAAAAGCTATGAGGATACATACTATCCCGAAAAAATAGTGGGAGCGGGGCGGGCGGTCTATATTGAGCGTAACTGTGATATGATAGACAAAAGTGGAGTTTGTGTTGTATACTGCCAAGAGGATTATTCACCGAAAAACCGCAAAAGCGGAACAAAAATAGCCCTTGAATATGCAGTTAAGAAAAACAAGAAAATCATAATGCTTCCATTTGATGATAAAAATTGATTATTCGACAAAAAGAGTGTTAGTTGTGTTTCGCGGCAGATTGTCAAGCAAGTGACGCCCCAAAATTAAATACCACCCGCTATGCAGGTGGTATTTTTCTTAGCGTTTAATAAAGTATTCTTCGTACCAAACGAGGAAGGTGTATATTGTCCATACCTTTCTCCAGTTATCGCTGTTACCGCCAATGTAATCATCGAAAATTGCGTTGATTTCTTTTGGATTAAAGAATTTTTCAGCAATTTCGCTGTTAAATTTTGCCTTAACGTCGCCGTTGTATCTTTCGTCTGCCATCCACATTCTGATAGGAACAACAAAACCCAGCTTCTTTCTAAAGGCGATTTCCTCGGGAAGTACCTTGGAAGCGGCGGTGCGAAGTGCAACCTTGTTTTGTTCTTCGTTAACCTTAAGCTCAGGGGGAATACGTGAAGCTATATCAAAAATTCTAAGGTCTGTAAGGGGCATTCTGACTTCAAGTCCTGCGGCGCGGCTCATTTTATCAACGTTAAGATAAATATCGCCTTCAAGCCAAACCTGAATATCTACGTCGGTCATCTTTGAAAGGGGATCAAGATGCTCGTTTTCGCTGTAAATATCCTTTACTAAATCTATGGGAAGGAAATCTTCATAATATTTTTTAAGGATAACCTTTTTTTCCTCTTCCTTCATAATGTTGGTGTTACCAACGTAGAAGGTCTTAAGGTTATCACCGTAACGCTGGGCGTTTTTATACATATTGTAACCGCCGAAAAATTCATCTGCACCTTCGCCCGAATAACAAATCTTTGTGCCCTTTGCAGTACCGATACAACCCAGCGCAAAGGCAACGGCAGAGGCATCCCCCAAAGGCTGTTCCATATTATACATAACGTAAGGAACAATGCTGAAATAGGCTTCGGGGGTAATAAGACAACGGTTGAAGTTTCTCTTTAGTATATCGGCGGTTTCTTTTGCAAGTCCCGATTCGTCAAGACGGGAATCATCATATCCGCAGGAATTAGCAAATTTAGCGTCCGACATAGCAAGAACATAGGATGAGTCAACACCGCCCGATAAAAAGCTTTCTACGTATTCGTCCTCATCTTTAACCTCTGCCATTATGGTTTTAAGGGTAGAGTGAATTTCGTCAGCCCATTCGTCAAGAGTTTTACTGTAATCGGGCTTAAACTCGGGACGCCAATAACGAGAAATATTTATTTCTCCGTTTTTATAGGTCATTACTCTGCCGGGGAGTAGCTTTTTAACCCCTTCAAAGAAGGTTTCATCCCCCGTTGTATAGGTCATAGTAAGATAGATTTGTAAAAGCTTATCATTAAGAACCTTTTTAAAACCGTCCTGCAGCATTATTTCTCTTATGGTAGTACCGAAAAGAATACCGCTTTCGGTAAGATAATAGTAAAAAGGCTTTGTTCCAAAGGGATCCCTTATAAAAATGTAGCTGTCGTCTTCATCATTATAAAGAGCTAAGGAGAACATTCCGTGTAAATGAAGTCCCATTTCATTTCCCCATTTTTCGTAGGCTTTGATTATTATTTCTTCTTCTCTTTTTTCTCTGGGCAAATCTTTTTTTATAATGAGTTCTTCTGCGAGAGCTTTGTGATTTCGTATATGTCCGCTATAGCTTTTTAAATGTAACATAACTTACTTCCTCTTAGTTTTAATAATGATATTTTACCACATTTTTCGCGTTCTTTCAACAGTCAAGTTTATTAAATTCAATATAATATATTTTGGAACAAAAACTGCATAAAGATACGCTTAAAAACTTGCTTTAGAGGAAAAATAGATGTATAATGCTAAAAAGGTGATAAAAATGCTTATAGATTTTCATACACATTGTTTTCCTGATAAAATTGCTCAGAAAGCCATAGAAAAGCTTTCCTTTGTTTCGGGCGGTCTTACTCCTTATACCGATGGAACCGTAAGTGGACTTAACACTCTTATGAAAAAGAGCGGGGTAGATAAAAGCGTGGTGCTGAGTATTGCAACAAATGCCCATCAGCAAAAATCGGTTAATGATTTTGCCGCTTCTATTAACAAGGATAATATTATTGCCTTTGGCTCGGTTTATCCCTACAGCGAGGATGTTTTAGAGGAAATCGAAAGAATAAAGGAGTTGGGGCTGAAGGGAATTAAGCTGCATCCCGATTATCAGGGCTTTAACGTAGATGATATTAAATTAAAGCCTATTTATAAAAAGATTAGTGAGCTTTCCTTAATTACGGTTTTTCACGCAGGTAACGATTACGGCTATGCGCCGCCTTATGGGGCTACTCCCGAAAAAATGGAAAGGGCGCTGGACTGGTTTTCCTCTCCCGTAATTGCGGCTCATTGGGGCGGTGTAGGCTGTGGGGAAGGTGTGTTAAAACATTTAGCCGGTAAAAATATTTATTTTGATACCTCCTATGCATACGGCACTCAGCCGAAATTTTATTTTGAAAAGATTTTGGAAAAACACGGCGCAGATAAATTGCTTTTCGGCACCGATAGTCCTTGGCATAATGCAGAAATGGAATTAAGACTGCTGAATTCTCTTAACATTTCAAAAGAGGATATGGAAAAAATAACCCATAAAAACGCAGAAA
Organism: Acutalibacteraceae bacterium; assembly: GCA_045533195.1. GTDB lineage: Bacteria > Bacillota > Clostridia > Oscillospirales > Acutalibacteraceae > SIG607. The sequence goes on from JAZSHI010000028.1 coordinate 3,576, forward strand.
AATTACTAAGCTTATAAAATTGTTAATTTTCAAACAAAGTTCTTGAAGAAACCAGAAAAGTATAGTATAATATATAAAAATAACTGAAATGAAGTTTTTTATGAACAGATTTGTACTTAACGAAACATCTTATCACGGCGCAGGCGCCGTAGCAGCAGTAGCTGATGAAATCATTGCAAGAGGCTTCAAAAAAGCTTTTGTTGCATCTGATCCCGATCTTATTAAATTCGGCGTTACCAAAAAGGTTACCGACGTTCTTGACAATGCAAAAATCCCTTACGAGCTTTTCTCTGATATTAAACCCAACCCCACTATTGAAAACGTACAGGCGGGTGTAGCGGCATTTAAGTCCAGCGGCGCTGACTGTATTGTTGCTATCGGCGGCGGCTCATCTATGGATACTGCTAAGGCTGTTGGTATTATTATTACCAATCCCGAATTTGAGGATGTCAGATCTCTTGAAGGTGTTGCTCCTACCAAGAATAAGTGCGTTCCTATTATTGCAGTTCCCACCACTGCAGGTACCGCTGCAGAGGTTACAATTAACTACGTAATTACCGACGTGCAGAATAACAGAAAGATGGTTTGCGTTGACGTTCACGACATTCCCGTTGTAGCTGTTGTTGATCCCGATATGATGGCTACTATGCCTAAAGGCCTTACCGCCGCTACCGGTATGGATGCTTTAACCCATGCTATCGAAGGTTACATTACTAAAGGCGCTTGGGAGCTTTCGGATATGTTCCATCTTAAAGCTATTGAAATTATCGCTCGTTCTCTTCGCGCTGCCGTAAACGGCGAAGCAGATGGCAGAGAGGGTATGGCTCTCGGTCAGTACGTTGCAGGTATGGGATTTTCTAATGTAGGTCTCGGTATTGTTCACTCTATGGCTCATCCACTCGGCGCTCTTTATGATACTCCTCACGGTGTAGCAAATGCAATTATTCTTCCTACCGTTATGGAATATAACGCTGTGGCAACAGGGGATAAGTACAAATACATCGCTGCCGCTATGGGTGTTAAGGGAACCGAAAATATGTCTGTAGAGGAATACAGAAGGGCAGCTATTGATGCTGTAAGACAGCTTTCAATCGACGTTGGTATCCCTGCCGACCTTAAAGAAATCGTAAAAGAAGAAGACGTTGCATTCCTTGCACAGTCTGCATTCGATGATGCTTGTCGCCCAGGCAACCCCAGAGAAACAAGCGTTGAAGAAATCACCGCTCTTTATAAATCACTTCTCTAATAAAAATACCAACTGCCTCACCGAGTGGTGAGGCAGTTTTGTTTTTAGTCAATAGGTTTATTTGTGGTAAATATTCACCGTAAATGTTCATAATGGTTATAGTTAGTCGAAACAGCAAATTTATTTACTGTTTCGACACCAAATCTTTGATTTGGTCACAAATTTTCAAGAAAATTTGACTATATCCATTGCAATGAGTATTGTGAACAATTAAATTCTTTGAAAATTTAATTGTTCTAAGCCGATAAAATCGGCTTGTCGAAGCGCTTATTAGCGTTTCGACAAACTATAATCATTATAAATGTATTTTCTTATTGCTTTTTTATTACGTATAATATATAATTTTTTTAGAATTGCCGAAAGGTGAGGTGCTTAAAATGAGATTCTATGAAAAATTTGAAATAACCAGTGAAAACCGTCTTCCTCAAAGGGCATTTTATATCCCCGAGGGCGATGCTGTTTACACTCTTTTAAATGGCGAATGGCGTTTTAATTATTATGCTAACAGCGATGCAGTGGAAGTAAACGGCAAAGTTGCAAAGTGGGACAAGGTAAAGGTGCCTTCTACATGGCAGAATACAGGTTATGAAAATCCTAACTACTGCAATATCAACTATCCCTATCCTCTTGATCCTCCATACGTTCCCAATGTAAATCCTTGCGGAATTTATGAAAAGGATTTTAACATTACCGACAATAATAAAAAGGCCTATTTTATTATGGAGGGTGTATCATCCTGCGCCAGCGTTTACATTAACGGCAGTTACGTAGGCTTTACTCAGGGTAGTCACCTACAGGCTGAATTTGATATAAGCGGATTTGTAAATGTTGGCAAAAATACCGTAAGAGTAGTTGTATATAAATGGTGTGTGGGAAGCTATCTTGAAGATCAGGACTTCTTTAGATGCAACGGTATTTTCAGAGACGTTTATATTCTTGAACGTCCCGTAGGTCATATTGTTGATTTTTCTGTTGAGACCGAAAACAACGATACAGTTATTGTAAAAACCGATACTGACGTTGACGTTACCCTTTACGATAACGGCGAGGTTATAGGAGCCACCGTTACCGATGAAAACGGAAAGGCTGAAATAAAAATAGACAGTCCTGTTTTATGGAATGCTGAAAAACCCTATCTTTATGAAGTAGAACTTAAAAAGGCAGGGGAAATTATTTTTGAAAACGTAGGTCTTAGAACATACGCAATTAATGAAAATAATGAATTTCTTGTAAACGGTGTTTCGGTAAAGCTTAAGGGTGTAAACCACCACGATTCCCACCCCGAAAACGGTTGGGTTATGAGTGATGAGGATATTATAAATGACCTTAAATTAATGAAGGAGCTTAACATTAACTGTATAAGAACCTCTCATTATCCTCCTACTCCACGTTTCCTTAGCTACTGTGATAAAATGGGCTTTTACGTTATGCTTGAAACCGACATTGAAACCCACGGCTTTATAAGACGTTATTCTAACGTTTCTTACTGCTATGACGTTGAAACAGGGGAATGGCCCTGCTCAATGGACGTCTGGAAGGATGAACACGTTGAGCGTATGCAGAGAGCTTATCACAGAGACAAAAATCATACTTCTATCTTTATGTGGTCAACGGGTAACGAAAGCGGCCACGGTCCTAATCATATTGCAATGCTTGAGTGGTTGGCTACAGTTGAGACCAAACGTCTTTACCACGCAGAAGATGCTTCCCGCGCTTTTCATCGTTGGGATGGTGCCTTCAATAAGGCTAAAGAAAATCTTGAACTTGCCCAAAAGAGAAACGAAAATGTAGAAGAGGCAAAAGAAAGACTCGAAATTGCTGTTAAAGACCGTGAAAAAGCCATAACCGATATGAGAAGAGCTCATTTCCATTCGGGTATGTATATTTCTCTTAACGAACTTGACCGTTGGACTTCTACAAATCTTGTTGACCAGCCTATATTCCTTTGTGAATATGTTCACGCTATGGGTAACGGCCCCGGAGATATTTTTGATTACGTTGAAAAATTCTATTCGCATCCCGCACTTGTGGGCGGTTGTATCTGGGAATGGTGTGACCATACCGTTATAGTTGACGGCGTACAAAAATACGGCGGAGATTTTAAGGGAGAGCTTACTCACGACGGAAACTTCTGCTGTGACGGTCTTGTGTTTGCTGACAGAAGCTTTAAATCGGGTTCTCTTGAAGCAAAAACCGCTTACGCGCCTTTCCGTTTTGAATATAAGGATGGCAAAATCACCGTTGAAAACCGTTTCGACTTTACAAATCTTAATGAATGTAAGCTTACTTACGTAATTGCGTGTGACGGAGAAGTGCTTGAAGAAAATACAGTTGCGCTTGATGTTGCGCCGCACCAAAAGGGTGTTATTGAAACTACCGCCCAATTCCCTGAAAGCTGTAAGTATGCCTGCACAGTAACCGCAACTCTTTATCAGGGCGCTAATGAGCTTGGCACCTTACAGCAGGAAATTGAGTGCGAAAAGGAAAATATTCTTGAAGAAATCAATGGCTCTGCCAAGATTTACGAGGAAGGCATATTTATCTACGCCGAAGGTGAAAACTTTAAATACGGCTTTAATAAACAGAGCGGTAATATCGAAAGTATGATAATTGACGGCAAGGAACAGTTATATGCTCCTACCAATCTTTCCCTTTATAGACCGTGGACAGATAATGAGCGTAACGTTAAAAACCGTCTTATTAAGATAGACATTTGGTCGGGTGAAAACCTTGACTATGCTTGGTATAACGTGCGCGGCAGCAAAATCAAAGGAAATAAAATTACCTTTGACGTAGCTATTGCAACCGTTTCCCGCGCTCCAGTGTTCTTATATAGCCTTTCTTATACCATAGGCGAAAACGGAACAATTAAGGTTGACCTTGACGGTAAACTCAGAAATTTCGGAATGTGGCTGCAAAGACTCGGCTTCGAATTTGCCTTTAAAAATAAGAATATGGAATTTGAATATTTTGGTATGGGCCCCGAAGAAAACTACTGTGACCTTTATCATAACTGCGCTCTTGATTTCTATGTAAGCTCGGCAGAAAACGAATATGTAAATTATATCCGTCCCCAAGAACATGGAAATCATATCAAGGTAAGAGAGCTTACCCTCTCCGATAAAATTACCTTTAAGGCAGAAAATATTTTTGAAACGGCAGTTTCACAGTATAGTATTGACCAGATAATGAAGGCAAACCATACCGATGAAATAGGGGAGAGCAAAGCTACCTTTGTTCGTATCGACTATAAATCTTCGGGTATCGGCAGTAACTCCTGCGGTCCTGCACTTATGGAAAAATATCAAATGAATGATAAGGATATTCATTTTACCTTTACAATCAATATCTAAAAGCAAAAACTCCTGATTTTTAAAAAATCGGGAGTTTTTTAGTGATAAAAAATAAAAATCGCAAGTGAGTAAATAAGAGTAAAACGAAGAAAAAGTGAGAAAACGAGAGCTTTTAAATTTTAAATTAAATTTTATAAAAATAAGTGTTGACAAGGTAAAACAAATGTGGTAACATACTCAAGGTAAAAAAATTATTTGGAGGAAGTATTATGTCTACATTTATGGCAAAACCCGCTGACGTACAGCGCAAATGGTACATTGTAGATGCTGCAGATAAGCCCCTTGGCCGTACTGCAGTTAAGGTTGCTGACTTACTTCGCGGTAAGGGCAAACCCGAATTTACACCTAATGTTGACTGCGGCGACTTCGTTATCGTTATCAATGCTGAAAAGGCAGTTCTTACCGGTAAGAAGTTACAGCAGAAATTCTACCGTCGTCATACCGGTTGGATCGGTCATCTTAAAGAGGTTAAATACGACACTCTTATGAATACCCGTCCTGAGTTGGCAATGGAACTCGCAATCAAGGGAATGGTTCCCGATACTACTATCGGAAGAAAAGCTTTGACCAGACTTCACGTATATCAGGGTACTGATTACAAGCAGGTTGCTCAGAAGCCTGAACTCGTTGACTAATAAGAAGGGAGCAAAAGAATATGTTTGAAAGTAAACCTTATTTCTACGGTACTGGTAGAAGAAAAAGTTCTGTAGCTCGCGTTCGTCTTTACAACGGCACAGGCAAAATCACTATCAATGACAGAGATATCGACGATTATTTCGGTCTTGAAACCTTAAAGCTTATCGTTCGTCAGCCCCTCGCTCTTACCGAGACTGCTGAAAAGTTTGACATCGTATGTCGCGTTGCAGGTGGCGGTGTTACCGGTCAGGCAGGCGCTATCCGTCACGGTATCGCTCGTGCATTACTTCAGAGTGATGACCAGCTTCGTGCTCAGCTTAAGAAAGCCGGATTCCTTACTCGTGATCCTCGTATGAAGGAAAGAAAGAAATACGGACTCAAAGGCGCAAGAAGAGCACCTCAGTTCTCCAAGAGATAATTTCGTACAAACGAAAAACAAAATGCTTCGCTTTATGCGAAGCATTTTTTGTTTATCTCTTTGAGAACAGTTTTATTCGCCTTTCGGCGAGTTGTATTGCTATGCAGTTATATTCTGCTAAAAGCCGAGTGATATTCGCTACGCGAGTTTTGGAGGCAAATAAAATATCACTTCTGCGTATGCAGAAATATCACTATGCCGTAAGGAATAATATCACTCTGTGCAAAGCACAGAATATCACTAACATTTCCCCGAAACCATCTTTGGTTTTCGGGGCTTTCTTTATGCCTTGTTTTTTTGATGATGAATTATAATGCTTCTTGCCGGAAGATTTATACGTATTTTTATATAAATATAACAAGACGATTTTTTTAAATTTGTGGACAAACTCGGGGGCTTATGGTACAATATGTTTATTAAATTTTAGGAGTGAAAATTATGGCAAGAGAAAACTTTAAAAGTAAACTCGGTTTCTTGCTTGTTAGCGCAGGCTGCGCTATCGGTATAGGTAACGTTTGGCGTTTTCCTTATGTTGCAGGACAAAACGGCGGCGGTATTTTCGTGCTTTTTTATCTTTTATTCCTCGTTATTATGGGTATTCCTGTTTTAACTATGGAACTTGCAGTAGGCAGAGCAGGAAGAAAAAGCGCATTAGGGGCATTTAAAGCCCTTGAAAAACCCGGACATAAATGGCATCTTCACGGATGGGTATGTATGATAGGCTGCTATATACTTATGATGTACTATACTACCGTTTCGGGTTGGATGACTAACTATTTCTTTAAATTTGCAAAAGGCACCTTTAAAAGCGGAATGGACAGCGAAGCAGTAAAGGGTGTATTTGCAAATATGACTGCTAATCCCTACGAAATGGTTTTGTGGATGGCTGTTGTTGTTATTGCAGGCTTTATCGTTTGTAGCGTGGGACTTCAAAAGGGCCTTGAACGAATAAGCAAGTGGATGATGATAGCCCTTCTTATTTTAATGGTGGTATTGGCTGTTAACAGCGTTTTACTTCCCGGCGGTATGGCAGGAATAAAGAAGCTTTTTGTTCCCAGCGTTGCTTCTCTGAGAGAAAACAACATCAACATTTTTGACGTAATGGTTGCGGCTATGAATCAGTCTTTCTTTACACTTAGTCTGGGTATCGGCTCTATGCAGATATTCGGCAGTTATATGAAGAAGGACAGTACCTTAACGGGCGAATCTATAAAAATATGCGCCCTTGACACCTTTGTTGCAATTATGGCGGCAGTAATAATATTCCCCGCTTGTTTTGCATATAATGGCGGTAAGACCGATGCAGGTCCTCCTCTTATTTTTGAAACTCTTCCCAATATCTTTGTTAATATGCCTTTAGGCAGAGTATGGGGAACCCTTTTCTTTGTATTTATGACCTTTGCAAGTTTTTCTACCGTTATTGCCGTATTTGAAAATCTTCAGGCGAACCTTATGGATAACCTTGGCTGGAGCAGAAAGAAGGCATCTGTCGTTAACTGTTTGGCTATGCTTATTTTAAGCACTCCCTGTGCTTTAGGCTTTAACCTGCTCAGCGGCGTAAATATCGGCGGTAAAAATATTCTTGATATGGAAGACTTTGTTGTAAGTCAGATTCTTCTCCCCTTGGGAGCCCTTGTTTTCCTTTTATTCTGTGTTACTAAGTGGGGCTGGGGCTTTGATAAGTATCTTAAAGAAACCAATACGGGTAATGGTATAAAAATGGCAAGAGGATTAAGACATTATTACCGTTTCATAGTTCCTATACTTATTATAGTGATTTTTGTTGTGGGCATCATCGGCTTTTTTAAAGGATAGGTGTTTGTATGTTCAGAGATTTATGCTTAAGGGATTTTAAAGAAAATGTAATAGAAATTATCTCTAAGGAGTATATGCTTATTACAGCCGGAAATAAAGACGGTTATAATATGATGACAGCCTCTTGGGGCTTTATGGGCGAAATGTGGGGCGAAGACAGCGTTGCCGTTGTTGTACGCCCCGAGCGTTACACAATGGACTTTATTGAAAGTAACGATTATTTTACCCTGACCTTTTTCGGAGATAATAAGGACATACATAAGGTGTGCGGTTCAAAAAGCGGCAGAGATGTGGATAAAACGGCTCTCACAGGGCTTTCTCCTGTAGCTAATGATAATTACGTATATTTCGGTGAAGCCCGTCTGGTGCTTATTATTAAGAAGAAATACATACAGCCTATGGATAAAAAGTTTTTAACCGATGATACCATCGATGAAAAATGGTATAAAAACGGTGGATGGCACAATCTTATAATAGGCAGTATCGAACGTATCTACATAAAAGAGTATTAAAAAAACGGCTATGTTACATTTGGTAACATAGCCATAAATTTTTCTTTAATTATAAGAAGTAGATTATAACGTCTCGTCTGCCGAACTTTTTACAAGCAGATTCGGTATGGAAGAAAAGGTCAACGTTCGTAGGACGCTTTTTGATAAATCCGCCTGTATCGGCTGCAATAGCATAGCCGTAAACATATTTTCCGTCAGCAGAAACAATATACATTTTTGTGCCGTAAGGGATAACCTTGGGGTCAACAGCTATATAGCCGGGTTTAGGCCAAACACCTGTGGAGCACTTTTTACCTGTGTGAGAATAGGCGGTAGCCTGAACACGCTTACTGCTTTTATAGTTTACAGGTACTCCGTTTTCGTCCAAAGCTATAGGAGAAGATGGAGTAAGCTCTGAAATAGGATTCTTGGCTGTTCCCGGATGGGTAACGTTACCTAAAGAACCTGTAACAGCAGAAGCACTTGAAGAACTGCCTGAAGAACTGTCTGAAGAACTTGACGAGGGTTTGGAAGAGGCAGTGGGCTTTTTGCTGCTTGTATTAGAGGAAGGCTTTTTGCTGCTTGTATCGGAAGAGGGTTTTTTGTTGTTGCTGGAAGCAGGTTTTTTAACCTCTTCTTTCTTTTCCTGTTTAGAAGCGGTAACAACCGTTTTTTCCTCTTCTTTGGGGATGATATCAATATAACTTTCTTTATCAATTATCTTTTCAAGGTCAGGAGAAATTAAATCACCGTCACTAAGGGTTATACCTGCATCTGCAATAATTTCTTCTACTGAAGACTGAGCAGTAATATGAGTGAAGGTTTTCTCACCGTAGGTAATATATACGGGGAAGGTACCGCGTACTTCAATATTTATTCTGTTTCCGTCTTTTGCATTTGAAACAACGTTATAGGATTCGTTATAACCCGCTTCTACAAGAATTCCGCGAACGTCACTCTTTAAGGTGTAGTGCTTGTTTACTTCGTTGCCGTCGAATATAGACACCACGTTAACTGATAGAAAGCCGTAAACCGAGGTGGCGATAATAAGCGCGCACATTAAAACTATACCTGCGGCACGGGCTAACCTACTGTGCTTTATGTCCTTCTTATAACGAAGTTCGTTTTCTTTCTTTTTAAACATAAATAACTCCTTTTACTTGTAATTTAAAATACAAATTCGGTGGTTTTTAAGATAAAAATATACGTTCAAAATAACGCGAAGTATATTATAAACAACAAATCGCAAAATGTCAAACAAACAAAAAGGTGATTTTTTGTGCATATTTCACAAATTACAAAAGAATTTCAAAAAGTTACAACCTTGTAATAACTAAAAAACACGGTTTTTTTGCCTCTTTTTACTTTTTCAGTTGTGAAAATAAACAATTTTCTCTATAAAAAGTGCATAAAGTGGGGGAAAGAAGCGGTTTTTGGGTTGATTTTTTTTTAAAAAACACTATATGTACCCGAAAAGTATGGTTGTTTCACACTATATAGGGTGTTTTTTGGAATGCTAAAATATTTGCGTCATAATGGTTTTAGTTAGTCGAAACAGTAACCAAAGTTTCTGTTTCGACCGCAAATATGTAATTTGACTAAACCCATTGCAATGAGTATGGGGCACAATTAAATTCTTTAATAATTTAATTGTGCAAAGCCGATAAAATCGGCTTGTCGAAGCGCTTATTAGCGTTTCGACAAACTATAATCATTATTAACATATATATAGCAATAAAGGAAAAATATGCATAACTATCCTTAATATTGTGCTAAAAGAACAATTCTTTATGCTTGTAAATATAATTACATTATGATAAGATAACATTAAGATTATTCACTGGGAGGAACAAAAATGGCGCTTGTGATGAATAATTCTATGGGTAATCGGTGCAAAACTGATGCTAACGGTGAAAAGAAAATTCGTATTGGCATTATCGGTACAGGCTCAATTTCCACTTCTCATATCAGGGCTTATCTTGACCAGTCGGACGTTCAAATTGTGGCAGGCTGCGACCTTATTGAAGGCAAGGCAAAGGCAAAGTTTGAGGATATGGGGGTAGAGGGTGCCAAGTACTTTACCGATTATAAAGAAATGATAAACACAGTAGAAATGGATGCGATTTCTGTTTGCACATATAACTGTACCCATGCCCAGTGCACTATATATGCTCTTGAACACGGTCTTAACGTACTCTTAGAGAAGCCTTTCACAGTAACTCTTAATGAAGCTGTTGAGGTTATGAAGGCGGAAAAGAAGAGCGGTAAAATTGTGTCTGTTGGTTTTCAACCCAGATTTGATGATAATATGCAGAAGATTAAGGAGATTGTTCAGTCAGGTGAGCTTGGCAGAATATATTATGTTCAGACAGGCGGAGGCCGTCGTCACGGTATTCCTGTTTTAAAGACAGAAACCTTTATTGAAAAAGATAAGGCAGGTTATGGTGCGCTGGGCGATATCGGATGCTATTCTATTGACCTTGTTATGAATGCACTGGGACACCCTAAACCTCTTACTGTTACGGGCACTGCTACCGACTACTTCGGTAAAACTCCTGAAGCATACGCTCAGGTTGGAAAGCCCGAATGTGCCGAGAAGTTCAGCGTTGATGACTTTGCTTCGGCATATATTCGTCTTGAAGGCGGGATTATACTGGATTTTCGTATTGCGTGGTATATGCATCTAGATACCTCGGGTGATACTATAATTATGGGTACAAAGGGTTCGCTGCGAATTCCTTCGACAGAATGTTGGGGCAGTTCCTTCTCCACTCCTATGACCATTTATCACGACGTATCAGGTGTTCCTACCGCAACTACCGTACCTCTTCTTCCTGAAACTACTGACCTTTGGAACAGAAAAATTCGTTCTTTCCTTGATGCCTGTATTAACGGCACCAAAGCTCCCGTTCCTACCGATGAGATTATTTATAATCAAGCTATTCTTGACGGTATTAGCCGTTCAAGCAAACTTGGCAAAGAGGTAAAAATTCAAATTCCCGAAATTTAAAAACAAAATGACCTAAACCAATAGAGTTTAGGTCATTTTTTAAATACTTGCAGTCCCACTCTGCCGTAATGGGCGATTGATAACCTGCGGTTTAGCAGGTGGGTGCCAGCCGAACGGTTTTGTGCTTCCAACGTCCGAAAAAAATCGGGAGGCCTGCATACCCGCCGTTCGAGCAACGGCCCCTATTAATAAGGTTGTAGGGTTATAATAGCCACGGTCCGCGAACAGAGCAGGACAGAAAATTATTTATCTTCTATTTCGTAAAAATCGGAAAGACGGTCAGAAAAAGCATCGGCTACGGTTTCGTATTCGTCGTCATCTTCAATTTCGCTGTAGAAAAATTCGCCGTCTTCCTCCTCTTCCTTAACAATTACGAGTTCGCCCGAATCGTCAAGCATTTCCTTGGGGTCTTCATAAACGGGAATAAGAGCAAGATAAGAACCGCTGTCAATATCAAGTCTGTCAAGAACCTCAAAGTTATATTCGTTACCGTCTTCATCGGTAAGGTTAATAAGGTCGGGGGTATAGTCTTCGTTTTTAATATTTTCGCTCACGTAAAACACTCCTTACTTTAAATCTATAAATATTTTACCCTTAAATTGCTTTTTAGTCAATAGTATTTCTTGAAATAATCCCTAAATAGTGGTATATTATATTTTAAGAAATAGGAAGGATAATTGATATAATGATCAGAGCAGTTTTGTTTGATTTGGACGGTACTTTAGTTAATACGGTAAAAGACTTAAATACTGCCGTAAATTTTGTTTTAGAAAAGCACGGTCACAGTCGTGTAAAGGAAGCGGACTTTGTTAAAATGATAGGCAAGGGAAATGAATATATGATGCGTTCTGCTTTGCCCGAGGAAAAGAAAAAAGACAGAGAATACGTACTCAGTCTTCGCGGTGAGTTTTTCGATTATTATAAAAACCACTGCGCCGATAAGTCCTGCCTTTATGACGGAATAAAGGAACTGCTTACTTCCCTTAAAAAAGAGGATATTCTACTTGCTATTGTAACCAATAAGGCGCAGAGTATGACAGATGTCCTTGTTCCTAAGCTTTTTTTAAAGGATACCTTTTCGGCTGTTATAGGTCAGCGTGACGGTGTGCCTACAAAACCCGAACCTCATATGCCCTTTCTTGCTATGAGCGAAATGGATGTAAATCCCGATGAATGTCTTTTTGTAGGTGATTCAGGCGTGGATATGAGCACAGGTAAAAACTGCGGTAATATTCCCGTAGGTGTTACCTGGGGTTATAGAGAAAAGGATGAACTTATAAATAACGGAGCAAGATTTACTGTCCAAAGGCCTGAGGAAATTTTAGGGATAATAAGGAACATAAATCAATGCTAAGCTATACATATACAAAAATATCCTGTTATATGGGATATTTTGTTCAGGCTATAGCTTGTTGTTTTTTGCCCCTATTATTTGTAGTATTTCAGGAAAGCTATAATATAAGTTATGAAAAACTTGGCAGACTTATGTTCGTTTGCTTTGTTATACAGATTTTTGTGGATTTAATATCGGTTAAGCTTGTGAAGATACTAGGATATAGAATTCTTGCAGTTGCTTCGCAGGTTTTTGCGGTGACAGGTTTTCTTTCTTTGGCAATTCTTCCCAAAATTATACCCGCCTATACAGGAATAACCTGCGCTGTAGTTATCTACTCTATAGGAAGCGGATTTATTGAGGTTATAGTTTCTCCCATTATGGAGTATCTTCCCACTAAAGACAAATCAGGGAATATGGCGCTGCTTCATTCCTTTTTTTGCTGGGGCGAGGTTTTTGTAGTTATTATAACCACCTTGCTTATAAAATTTTTGGGAAAAGATAACTGGTTTTACATTGCGGCTTTGTGGGCTATAATTCCCCTTGCAGTTTTGGTTATGTTTTGCTTTGTGCCTATTGTTGAACCTAAAGAACAACAATCGACAGATTTTAAAAATCTTTTGCGTTCCCCCACATTTACTGTAATGTTTCTGATTATGTTTTTGTCGGGCGCAAGTGAAATATCTGTGGGCAACTGGATGTCTGCCTTTGCAGAACAGTCTTTGCATCTTCCTAAATTAGTAGGAGATTTCGTTGGCCCGTGTCTTTTTGCCGCCTGTATGGGTGTAGGCAGAGTTATATTCTCCTTCTTTGGAGATAAGGTCAAAATGGAAAGGGTTTTGCTCTATTTTGCAATTTTTACCACCTTTTGCTATCTTGTTTTAGCCCTCGGTAAAAATCCTTTTGTAAACCTTGTTGCAGGGGTGCTTGTAGGCTTTGGTGTTTCGGTAATGTGGCCGGGTTCCTTAAGTCTGGGTGCAAAAAAATTTCCGAGCGGAGCTACGGCAATGTTTGCTTTACTTGCCCTTTTCGGTGACGTAGGTTGTTCCTTTGGACCTTGGGCAACGGGAATTGTAGCAGACGGTAGCGGACTTAATCAAGCATTTTTATTCGGAACGCTGTTTCCGTTTTCAATGGTAATAATACTTATACTTTTGAACAGAAAGAAGGCAAAAAAATGAAAAGAGAAAACTATATAAACTGGGACGAATACTTTATGGGTATTGCAATACTGTCAGCTCAGCGCAGTAAAGATCCTTCTACGCAGGTAGGCGCCTGTATTGTGAGCAGTGAAAATAAAATACTGTCGGTAGGCTATAACGGTATGCCCAGAAACTGTGATGACGATATTTATCCTTGGGATAGAGAGGGCGACGAGCTTAATACAAAATATATGTTTGTATGCCATGCCGAGCTTAATGCTATTCTTAACTATTCCGGCTCTAATTTAAAGGGCAGTAAGGTTTACGTAACCCTTTTTCCTTGTAATGAATGTGCAAAGGCACTTATTCAAAGCGGAGTGAGTGAGGTTATTTACTATAGCGATAAGTATAGTGATTCTTTTTCAACCCTTGCCGCGAAGCGTATGTTTGAAAGCGCAGGCATAAAAATGACCGCCTATAAACAAAGCGGTAAGGAAATTAATGTTAAACTTTAGGTAAAAATATCATCCGCGCACTGCTTACCGATAATATGCAAAAGCCTGATTTTGTGGATAAGCACGACCATTTCCGTAACAGTCAGCCAAACAGCGAATGGAGAAGCTGTCTTGCTCATGGCGAAAAAATCGGTCTTGGAACTACAGAGTATGAACTTATAGAAATGAAATAAAAAGAAAGCAGATAGTTCTCAGCTATCTGCTTTTTCTTATATCACTTTTGCGCCTTCATTATCTACGGGAAGGTTTAAAACCTGCCAGTTAAGATTTTTTTCTTTAAGCGCCTTTTCGATATTTTCGGCAAAACTGTCGTTATCTGTAATGCAAAGGCAGGTGGGACCTGCGCCGCTCAGACAAAAGGATACAGCGCCTAAATCTAATGCGATTTTTTCTGCCTCGTCATATCCTTTTATAAGACCTCTTCTGTAGGGCTGGTGGAGTTTATCCTTTAGTGAAATGGAAATAAGCTCTTTATTGCCTGTTTCAAGGGCTTTAAGAAGTACTGCAAGGTGGGATGAATTAAATATCGCATCCTTAAAGGAAATTTCCTTTGGCAGAACGCTTCTTGCAACACTTGTAAGAAGCTCAAAATCGGGAACAAGGGCAACAAATTTTAAGGACGGATGAATGGTATAGGGAACGGAATAGGGAATACCGTCTTGGGTGAGGGAAGCGGTAAGACCGCCGTAAATTGCAGGAGAAAGGTTGTCGGGATGACCTTCTATTTCATTACATATTTTTAGCAATTCTTCCTTTGATAAGGTGTTTCCCCAAAAGTGATTTGCCGCCACCGCACCTGCAACTATTAAAGCGGCGCTGCTGCCTAGCCCTCGGGAAACGGGGACAGATATACTGTCAAAGGAAATATTAACACAGGGAATATCCTTTTTTAAGTATGTATAAACATCATTAAAACCTATGTAAGCGAGATTGTCTTCGTTTGCGTACTTTTCGTTACAGTTGCTAAAGGAAAGACCTTCGCCGCAAAGTGTAAAGGTTAATGTGTTGTATAGAGTAAATGCACATCCGACAGAATCAAAGCCGGGGCCTAAATTAGCGGTGGTAGCAGGAACTCGGACAGTACACTTTACCATTTTTCTTCCGCCACCTTTTTTAATACGTAATCGGTAAGTTCATTCTTTTCAATAACGTCGCTGTGAAGTACCTTTTTACTTTCAAGTCCCGAAAGATTCTTAGGAATGGGAACGTTTGTCAGGGTGTTTATCTGTTCCATTACTCTGAACTCGTTGCTATCGGGGGTAATGCCTAAAGCGGAAAGCACAGCTACGGGGAACTTATAGGGAGATGCGGTGGAAAGAACAACGGTCTTGCCTTCATAATTTCCGTCAAGTGCGGCGCGGAAAGCAACTGCAGTATGGGTATCACAAAGATAACCGTTGTTATCGTAAACCTCTTTTATGGTTTTAAGTGTAATTTCATCATCGCAATATGCGGCAACAAAGGTTTCTTTAAGGGAATTTAAAATGCTGTCGCTGACCTTATAATAGCCTTTTGTATTAAGGTCATTCATATAACCTGCAACCTCCTGCGCATTGCCGTCGGATAATAAATATAAAAGACGTTCAAGGTTGCTGGAAACAAGAATATCCATAGAGGGAGAAACGGTTTTATAAAACTCTCTGCGTTTATCATAAAGACCTGTATTTATAAAATCGGTAAGTACGTTATTGGCATTAGAAGCGCAGATAAGCTTATTTACGGGAAGTCCCATACATTTAGCAAAGTAACCTGCAAGAATATCACCGAAGTTGCCTGTAGGAACAACAAAGTTGATTTTATCGCCTATTTCAATCTCGCCCATACGAACAAGAGAAGCATAAGCGGTAAAGTAATAGACTACCTGAGGAGCAAGTCTGCCTATGTTTATGGAATTTGCACTTGAAAAATCAACGGCATCATACCCCATTTTCTTAAAGTCGGCAAAGGCATTTTTTACACCTGTCTGAGCGTCGTCAAAGTTTCCCTTTACGGCGCAAACCTTTACGTTGTTACCCTCTTGGGTTACCATCTGAGCCTTCTGTACGGCACTTACACCGCCGTCGGGATAGAAAACAATAATTCTGATACCATCTACGTCATGGAAGCCTTCAAGAGCGGCCTTGCCTGTGTCACCGCTTGTAGCGGTAAGAATAACGGTGTCTTTTTGGACGCCTAACTTTTCTCTTGCTTTGGTCATAAGACGGGGGAGCATCGAAAGAGCAACGTCCTTGAATGCGCTTGTGGGACCTCTGAAAAGCTCAAGCACAAAGTTATCGCCAACCTTAACTACAGGGGTTAATTCATCGGTTTCAAATCTTCCTCTGTATGCCTTTTCAACCATTTCGTGCATTTCTTCATCGGTAAAATCATCAAGAAGCACACTGAGGATTTTTTCGGCGGTTTCCATAGAAGAAAGGTTTAATACGCTCTTATAATCAAAATTAAGGGAATTAAAGTCGCTGAGCATAAAAAGGCCGCCGTCGTCGGCTATGCCCTTTACTACGGCTTTTTCGGAATTAACTTTTTCGTTGTTGTTTCTTGTACTCTGATAAATCATTTTCTTTTCTCCGTTTTGGTTTATATATAGTAATTATATATCTTTACTATGTTTTTTTCAAGTGTTTCTCATAAAGGACGTGGCTTTCTTCATTGTTTTGGTTAGGAATATACTGCTGAGTATCAGGGACATAACCTCGGCAATGGGGAAAGCAAACCATACGAGATTGACGTTTTTGGTAAGGGAAAGTAAAAACGCCGTAGGAATAAGTACCACAAGCTGACGGCAAACCGAAACAATAAGGGAATAAAAAGGATTGCCGATTGCCTGACATACGCTTCCCGCAATAATACAAAATCCTGCAAAGGCAAAGTGCAAAGCGATAATTCTGAAGGCGGTCACGCCGATTTTTAAGGTTTGGGCATCAGCTTTAAAGAAGGAAAGCAGAACCTGTGGGAAGGCTTCGAAGCAAATTAGCCCTGAAACCATAATGGAGACGGCGGTAATAATGGTAAGACGTATAGTCTTTTTAACACGCTCTTCATTTTTTGCGCCATAGTTATAAGCGATAATGGGTACCATTCCGTTGTTTAGTCCGAATATTGGCATAAATATAAAGCTTTGAAGCTTAAAGTAAATGCCGAAGACGGTGGTGGCAACAATGGTGAGATTGCCTAAAATTAAATTTAGAAGGAAGGTCATAACCGAGCCTATAGACTGCATTACAATGGAGGGGAAGCCCACCTTGTAAATGGTCTTTATTGCCTTTATATCGGGACGGAAAATATCTTTTATGCTTAAGGTTATCTCCTTGTTGCTTGTTATGTTCAAAATTATAGCAGCAACGGCGGCAACAATCTGACCGATAACCGTTGCAACGGCGGCGCCTCTTACACCTAATTCAGGGAAGGGACCGTAACCGAAAATTAGCAGGGGATCAAAAATAATATTAACAATGGCTCCTATAAGCTGAGTTACCATAGCAAGTGTCGTTCTGCCTGTTGACTGAAGAAGCCTTTCGAAGCAAAACTGCATAAAAATACCGATGGATGCGCCAAGGCAAATTTGTACGTACTGTACTCCGTAAAGCTTAACAAGATTTATATCATACTGTCCTGCAGCATTTGAAAAATCCTGAACTTTGAAGAAGGGGTTAGCGATAGTAAGTCCCAAAATTGCAAAAACAATAAAACTTAAAAAGGAAAGAAAAATACCTGTATTGGCGGCAGCGTTTGCGCTTTTGAAATTCTTTTCGCCCAGCGACCTTGAAAGTAAGGCATTTATACCTACTGCGGTACCTGCGCCTACGGCTATCATAAGACTTTGCAAAGGGAAAGCAAGGGAAACAGCCGTAAGACCTTCAATGCTGTATTTTGCTACGAAGATACTGTCAACTATGTTATAAAGCGCCTGAACAACCATTGAAATCATCATTGGTATCGACATACTGTAAAGAAGTTTGCCAACCGGCATAACTCCCATTTTATTTTCTTTTTTGAGTTCCATTTTTTTCACCATTAAAATACATAATATACTAAATTATTTTATATTATGACATATACTATGTCAAGTTTTATTATTGACAAAATATTATTTTGGGGTAAAATGAGAATAGTAAATGAAAGGATTTTAAAATGAGAAAAATTTTTAGTATATTTTTGGTTGTTGGCTTTATTGTTTTGAGTTTTTGCGGCTGCTCAAGTCAAAACAAACAAGATAAAATCACAATAGTTGCCACAGTTTTTCCGCCCTTTGATTTTGCAAGAAGCATAGCAGGGGAAAGGGCAGATGTAGTAAAGCTTGTCCCCGAGGGCAGCGAAAGTCATTCTTTTGAGCCTACACCCAGTCAGATAAAAACGGTTGAGGATAGTGATTTGTTTTTATTTATCGGCGGAGAGAGTGAAAACTGGGCAGAGCGTATAGCAGAAAATAAAAAGACGGGCAAAACCGTAAGGCTTATAGAAACGGTAACCTTGCTTGAAAGCGATAGCGGTGAAGAGCATCATCATCACGAAGAAGACGGTCACCGCCACGAACACGACGAGCATATATGGACTTCCCCTAAAAATGCCATAAAAATGAGTGAGGCTATAGTTAATGCTCTTTGTGAAGCAGACAGCAAAAATGCCCAATATTATAAAGGCAATTTTGCAAAATTAAAAGCCGAACTTGAAGAACTTGACAGGGAATTTGAAAGCATAAAAAACCATAAGCCCTTATTTTTCGGCGACAGATTTCCATTCCTTTACTTAGCAAAGGAATACGGCTTTGAATATTTTGCCGCTTTCCCCGGTTGCGCAGAGCAGACTGAACCCGATATAAAAACCCTCGCCCACCTTATGGAACAGGCAAAAGAGGAAGGGGTAAAGGTTATATTTTATACCGAATTTTCCAATAAAAAAATTGCCCTTATGCTTTGTGAAGAAACGGGGGCAAAACCTCTTTTACTTCATTCCTGTCACAATGTAACAAAGCGGGAAATTAAGAAGGGCGAAACCTATGTATCTCTTATGAAACAAAACTGTGAAAATATTAAAAAAGCACTTAATTAAAAAAGGTTTACTTTTGTTTCTGCATATTATACTTTACAAGCAGAACGTTTGGTTTTCAAAGGTGATAAAAATGAAAAAGAATCTGGCAGTTATAGGTTACGGCGGACAAGGTGTATGGCACTGTAAACAGGCACTTAGCAGCGACGTTGTTAATCTTGTGGGAACTTATGATATTCTTGAAATCAGAAGAGATGCCGCAAAATCTGACGGGATTTTCGTATATGATTCTAACGAGGCATTGCTTAATGATAAAAATGTGGATATAGTTGTTATTGCTATTCCCAATGACGACCATCTTGAGTGGGTTATAAAGGCATTAAATGCGGGTAAAAACGTAATTTGCGAAAAACCGGTTGAAATGAGTGTTGCCGCTCTTGATGAAATGATTGATGCCGCAAATAAATCAGGTAAGCTTTTCAGCGTACACCAGAACAGACGTTGGGATGTTGACTTCCTTGCAATGAAGCAGATAGCCGATAGCGGTGAAATCGGCAAGATTATAAATATTGAGTCCCGTGTTCACGGCTCCCGCGGTATTCCTTCCGACTGGAGATGTCAAAAGGCTTACGGCGGCGGTATGATTCTCGACTGGGGCGTTCATCTTATCGATCAGTTGCTTCAGATTTTTAAAAGCGAGGAAATTGATACTGTTTACTGTGAAAACACCCATATAACCAATAAAGAGGTTGACGACGGCTTCAAGCTTACCATACGCTTTAAAATGGGGGAACGCGCCTACGTTGAGGTTGGTACATATAATTTTATTGCTCTTCCGAGATTTTATATGCAGTGCGAAAAGGGTACTGCTATTATTACCGATTGGAGAGAAAAGACTCAGGTTGCAAAGCTTAAGGCTTGGAACGAAAAGGAGGTTCTTCCCGTTCAGACAGCCGCAGGTATCACCAAAACTATGGCTCCCAGAGATGAAATCACTATTGATTCTTATGAAATTGAGCGTCCCGTAAGCGATGTTCATGATTATTACAGAAATTTTGTTGCCGCACTTGAGGGTAAAGAGGAATCTCTTATTAAGCACAGTGAGGTTCGCCGTGTTATGAAGGTTATGGAAGCGGCTTTTGAGTCTGACAGAACGGGCGCTCCCGTAAAGTTTGATGAGGCTAAGTAATTTTAAAAGAAAAGTCCAATATACGCAAAATGCCGTCGGAATATTCGACGGCATTTTTATATTCTCCAAATCCTATTCTGCGCATTTGTTTATAGCTTTCGCCGATTCCTGCAATAATTATATAAAGGCATATTACTATTAAAAAACTAATAATAAACGATCGCCAAAAAATTTTAGTATTCCTTTTCATTTTTTCTCCTAAACTAATGTATTAAGATACGATATAAGCGCATCTGCCGCAAGACTTCCCCCGTATTTTGCTTCATCCAGCGAATTAGATTCGGTGCCTACCTCTAAAAGTATGCTTCCTGTGGTGAGATGTTGATTATATCGGCTTGAAACAAGGGCAAGTTGTCTTGCAAGACCGGGGTAAAGCGCTTCCAAGGTCTGCTGATATTTTACTGCAAAGGTGAAGTTTTTCTCCCAGTTGGGATGATTGGCAACAGTTTCGCCGCAACCCATAACAAGCATAACCTGAGCGGCTTTTTTGCCATTTATCTCCACTATAGGTTTAACCCTGTCGGTGCCGTTTCCCGCAATAGAATCACGATGGAGGTCAATTACTATTTTTATGGAAGGATATTTTTCCAAATTCTTTTTGACAGTTTCACCGCTTCGGTTATAACTGCCGTCATAGGCAGGGTAATCGTGCTCTGTTTTATCGTGCACCGTTTTAAAACCTGCACTATTTAGTTTCTCTGCTATAATGTCGCCTACTGCGGTAATATTTTCTGCTTGGTTTCTTGTTCGGGTTTTATCTTCCTCGGTATAGTAGTCTCTGGCTTCAGGCAAAAAACATTCGGTGGTGTGGGTGTGCATAATAAGTATCTGCACGTCATTATTTTTTTCTATTTTAATAGGGTTTTTGGCATTAAGATACTTTTTTATATCAAGGTTAATTCCTGCTCGATTTTTAATATATACGCGGTTATAGGAGGTCTTGCTTTTATATGGTGTTATAAACTGTTCGATAACCTTTCCTGCAGGGGTTGCCGAAACCTTTACCGCCTTACTGCTTTCTTCATATTTGCTTTCATTTGAACTTATATGGTATTCGGCAATTTGCTGTTGAGGGGATTCTTTCGAAGTGCCTTCGCTGGACACGTAAATTCCGCTTATTATAATGATTATAACGCATAAAAAGGTTGTAAGGGAAAGAGTAACTATACCGCCGAAGTCCTTCAAAGTCATCACCGAGCCTTTCATTTATATATATGAATAAAAATGAAAAGTTATACAATAGAAAGTAAAAGACTTCTGTCGGTTGAGGGCTGTAAAAAGCAGTTGAGCGATACCGAAAGGGTGGCGGCGGCGCGGTCGATTAGTAAATCAATTTCTCTGGGGGTTACTATCATAGGTGTGGCGCGTCTTTCTTTGCTTCCGAAAAGAGCGGCATCAAGGCAGGTGGGAACACCCACAGCGATAACGGGAATGCCAACGGTTTTTTTGCTGATTTCCTTTCTGTCGTTGCCTACCCCTGAACCTGGGGAGATTCCGCTGTCACAAAGCTGTATAGTAGTGCCGAGTCTTTTAGGCTCTGCCGCGGCAAATGCATCTATAACAATAAGTCCTTCGGCATTACAGGAGGCTATAACACCCTTTAATATTTCCAGAGTTTCAACACCTGTTTGCCCTAAAACACCGGGCTGAATAACGCTTACGTTTTTAAGTCCCATAAGTCCTGTCTGCCGTTTTAAATACGGACTCAAATGCCGTGTTGCCAGTATTTTATCAGAAACGGCAGGGCCTAAAGCGTCGGGAGTAATATTTCGGTTGCCAAGCCCCGCAACCAAAATATTGTTTTTTGGAAAAGAAAAGTTTGATAGTTCTTTAATAATTATTTTTTCAAGCTCAATATAATCTCCGCCGTGATATAAAAGGTCGGGAATATCAATATTTACGTAATTTCCCATAGGTTTTCCAAGAGATTTTTCGCCCTGTTCATTAATAACTTTAATTCGTGTTACAGTTATTATAGAGTTTTTTTCACTTTCGCAAATAATTCCGTTTGTGTCACTTACTCTGCTGTTCAGCTCAACCGCAAGGTCACTTCGCGCGTTTATAATAATCACCTCGTAAATTATTGTTTCATATAAATATTTATTTATTAAAAAAAGTTGTTGATTTTTTATTCAATTAGTGTTATTATATCTTTGTTAATGCTTAAAAAGGAGGTGCAATAAGTGCCTAACATTAAATCTGCTAAGAAACGTGTGCTTACCAGTACTGCTGCATACGAGCGTAACAAGGCTTACCGTTCTGCTTTAAGAACTGCTGTTAAGAAGGCTGATGCTGCTATCACAGAAAACTCTGCTGATGCTAAAGAAGCTGTAAAGGTTGCAGTTAAGAAGATCGATCAGGCTACCGCTAAGGGTATTCTTCACAAGAACACCGCAGCAAGAAAGAAGTCCAATCTCGTTTGCCGTCTCAACAAAATCGGCTAATTGGAATTCTTTTCTGAAATCAGCTTAATATAAAACGGGACTTATTTTAAAGTCCCGTTTGGCTGATATCAAATATTTCCGTCGCCTTTAGGGCGGCTTATTTTTTTGCTTTTTTAGTACATTTTTATTTTTCTGATTCTAAAGATTTCGCCATTTTCAAAAGCTCTTCTTTAGTTAAATCTCCAAAAGATATTATTTCATAACAATAGTTTTCATCACAGAAATATATTGTTTTTCTATTGGAATTTTCTTTTTGAATCAATAAATATTTATCAATTTCTTCTATAATGCAATCCTCTGTATCTATATGTGGTTGCCGGTTAAGACACATTTGAGTAAAATGGATTTCATAGGCGTTATTGTTCTTATATAAAATAATATTATCAATTTCTCCCTGCTTTTCTTCGAGAATCACATATCCTTTCGGTATGTAAGAAGGGGAGTAATATTCTTTAATTTCTCCCATAGTATTTGAATTATCATCAAAGGTCAGTATCGAAAATTTTTCAAAGGTTTCAATAACAAAGTTTTTTACTCGTTGTCGAAGAGCATCAACACTGAGTACTGTGCTGGTTAAAACTATTAATATTGTCACAATAATACAAGCGACTTTTTTTACGGTGGTATTAAACATATAATACATAGGTTTTTTCTGTCGCTTAATAAGACGTTGCATATTTTTTTCAAAATCAGACGAAAACGGTATATCAAGGTCTTTAATAAAATCATAATGACTTGCGGTTTCCTGTATATACAAATGAAGCGCTTCCTTTAATTGTTCTTTTTCTTTTATTGTAAATGTCATATTTTTACCTCTTTAATCAGTTTTTTTGCGCGTTGAAGTCTTTTTCTAGCGCAATTATATGTAATGTTGTAAATATCGGCTATTTTTTTGGTTGGTATATCTAAATAGTATCTGAGTATTAAAATATCTCTGTAAATTTCGGGAAGCTCTCTGATTTTGTCCAGTATAATATAAACTTCTTCGGTATTATTTGTGTGTTCCTTGTGGAACTTTTCTGTATTAATTCTATAATATTTTTCCTTCTTCAGCATATCGAGACATACACTTTGTGTAACTATTTTTATGAAAGAAAGAGTTTTTGGGGAATCAATACTTTCGATATTATTTATGTATTTTGTTAGTTTTAAAAAGGTTTCCTGTGTTGCATCTTCAGCAAGACTATTTTCAGCCATATATTCAAAAGCAATATAATATACAAATTTTTTGTAACTATTATACAGTTCTTCAAATTTGTCTTTTTCTTTTGCTGTATCAAGCATTGTAAGGCATAAACTAAGCATACCGTTTTCACTCCTTTCAAACGGATAGCCAAAGCGTTAAAAAAACGCTTTGGCTAAAGTGAGGTTATCCTAAACAGTAAAACTGTTTAATTTTATTTAAACACAAGGAACCGTCCCCTGTGTTAATCCAAAGAAACACAATATCCTTTATTCCACGGAAACACAGGGGACGGTTCTCTGTGTTATTAGAATTTTCTAACTATATTAAAACTTACCCCTGTTTTTCTTAAGAAAATTTTAACAAAATATCATGTTTTTGTCAAGAAACAGAACCGTTTACTATTCTTTTGTTATTCCTTTTGACTTTAGCCTTCTAATAATAAAACGAAGCAAGAAGGCAAAAAGAGACATAAATTTTCAAAAAAATAAGAAAATCGGCAGTTTTCACAAACGAAAACTGCCGATTTTATGCAATTTATATAATTGAATATTATAGTTTTATTTATTTTATCTTTCCGTAAAGGGGGAGTGCTTCGGAGTCTTTTTTAGGCTCTCTGTTTTCTACGGGTGCACTTGTTTTTTTGGGAGCGCGTGCAGGAGCGTTATCGGGGGTGATAACGATATGTCTGCGGTCACCTTCTCCTACAGAATGAGAGGAAACACCGTCGATTTCCTGAATAGCGGTATGAATAATACGTCTTTCATATGGGTTCATAGGCTCTAAGGAACGGTTTCTGCCGCTTCTAAGCGCCTGATTTGCCATTCTGTGAGCAAGAGAGATAAGGGTTTTTTCTCTTCTTTCTCTGTAGTTGCCGATGTCAATGGAAACCTTGAAATAACCGCTGCCGTTATTTGCGGCAAGGGAAGAAAGATACTGAAGGGCATCAAGGGTTTCGCCTCTGTGACCGATAACTACGCCAAGACCTTCGCCTTCAAGAATAATGGTTGCGCCGCCGTCAAAGGTAATAACCTTGATGTTTATATCGGTACAGCCAAGACCTGCTAAAACACCTTTGATGTACTCTACTGCCTTTGCAGCCTGAGAATCGGCAGGAAGAAGGGAAGCGTCAACAGCTTCGGTTTTTTCAGCAGCAGGAACGGTTTTTTCCTTCTTTTCGGGTTTTGCTTTTGCCTTGTTTTCTTTATTCTCTTTTGCAACATCGTTTTTCTTGTTGCCCTTTTTAGCAGGTTTTTTGGGAGCAGGAGCATCTACTTCAATGTATGCTCTTACTTTAGCGGGAGAGCCGCCGAAAATACCTAAAACCTTTTTCTTGGGCATATCAATGATTTCAAACTGTATGTCGTCGTCAAGACCTGCGTTAAGGTCGTTTATAGCGGCTTCTTTAGCTTCTTCTATAGTTGCGGCAATGCCGATAGCTTCTTTTATCACGTCAAGTTCCTCCTAAAATTATTTAGCGGCCTTTGAAGAGGCGAATTTCTTTTCTTCTGCACCGCGCTTTATAATTAAATTTGCCTGTTCTTTCGCAACAAGCTTTGCGGGGCTGAAGAAACGGTTTATAAACATCTGAACAAATACACCAATAAGACTTGAACAAGCCCAATAGAAGCCAAGACCGCAAGGAGCGTTAAAGGCTATCCATAAAGAGAATATGGGCATCATAAGCATCATACCCATCATGCTGGGCGCATCGGGATTGGCGCGTTTCTGGTGAATACTTGAATATATGCCTGAAAGCATAGCTGCGGCAAAGGAAAGGAAGGGGATTATCCACAGCTTAAAGTCAACGTCTGCTTTAGAGAAGTTGAGTGTGAACTGAGGCTTCTGGGTAAGGTTGATTCCAAGAAAGTTAAAATCAAGATTCTTAATTGCATCAAAGATATTTCCGGAACCGGTGGCATAAGCCTGTTCAATAACAAAAAGTTCGCTGTAGGTGGTTCTCTTTGCAACAAGTTCTTCGGGAAGAGCCTTTACGGCTGTCTCGATAGCACTTGCATCAAGAGAGGTAAAGTAGGTGAGGGGAGAAAGCACAAGATAATAAACGCTCATAACAAGTACAAGACGTAAAATCATAGGCAGACAGCCGCCGCCCATAGAAATGTTGTTGTCCTGATAGAGCTTCTGCATACCCTGATTGTATTTCTGCTTATCGTCACCGCATCTGTTTTTGAGTTGGTCAAGCTTGGGCTTGATTTTGAACTGACCTACGGCAGATTTCTGTCCCTTAACGGTAAGGGGAATAAGAATAATATTAAGCGCTAATGTGAATAGAAAAATAGAAAGTGCGTAATTTCCGCCGGTGATACCGAGGAAAAAGTTAAGAACGGGCGCAAACACCCATTTGTTAATAAAACCGAAAACTGCGGTCATATTTATACACCATCCTGACAGAAGGATTATTTTTTTCGTCTGGGGCAGACCTTTGTCTGCTTTTGGGGTACGGGGTCAAAGCCGCCCTTGCAAAGAGGATTACAGCGGAGTATACGCCAAAAAGAAAGAAGTGAACCCTTAAAAGCGCCGTGAATTTCCAAAGCCTCAATAGCATAGGCTGAACAGGTCGGGTAAAAACGGCAACAAGGGGTTTTCTTTGCGGGCGAAAGGTTCTTTTGGTAAAAGCGAACTGCTTTAATCAGAAGTTTCTTCATTATTATCATTCCAAATGCCAGATTCTTTAAGCTGATTTTTTAAAACTTCGCTTACGACTGTACTTTTTACAGAAAGAATACGGCTTCGAGCAACAAAAACAAAATCGTATCCCGGCGTTATATGTGCCAGATTTTCGCGCAGAGCGGCGACGATAAGACGCCTTGCGCGATTTCTACATACGGCATTACCGAGCTTTTTACCAACCGTAATGCCAACGTTTATTTCACCGTTACGGTTTTTTAAGGAGTAGGTAACAAGATAAGGGGAAACCTGACTTTTTCCCCTACCGTACAAGCGGCGAAAATCCTTATTAAGTTTAAAAGTATTATAAAGCATACTAAACACCCTATAAAATTAAAAGCCACAAAGATGTGGCCTTTAGCCAAAGCATTTAAAACTTGTATCAAATATGAAACAAGTTTTTAGCTATGACTTTGTTGAATAATCGTAATCCTTTAGTATGTGAGCTGCTTTCTGCCCTTTGCTCTGCGGCGGGCAAG
>JAZSHI010000004.1:0-94500 GCA_045533195.1 Acutalibacteraceae bacterium
TCTCACTCAACGTTTTCATAAGAGCACCATTATCCCACCACATATTATAACCGGCAGTAAAGGCGCCAATGGATATATCGCCCGAACCTTCAAGGATACGATACTTAAGGCTTAAAACGTAGGTAGTGGAGGTTGAAAGACGTTTAACGGGAATACTATTTTCTTTTGAAATTCTTCTACCGCGCTGAAGTGTACCTTTCGTTTCATCGTATATAACATTCCAATAATCCTCAGTAAAGTGGTAGTGCATAAAGCCTCTGCCGCTGTAGGCTTCCTCAGGATTATCGACAAGGCTAAAGAAATGGCTTTCGGGAGCACCGTAATCTGTTCCTTGTGTAAAGCTTTCAAAGCCGAAACGCGTAGTACTCCATTTTGCATAAAGCGTTGCATTTGCATTTTCTTCGGTAATGTATTTATCGGTAAAGGGTTTTGTATATGCTTTATCGTAATACCAGCCTTCAAAGTCATATCCGAATTCATTATATTTAGGATTTTCAATATTTACTTTATCCCCTATGCTATGCGAAAAACTTGTTTTGCTGATGGTACCGCCCATAGGATCAACTGTTATAGAAGGCTTCATCTCTACCAAAACATCATCAATAACAATATGAACACCATTAAAGGATTTTAGAGAAAAGCCCAAAACGTTGCCGTTTTCTCCAAAGGTTGCTGGGGTAGTAAAGTCATATTCAAGGTTATACCACTGACCTACATTAAAGTTCGAATCAGCACCATTTTGATTTGCCGTAAAAGTGCTTTTATTAGTTCCTACTTTAGCAACAAGACCAATTTCACTATCTGAAGAAATAGTATTTGCCGCAAATGTAGCAGGCATACCGAAGGATAGTTTTAATTCGGTCAACTGTTTTGAAGTAGGATATGTATAATTGTTGCTTTTAAAGGAAACTTGAGAAGAAATTACTTTAATCCTGAAAGACACAGAGTAATCAGTTTCGGGGCGAAGTTCAAAAAGACCGTCCGCATCATTAAAAAGGAACCCACTTGTGCCCGCTTTAGTGCTTTGAAGTTCATTACTAATATCGAGTTCGCTGTTTACATCAGAAAAAAATGCACGTGAAATTTGACGGGAAATACCATTAGAATCCGAAATTTCACCCGTATAAATAGTTCCGCTTTCATTGCTAAAATCATATAGTTTTTTGTATTTATAGCTTACAGCATTAACATTTATGCTGCTTGGTATAACACATATACTACATAATAATAATAAACAAAGAGTAAAACTTAAAATTTTCTTTAAATAGGTATTTTTCATAACTTTTCTCCAATTGATTTTTATATACTTCATCATTATGATTATGCATTAAAAACACAATTTTGTCAATAAAAAATATGCCTCGAAAAGCATATTTCTTAAATAACTATTATGTCTTTCACCGCGCCCTAAGTTATCAGCAAAAAAATCTTTTACTCTTTTGATTTATAGTAAAGCATACAATGGCAAAATCCTTCAAAATCAGGATCAGCAATTTGTTCTCTGAATTCTTTACAAATACACTTATACTCTTCAGTTTTCGGTATTCTGCACGGACAGTATCCATCCTTCATTTTGAGTCCTTCTTTAATTTTTTTAACAATTTCTTTATCCGGATTAAGTTTAACAGCCATAATTTGCTCCTTTACGTATTCTATTTTAAATATATATTACACTATTTCAGCCATACTGTAAACCTGAAATAAGATTTTTTGCCATAAAAAAGTATTTTTTTCGAATTTTTAAACAATATATGCCTTTGATTTCACATTTTCTTGACTATTTAAGAAAGATATAGTATAATACTACCACTAATATAGAAATGGAGTTGGTTTTGTGGATCCGCTACCCCGAAGTAGTTGCTTTGGCTTTGAGTTAACTGAACTTCAGCCTGATTGTAACTCTTTAGGCTACAAAGTATCCTTTGTTGCTTATAACCGTAATTAGCATATACGGAACTTTAAAAAAGATTACATTCAAAATAACGGAGGACTCTTAGTCAATGACTATTTTTAAACAACTACTGTTACAGTTGGTTCTGATTTTACTTAACGCTTTTTTTGCCGCTACCGAAATTGCGGTAATTTCTCTTAATGAGAAAAAGGTTAAAGCACAAGCCGAAGACGGTGACAAAAAAGCCGCAAAAATGCTTAAAATGATAGAAGACCCTACACGTTTTCTTTCTACCATACAGATAGGCATTACTCTTGCCGGTTTCTTAGGCTCCGCTTTCGCTGCCGATAACTTTTCCGATAAGCTCACAGCTTATATGGTAAATAAGTTTTCTTTTTTCGCTTCCAACGAAGCCCTTGTTGAAGACATATCGGTTGTACTCATCACAATTATTCTTTCATTTTTCACCTTGGTGCTCGGCGAACTTGTCCCCAAAAGAATCGCTATGCATCATAAAGAAAAGGTTTCGCAGGGCTTTTGCGGTATTATCTCGTTTATGACTGCAGTTTTGCGTCCTATAGTTTGGCTGTTAACTGTTGTAACAAACGGAATTATTCGTATTTTCGGTATTGATCCTCATGAAAAAGATGAAACCGTTTCCGAAGAAGATATTGTACTTATGCTTGATGCAGGTGCAGATGAAGGCTCTCTAAATCAAGATGATATTGAGTATATCAAAAACGTTTTCAAGCTCGACAGAATGACTGCCGAAGACGTAATGACACCGAGAAAATCAGTATCTTTTATTTCTATAGATTCAACCGATAAGGAAATTTTAGAGGTTATAGAAAACGACGGATATTCACGTATTCCCGTATTCAGTTCCGAGCTTGATACTATCGAAGGTATTTTATATACAAAAGAATACCTTTTGCACCGTAAAGACAAGGGCTTTAGTTTAGCCGATGCAATACACCCCCCTGTTTTTGTTCCCGAAAGCATACATCTTGATACTCTTTTCAAAGATATGCAAACCGACCACAACCACATCGTAATCGTTGTTAACGAATACGGCGAGGCTTCCGGTATAGTTACCATGGAAGATATTCTGGAAGAAATCGTTGGTGAAATTTGGGACGAGGGTGATGAAGCTATTGACGAAATCACTCAAATTGATGAGCATAATTATAACGTGCTCAGCATAACTTCCCTTGATTCATTCTTTGAGTATTTTGATATTACCATTCCTGAAGATATTGAGTCTGCAACCGTTAACGGTTGGCTTACTCAGCTTAAGGAAGGTATTCCCGAAGAGGGCGACACCTTTGAAATTGAAGGTATCATAATTAAAGTCACTAAGGCGGACGACCTTATGACACACGAAATATCTGTAAATACAGAAAACAGAATTAAAGAAGAAATCGAAGCATAATTAAAAAGGGGCTGTCTCACTAAGGAAAGTGAGGCAGCCCCTTTTTGTTATATTGTTTCAGCAACGTTGTAAATAAGTTTCTCAGTTTTCTTCCAGCCGATACAAGGGTCGGTAATAGACTTTCCGTAAATATGGTCGCCGATTTTCTGGCTTCCGTCCTCAAGATAGCTTTCTACCATAAGTCCCTTAACAAGCTTTTTAATATCATCATTATGAGTACAGCTATATATTACATCCTTTGCAATTCTGGGCTGTTCTGCATACTTTTTACCGGAATTTGCATGGTTGGTATCAATAATAACCGACGGATTAAGAAGTCCCGATTTTTGATAAAGTTCGCAAAGCTCGGAAAGGGTTTCATAATGGTAATTGGAAACGCTGCTTCCGTTTTGTCCCGTATATCCTCTTAAAATAGCATGTGCAAGAGGATTACCGTCACTTTCTACCTCCCAACCTCTATATAGGAAGATATGCTTTTGCTGTGCAGCTGAAATGGCATTCATCATTACCGTCAAATCTCCGCCTGTGGGATTTTTCATTCCTACAGGAACATCTATACCGCTGGACACAAGTCTGTGTTCCTGATTTTCAACTGAACGTGCGCCCACGGCAACGTAAGATATAAGGTCAGAAAGATAACGGTAATTAGCAGGATAAAGCATTTCATCAGCGCAAGTAAATCCATAGTCCTTAAGCGCTCTTAAATGCAAATCTCTTATAGCAATTATACCGCTTAGCATATCGGGATTTTTATCAGGATCGGGTTGATGAAGCATTCCCTTATACCCTGCTCCAGTTGTTCTGGGCTTATTGGTATATATTCTCGGAACAATAAAAACTTTATCCTTAACCTCATCCTGAATTTTTCTGAGACGTTCAATATATTCTAAAACGCTTTCGGGATAATCTGCAGAGCAAGGTCCGATAACAAGAAGAAATTTATCACTTTCTCCCGTAAAAATGCGTTTAAGCTCAGCATCTCTTTCTTCCTTGATTCTCTTATCCTTTTCATTTACGGGATATTGTTCTTTAACCTCCATAGGAATTGGAAGTTTCCTTTTGAAATCCATTGACATTACATATTCACCTTATCTTTAATTATAATTACGCCAAGACCTTCAAGTCGCTCAAAAAAATCGGGCAAACTTTTTCTTACAGCCTGGGCGCCATCTATAACAGCACCTACTTTGGTAGCAAGAACTGATGTAGCCATTACTATTCTGTGGTCGTTATGACCGTAAATTTCTTCTGTCGGGGTTTTAATTTGAGAAGCATATACTTTCACAGAGTTTTCCCCTACTTCCATTTTAACACCGAATTTTGAAAGTTCTTCTTTCATAGCTGACGCTCTGTCGCTTTCTTTTATTTTAAGACGCGCAGTATCGGTAAAACAGCCGCCCTTCCCTACTGCCGCTAAAGCAAAAAGAATCGGCGCCAAATCAGGACAATCGGCAACGGATATAATGGCATTTTCTTTTTTCAGTTTATCAAAAAGTTCATTATATACCCGATCCCCCTGAAGGCTTTCTTCATTTAGTCCCTTTATCTTAACGTCACCGCCAAGAAAATTTAACGCATCAAAAAAGGCAGAATTGGAATAATCGCCCTCAACCGTAACCGCTTTATTTTCGTATTGCTGATTACCTTTAATTTTAATATGTCTGATATCGCTGTAATCAATTTGAATACCGAAATTCTTTAGACCTTCAAAGGTTAGCATAAGATAAGAAAGACTTTGAACTTCACCGATAATGTTTATCACACTATCTTCTTTTAGTAAAGGAAGCGCAAATAAAAGCCCCGAAATAAACTGACTGCTTATACCTCCATCAATATTAAAGGTACCTCCCCTAAGTTTGCCCTTGACTTTTATATAATCTTCCTTATGTTCAAATTCTATTCCATTTTCACGGCACAAATCACTATACACGTTCATAGGGCGGTGCATAAGCCTATCGCTTCCCTTTAGAATAAATTCATTACCACTCATAAGACAAAGGGGCAAAACAAATCTTAAAGTACTTCCGCTTTCTCGGCAATCAAGTAAGACTCCATCGGTATTTTCGGGACACAACCCACCAATAAATACAGTAGAACCGTTTATATTAACACTTGCTCCCAAAGCTTTTAAGCAATCAAGAGTTGCTAGTATATCTTCGGAATATTCTACATTAAAAACAGTACTGTTTTTACTAAGCGCCGCGCACAAAAGATTTCTGTGCGCCATACTTTTTGAAGGTGGCGCCGTTATTTCTCCCTTTGCCACACTTTTTTCTATAGTAACCTTCATTTCTTTAAATACTCCAAAAGTTCGTCCATAGCCATACAGTAGCCCTTTATTCCCTGGCCTATTATAGTTTTAATGCAGTAATCTCGGATAAAACTTATTTGTCTGAAATCTTCTCTTAAGGAAACATCCGAAATATGCACTTCTACGGCAGGAATCGAAACAGACTTTAAGGCATCAAGAATAGCAACACTTGTATGGGTATAAGCAGCGGGGTTTATAACTATACCGTCAACATTGCCAAACGACTGCTGAATTTTATCAACTATATCACCCTCATGATTAGATTGAAAACATTCTATATCCACACCTATTTTGAAAGCGTGTTCCTTAACTGTTTCAATAAGTGTCTGATATGTTTCTTTTCCGTAAATATCGGGCTCTCGAATACCCAGCATATTTATATTAGGCCCATTTATTATAAGTAATTTCATAAATATAAATCCTTTACTGTCTGCTCTGCAGTTTTTTCGGGACTTTCAATATCCTTTAAAATAAAATCTGCACAAGCGTTATATTTAGGGAAACGTTCATCGAAACGCTTTAAAAGTTCTTCCTTACTGCTTGAAAGAGGTCTGTCTGAACCTGTTTTAAGACTTTCTAAAGGACGGTCAATAAACCATATAAGTCCGTTTTTCTTCAGGTTTTCGATATTTTCATCATTTAAAATCGCGCCGCCGCCCGTAGCTATAACAACTCCCGAAAGCTTTGAAACCTCACTTATGACTTCACTCTCTATAATACGAAA
The DNA here is from genome assembly GCA_045533195.1 of Acutalibacteraceae bacterium. Taxonomy (GTDB): domain Bacteria; phylum Bacillota; class Clostridia; order Oscillospirales; family Acutalibacteraceae; genus SIG607. Next base: position 6,359 of record JAZSHI010000004.1, read on the forward strand.
AGCCTTTTCCCCCTGCTCATTTATAATTTCAGCGGGAGTCATTCCCGTTTTTTTAAAAACTAAAAGGTCGGTATCGAAAAAATCTCTGGAAAGACGTTGGGCAACCATTTTTCCAACGGTTGTTTTGCCGCTTGACGGCATACCTACAAAAACAACGTTTTGCTTTAAGACAAGAACTTCTTTATATACTCTATCTAATATATCCTCATTAATATCTTTATTAAGAAAACGTTCACAAGCCGCTTTAGCCTGAGCAACAAGCATATAAAGTCCGCCTACAGCCTTTATACCTAGTTTTTCAGCTTCTAAAACTAGCTTTGTTTTAAGAGGATTATATATTACGTCAACAACCGCCGTAAGACATTTAAAATCACTTAAATTAATAGGAGATTTATCTATATTCGGGTACATACCTACGGGTGTTGTATTGATTATAATATCGGCATCAAAATGATTATTTTTTGCTTCATCATAAGTTACTGTATTATCAGTCTTTTTTCGGGAAACAAAATAAATTTCAGCCCCGCCCATATCCTTAGACACAGCGTAGGCAGTTTTTGCAGTACCGCCGCTTCCTAAAATAAGTACCTTTTTACCTTTAAACGAAATGACGTTTTTAAGACACAACTGCTTCATACCAAAAAAATCAGTATTGTAGCCGTAAAGTTTTCCGTTTCTATTAACCACAGTATTTACTGAACCAATAACAGATGCTTTATCGTCGATTTCATCAAGATAAGGCATAACCGCTTCTTTATACGGAATAGTTACGTTTATGGCTTTGAACTCTTTTTTTAGTATAAATTCTTTCAATTCACTTTGCTTTAACTCTTTAAGTTCATAAGTATAATCGGCTAATTTATTATGAATTTCCTTTGAAAAACTGTGGGACAGCTTTTCTGCAATTAATCCGTATTCCATAATTTAACCCTTAAGCCAATCGGTACCGTATTTTCCCACAAGAAAATCAGCAAGAGTAATGGCTGTTATGCTATCAACAACCACCCTTGCTCTGTGAACAATACAAGGATCGTGCCTACCTTTAATCGAAAGCATAACGTTTTCGTTTCTTTTAAAATCGACCGTCTGCTGCGGTTTTGCAATGGATGGCGTAGGCTTAATAACGGTACTGAAATTTATAGGCATACCATTTGAGATTCCGCCGTTAATACCACCGTTATTATTCGTCAGCGTTTTAATTTCTCCGTTTTCCAATGTAAAGCAATCATTTGCCTCGCTTCCCTTCATATCAGCAAAGGCAAATCCCATACCGAACTCAACACCCTTAACCGCAGGGATACTGAAAAGACCTTTTGAGAGCATTCCCTCAATAGTATCAAACCAAGGCTCGCCAACACCTGCAGGCATACCGACAACCATAGTTTCGAGAATCCCTCCCACACTATCACTTTCTTCCTTTGCTTTTAGTATGTTTTCCTGCATTTTTTCGCCCTTTTCGTCACTTAAAACAGCAAAAGTCTTTGTGTTAAGCAAAGCAATATCTTCATATAAACCACCGAAGCTAATATCGGCAACCCCCGCACATTCTTTAATATGGGTGCCTATTAAAATTCCTTTTGTTTTAAGGGCATCTATAATAATTGCGCCTGCGGCAACAATAGCGGCAGTTATCCTTCCGCTGAAATGCCCGCCGCCTCTAAAATCTTCGAAGCCTCCGTATTTCATAAAAGCGGCAAAGTCGGCGTGTGACGGTCTTGCTTTGCCTTCAATGTCGGAGTAATCCTTGCTAACGGTATTTTGATTTTCAATAACAATACAAATCGGAGTGCCTGTAGTATAGCCGCTAAATACACCGCTTAATATTTTAAAGTTATCCTCTTCACTTCTGGCGGTAGAGATATTACCCGAAGGACGTCTTAAAAATAACTGACTTTTAATAAACTCTTCATTTATTTTAATTCCCGAAGCAATTCCGTCTATAACTGCGCCTATTGTAGATGCATGACTTTCTCCAAAAAGAGTTAAGGTCAAATTATGTCCGTAAACGTTTTTCATTTATAAAACTTCTTTCATTCTTAATGTCAATTCCTCAAAGGGAAGTTTTTCCATTTTGAACTGACCTATTTTTTCAACAGTAACAACCGTAATACTGTTTCCCGACATTTTTTTATCGTGGCTCATTGCTCTTATTACATTATCCACATCAAAAGAAATTTTTGTAGGCAAGTTTAGTTTGGCAAGAACCGGAAGTATTCGCTTTCTTACGTTTTCACTGCACATTGGAAGCATTCCCACAGCCACACACTCCCCGTGATACCACTGACTTAAAGCCGTATCACTTTCAATTGCATGGGCCACAGTATGACCGAAATTAAGAATTTTTCTTAATCCCGCTTCCTTTTCATCCTCTTCCACAACCTTTTTCTTAATAAGAAGTGATGCTTCAATAATTTTTTCAATATTTTCTCTTATGTCTTTTGTTTCTATTAGTTTAAATAATTTTTCATCGCTTGTCAGCGCCATTTTAAGAGATTCAGCAAGACCATTACTAAACTGTCTTTGGCTCAGAGTAGATAAAACCTCTACATCTATTAAAACCTTTTTAGGCTGATAAAAAGCTCCTACAATATTTTTATATCCGCAAAAATCTATTGCTACCTTTCCGCCAATGGAGGAATCTACCTGTGAAAGTAAGGTTGTGGGAATATTATAAAAATCAACCCCACGCATATAGCTCGAAGCAACAAAACCGCTCAAATCTCCTATTACACCGCCTCCAACGGCAACAACACAGTCACTTCTGGTGAAACCGTTTTCAACCATTTTGGAAAGTAACGCTTTATAGGAATCAAAACATTTTGTTTTTTCACCCTGAGGCAGAGTTACCAAAAAGGCTTCTTTACATTGCTTTGCTACCGTCTTTGCATAAACCGACGGAACACCGCCATCGGTAACAACAAGCACCTTTCTGTTAAGATTCAAATATTCTCCCGCTTTACAGAGCACTCCCTTTTCGAGAACTATATCATAACTTTCATTTGACATATTTACGGGAATTATCATATTTACACCTCACAACGAAATCTCTTTTTCATAACTTCCCACTACTTTAACGTGATTGCACACGCTAAGCAATTCTTTAAGCATTTTTTCACCCTTTGTAGTATTTATGTTGCCTTCACCTTCGGCATAAAAGTAATAATCCCATATAAGCTCCTTTGTAGGACGGCTTTTAAGCGCTCTTAAGTTAAATCCGTTATCACCTATAACAGACAAGGCTTTACCGAGATATCCGCTTTCGTTTTTTACGGTAAAAAGCATTATAAACTGTTTATCACTATTACTGCTGTTTTTAGCCGTTCGCGAAAATACGGCAAATCGCGTAGTATTGTTGTTGCTGTCATTAATAGCTCTTTCAATTAAATCAAGACCGTAAATTTCAGCGGCTTTTTCACTTCCTATAGCCGCAATATCATTTCTCTCACTTTGTGATACGAACTTAGCGGCAACTGCTGTATTGGAACTTTCGCTAACGCAATATCCCATACGCTTTATATAGTTTGCACACTGACCGAGCGCTTGCGGATGGCTTATAACCTCTTTAACATCCTGCGCTTTAACACCTTTTTTAGCAAGAAGATGCTGAGTTACGGAAATATCGTAAACACCGTTTATATAAAGCGAACCGAAAAAGGCAATATCCATTACCTGTCCCACATCACCGTTGTAGCTGTTTTCAAGAGGAAGAATAACACAGTCGCATTCTCCTTTGACAACAGCTTCATATGCACTTTTAAAGCTGTCATATGCTACAGAAGTGCAGTTTTCAAATATCCTTTCTGCCGCAACCTGCGCAAAGGCGCCTTCCACTCCCGAAAAAGCAACCTTCATACCGCTGTTTAACATATTTTGATAATTGCGGGATAATTCCATATTGCTTCTTAAAAAGTTTATATAATAAGAACGCAACGTCTCGTCTTTTACATAGGCAGAGTTTTTAATTATTACCTCTTCTTCCCTTGCGCTGTCAAGTATGGGAAGTCCTCGTTCCTTTTTATATTGAGCTATTTTTCCTACAGCTTCCATTCGCTGACAAAAAAGCTCTGCCATTTCTTTATCAATATTATTGATTTTTTCTCTGGCAATTTTTAGTTCGTCCATTATTTATACTCCTCTATTAAGGCCTTAAACGAAGGCAAGGAATTTTCAATTTGTTTTGTAGAAACACAGTAAGAAATTCTTACATATCCGCCCATACCGAAGGAATCGCTGGGCACAAGCAAAAGCTCGTATTTTTTTGCTTTCTCGGCAAAAACTGCAGCATCCTTTTCGGGCGACTTAACAAAAAGATAGAACGCACCGTCGGGTTTTACCGCAGTATAACCGTACTGAGTAAGAGCGCTATAAAGGATTTCTCTGTTTTTATTATAGATGCTCACATCGGCAGTTTTTCCAAGATTTTCAGCAACCACACGCTGAAGCATTGAAGGAGCGCAAACAAAACCGAGAGCACGTCCTGCGCCGCAAACTGCGGCAAAAACAAGATTTGCCTCCTTACATCTGGGAGATACATAAACATATCCTATTCTTTCCCCAGGCAAAGAAAGAGACTTACTGAAGGAATAGCAAACTATGGTATTATCATAATATTTCTGCGGATACGGTACGGTTACATCACCGTAAACAAGCTCTCTGTAGGGTTCATCGGAAATAAGGAATATTTCTTTTGAATATTCCTGCTGTTTTTCTCCCAGAAGCTTCGCAAGAGCTATAACGGTTTCCTCGCTGAAAACAACACCGGTAGGATTATTGGGAGAATTTATAACGATCGCCTTGGTGTTTTTGTTTATTGCATCTTTAAGGGCATTAATATCTATCTGAAAATCGGGTTCACGGCAATTTACCACAACACACTTAAACCCTGCCTTTTCCGCAAACACTCTGTATTCCGGAAAAAATGGAGCAAGGAGGATAACCTCATCCCCTTCATTAGCAAGAGCGTTAAGAGTAATGGTAAGAGAAGCGGCGGCACCGCAGGTCATATAAATATTGGATGCAGTTGCCACAACTCCCGATTTTTCCTGTATGTACTCGGCAATTTTGGTTCTAACCCCCAAATCTCCGGGGGCAGAAGTATAACCGTGAAGGAGGACGCTATCCTCGTTTTCTATAAGATTTTTTATTGTATCATCTACACTTTTTGGCGCGGGAACACTGGGGTTACCTATGCTGAAATCATATACGTTATCCTCACCAATTTCGGCTTTTCTTGCCTTTCCGTATTCAAAAAGCTGTCTTATAGCAGAACTTGCAGTTCCAAGACCCAACATTTTTTTATTTAACATAAAAATATTCCTCGTTTTCTCTACAATAATTTATTAAAGATTATAGCACTTTAGTACTTTAAAGTCAAGAAGAATTGCATAAAAATTCATTAAAAAAGACGCTCTTTCGAGCGTCTTTAAAAAGCCTCTGAACAATTTTTTATCATTGAGTATTGCAAAAAGTCTATAAAAACAATTTCTTTTCTTCATTATAAAGAGCATTTCTTAGATACTCTACATAAAATTCTTTACCAAATTTCTCATTAAATGCCGCCACTATAATCGATGGGTTTACGTTGTCGTTACCTGCAGGAAGAATAAGAGAAACCTTTTTATCAGTTCTGATAACATCATTTATTTTATCTTTTACGTCCAAAATCTTTGTTTCGCCTTTTTTAGTTTTTTTACTGACAGTTACAGTATCGGATAAAATAAACTTTTCAAACAATTCAGCTGTCTCTTGGCTTTCAAAGGTAAGTACGAATCCGGCAAAACCAATTTTTCCCGCTTTCATAACAGGTTCGCTTATTTTTATAATTTCGATATATTCGGGGACAACACCTTTAAGGATTTCTTCCGCTTTTTTCAGAGGAAATTCATCATCAGTAAGGCGAAAATCCATTATTTCATAATCACTTTCAAATCCCAAAGACAAAGGAGCCGCAAAGGTAATATAGGGATGAGGATTAAAGCCTTCGGTGTACCAAATAGGAATACCGCTTTTTCTTAAAATTCTTATAAAAAATCTATTCATATCAAGGTGAGATATAAACTTCATTCTCCCCTTTTTCTTATAAAAAAGTCTAACGTTTTTCAAAGCATACACCCTCCCCATAACAATTAGCTCCGCAAGCGGCACAGAAAATACGGCAATTAGGAGTCGTTTTTTCGTCGTGCGCCAATTTATCCTGTTTAATAAAAAATTCTTTACTTACGGCATAATCAAGATGTTCCCAAGGCAGAATTTCCTCAAAGGAACGCTGTCTGCAACTGTAAAATTCAGGATCAATACCGCATTTTTCAAAAGCATTAAGCCATTTTTCCAGTTCAAAACACTCTGTCCAGCTATCAAAAACACAACCGTCTTTAAAGGCTGTTTCAATAACATCGGCAAGTCTTCTGTCACCTCTTGCAAAAACTCCCTCAAGGAAACTTGTTGCATAGTCGTGCCAAGAAAGAGAAATCTTTTTGGTGGTTATCTGACTGCAAAGGAAGTTCTGACGTCTTTTTATTTCTTCCCTTGTTATCTGGGGTTCAAATTGGAAAGGAGTAAAAGGCTTTGGCACAAAGGTTGAAACGCTGACTCCCACGTCAACACTTCTGCCTTTAGGTCTGTTTGGTAAACTGTAGTATATATCAACTATTTTTTGCGCCAAATCGGCAATTCCCTTTAAATCCTCGTCGGTTTCTGTGGGAAGACCGAGCATAAAATAAAGCTTTACGGAAGTATGACCGCCCTCAAAAGCGATACGGCAGGTATCAAGAATTTCCTCTTCGGTTATATTTTTATTTATAACGTCTCTGAGTCGCTGGGTACCTGCTTCGGGAGCAAAGGTAAGACCGCTTTTTCTTATGTGATTTATTTTAGCAAGGAGTTCAGGTGAGAAATTATCAATTCTCAGTGACGGCAAAGAAAGGCTTACGTTATCATCATCTGTCCAATCGAGCATATTTGTTAAAAGCTCTTCAAGGCATGTATAATCACTTGTAGAAAGCGAAGAAAGAGATATTTCGTCATAACCTGTAGATTTACATAAATCCCTTGCCTGAGAATTTATCGTTTCGGGAGATTTTTCTCTTACGGGACGGTATAAAAACCCTGCCTGACAGAATCTACAGCCTCTTATACAGCCTCTATAAATTTCCTGAACTGCTCTGTCGTGAACGATTTCAATATAAGGCATAACAAATTCTTTTGGGTAATAAGCCTTGTCCAAATCGGTAATGATACGTTTTTTAATAGTTTTAGGCGCTGTTTCCTTAGGGGTAATTGCGGCAATTGTTCCGTCTTCATTATATAAAATTTCATATAAAGACGGTACATACACACCTTCAATAAGAGCGGCTTTTTTAAGAAATTCCTCCTTATTTTCGCCATTCTTTTTACATTCTTTATAAAGGTCAATAACCTCTAAATCCACTTCTTCCCCTTCACCCAAAAAGAAAATGTCAAAAAAATCTGCCATAGGCTCTGCGTTGCAAACGCAAGGTCCGCCGCCTACAACTATATTCTTAAGTTCTTTTCTGTCTTTACTTCTAAGAGGAATCCCTGCAAGATCAAGCATATGAAGTACGTTGGTATAACTCATTTCGTACTGAAGAGTAAAACCGATAAAATCAAATTCCTTTAATTCATCACGGCTTTCAAGTGCGAAAAGCGGAAGATTATTGTCCTTCATAACCTTAGAAAAATCAATCCAAGGTGCAAATACCCTTTCACACCATATATCTTCCCTTTCGTTAAAACAGGAATAAAGTATCTTCATACCAAGATGCGACATTCCCACTTCATAGGTATCGGGAAAACAAAAGGCAAATCTTACATCCACCTTATTTTTATCCTTAATCACACTTCCCTGCTCACCGCCGCAATATCTTCCCGGCTTTTGAGCACGTAAAAACAGTTCTTCAAGTTTTCTTTCGTCCATTTTTTATTCCTCGCTGAAAAAAATTATATTTTAATGATACAATATTCTTACAATTCTTTCAACTACAATTTAACAAAAACAGACAAAATAAGATAAAGAGAAAGCACTAATACGGAATAATTTATATTACCTTTAAGCGCTAAAAACATAAAAGTAAGTAAAAATAACACCGCGCCGATAACGGTTATTACTTTAAGGATTTTTTGCGCCTTTACCGCGCCGAATTTTGTACTTATTATTTCTTCAAGAATACTTCCGCCGTCAAGGGAATAAAAAGGTAAAAGATTAAAAATTCCGTAAACAAGATTTATAAAAGCAAAATCCAAATAATAATCAACACAAAGAACTGATGATGAGAAGTAAACCACAGCAAATATTAAAACATTAAGAAACGGTCCCGAAAGAGAAATAAGTACGGAATGTTTTTGAGCGCACACGGGACTTACTATTCTGATACTGCCAGGTATTAGTCTTATTTCGTTAGGGGCACATCCAAAATATTTCATAACCAAAAGATGTCCAAGCTCATGTAAAAATACAGCTATTAACATAGGTGCTATCATTCCTGTTCTGTCGCAAAGCATCAAAACAGAAAGCATAGCGCAAAATAGAAAAGAAATCGTTATATTAATACCAAAAATCTTTATTTTCATCATTCAACCAAATACCACATCGCATTAACTGCTTTTCCCTTTATACGAATTTCAAAATGAAGATGATTTCCTGTTGACTGCCCCGTGCTTCCCACTAAAGCAACAACATCCCCCGCCTCTATTCTTTCTCCCTTTTCCACAAGAATTTCACTGCAATGGGCGTATAAAGTCAAAACGTTTTCGCTGTGTTTTATCTTAAAATATTTACCGTAGCCGTCATCATCATAGCCTATATAGGAAACAGTTCCGCCTGCAGCGGCTAATATCTCGGTTCCTTTAGGAGCTGCAAAATCTGTACCCTCATGTTTTGCCAAATGATTATCAAAGGGATCGTTTCTGATACCAAAATGAGATGATATCCTTCCGCTTTTTAAGGGATGTAAAAAGCAGTTGCCCGAAAAATTACTTTTAAGAAGGGTTTCTTTGGCGACTACCGTTTCATTTTGAACCACAACCGCTTCTTCAACGCTTTTTTCCGTCTTTTCTTCCTTTGCAAAAACATCAATTCCAAGCAGCAGTACAATAACAGCCAGCACCATTATAAGTTCAAAAAAAACAATTGCAGCAAATCGGTTTTTATCGGCTTTCAAAGTTTTCCCTCCAAAAAGTTCTACAGTAAAATATATTAAAAAAGCAAAAAAATAAAACCGATTTCTCGGTTTTATTTTTTATCAGAAACATTTTTTAAGTTCTTCGGTTTTATTTAGGTTTTCCCAAGGGAGCGAAACATCGTTTCTTCCGAAATGTCCGTAAGCAGCGGTAGCTCTGTAGATAGGACGGCGAAGCTCCAGCGCATCAATAATTGCTGCAGGACGAAGGTCAAACACTTTATTTATGGCCTTTGCTATTTCCTCATCGTTGTATTTTCCCGTACCAAAGGTATCAACCATTACTGAAACGGGCTTTGCAACGCCTATTGCATAAGCAAGTTGAATTTCACATTTATCGGCAAGACCTGCCGCAACTACGTTTTTAGCAACCCATCTTGCAGCATAAGCAGCGCTTCTGTCAACCTTTGTGGGATCCTTACCCGAGAAAGCACCGCCGCCGTGACGTGCCACACCGCCGTATGTATCGACAATAATTTTTCTACCTGTAAGTCCTGTATCACCCTGAGGACCGCCCGTTACAAATCTTCCCGTAGGATTAATAAAGATTTTTGTATTTTCGTCCAAAAGATTTCGGGGAACTGTTGGAAGTATTACTTCTTTAAGAATGTCTTTTCTGAGTGTTTCAAGATCTATCTGCGCACTGTGCTGACTCGAAACTACAACCGCTTCAATTCTTACGGGTTTTGAGTCTTCATATTCAACGGTAACCTGAGTTTTTCCGTCGGGACGAAGATAAGGGAGTATGCCATCCTTTCTAACCTTTGTAAGACGGATTGCCATTTTATGAGCCAAATCAATAGTAAGAGGCATAAAAGACTCGGTTTCATTTGTAGCATAACCGAACATCATACCCTGATCACCCGCACCGTGAAGATTATATTTATCCTCTTCTCCGTTTTTGAGTTCAAAGGACTTATCTACACCCATAGCTATATCGGGAGACTGCTTATCTATTGAAGTCATAACAGCAATAGTATCACCGTTAAAACCTGCATCAGCGGTATTGTAGCCTATATCATTTACAACCCCTCTTACAATAGCGGGAATATCAACGTTAGCGGTAGTTGTGATTTCACCCATTACGGTTACTACGCCTGTTGTTGCGAAGCTTTCGCAGGCAACACGGGCGCTCTTATCCTGAGCAATAATCGCATCCAGTACTGCATCGCTTATTTGGTCGCAGACTTTATCGGGATGACCTTCGGTAACTGATTCACTTGTAAAAAGCATTTTCGACATATTTATTTCTCCTTTTTTCATCAAAAAAACCGCCTCGAAAGAAGCGGTATAAACTAACCTCATCTTTCGGTAAAACCGCAGGATTTAGCACCTTGATAATTCAGGTTGCCGGGCTTCGACGGGCCTGTCCCCTCCGCCACTCTTGATAAGGAAATATTAAATTCACTGGGTTAATTATAGCACAGATTTTAGCGTTGTCAAGAAAAAACTAAAAGAAATCCACACCGCCACCCATCTTTAGAACCAGATAAAGTACTGCGGCAATCAGAACTATTAATGATATTACTAAAAGCAACACGCTTTTAAAGCCGAATTTATAGGTATCTGCTCCGCCTACATTTATAAGCTTTGCTTTTTTGAGTGTTTGAGTAACAGGTTTATATATAATAAGCACCAGAGCGCCATTAAATACCGCCTTTATAACGTTAAAAGGAAGCAAGGTGGGAACTATCATTCCTATAACCGCCTGTCTTTCAAGGCCTAAAAACAATGGGGTTATGAACATATTGGCAAGAAGCATTATAGCGGTCATACTGAACACAGCCGCAATAACACCTACTATAGCCCCCGACAAAGTTCGCTTATGCTTATAAATCAGTCCGATAACCATAGAAAAGGCCGCGCTGGAAAGGAAATTCATAATAAGTCCATATAGACCTGTATCACTTATGAGAATAAATTCCAAAAAGGCAACCAAGGCTGAGCAAATCACCCCTGCCAAAGGGCCGTAAATAAATGAAGCAATTGCGAGAAGCGCATCCTTTATATCGAAGGTCAAAAAACCGCCTACCTCAAATCTGAAAAGAAGGACACATAAAAACGCAAGAGCACAAAGTATTGACATAACCGTCATTTGCTTGACGTTTATTTTTTTAGAAAGTGACATAACATAACCTCAAAAAGTATTATTTCATAAGCACATATAATAGTATAATATGCATTACAGTAAAAAGCGGCAACCAAAACATAAATTTAAAATGACTGGTTTTATGACGTATAAAAAGCATTGTTATATACATAACCGACGCTCCGCCGAAAAAACCCCATAAAAGAAGAGTTCTTTCCCTAATTCTTCTTTTACCGTTTTTTGCTCTGATTTTATCGCTGACGGTGATTATAAAAGAAACAGAAAAAACAAAACATAAATAAAGAAAAACATATTTATCCACGATCTTTTCTCCGCACCGTTTAATATTTTTTACGCAAACATTGTACCAAAAAAGCAAAAAAAATGCAACCCTCTTATTGATTTAGTCACAATTTTGTATTATTATTTTTATATACTTATTTTTCCTCGGAGGAAAATTTATGAATTTTCGCTTTAAAAAAATGATACTTTCTTTAATTGCCGTAATAATTTGCTTTTCTCTGTTTTTAGGCGGCTGTGCGAATGACGGGTTAAATTCAACCATAAAAATATATTCATCTACCGGAAAGTACCAACTTATCGAAAGCTTTTCTCCCCTTGTTTCCGCTTCCTTTAACAGCGGTTCGGTTATTGTGGTTTCGGTAAAAAGCAGGTTTGATAATCTATCGGTTACCGCCGAGCTTAATTCCCAAATAATAGAGCTTTATCTTTCAAAAAAAGAAGACCAATCAAATAATTACCTTAATAGTTTCACACTAAAAAGTGTTGATAAGGATACCGCTTTAGGTCAGATAAAAATCACCTGTATGAAAGACAAAACCACCGAAATATACTATAGCGGAATAATAACCATTCTTAAAAATACCATTGATGAAAACACAAAATATATTGCAGAGGTTATAGATGTTCCTGCCGAAACCTTTAACGGAGACACCGTTGATGATACTTCCCGTCCATACAACAGTTATCTTCCCGTAGGAACAGTAGATTATTGCAGCTGGGCTTCCATAATCAATGAAGAAAACGAAAAACAATACCGTCTTTTGAGATTCGGAAAAAGAGTATATGAAGACAGCAATATTAAAATATACGAAGGAACCCTTCCTTCAGAAAATCGCCTTTCCGTAGATAGAGTAGAAAGCGACGGAAAATATACCGTTTTATCATTCTATACCGACTTTAAGGCACCATTTACGGTAGAACTTAAGGAGCAAGAATATAAAAATACCGATAAGGGTGTTTTTGTTACCGAAAGCCCAACCTTTACCTACGTAGAAATACGTTTTATGTACTGTACTAAAATTACGGGAGATATTACCTTTACTAAAGATAATCCCCTATTTAGCGATTCGCAGCTTACCTTTGAAGAAGACTGTGCGGTCTTAAAGCTTAATCTCAAAAAAGAAGGCGGATTTTACGGCTGGCGTGCAGAATACGACCAATACGATTGTCTGACACTTCGCTTTTTAGAGCCTACCCGTCTATACAGCGAAAGCAATCAATACGGATACGGTCTGTACGACAAAGTAATAGTAATAGACGCAGGTCACGGCGGCAAAGATTCCGGTGGAGCAGTTGAAGGCTACTATGAATCAAATTCAAATCTTTCCTTTGCCTTTACTTTAAGAAACGAGCTTGAAGCTGCAGGTGCAACCGTTTATTTCACAAGAGAAGACGACTCTTCTATGAATACATACGACCGATACAGAAAGGTTTTGGAATACGAACCCGATTTTCTTATTTCGGTTCACCGAAACGGAGGCGGTGGTAACGGCTTTGGCGCCTACTATTATAACGCTTTTTCCGCCCCTGCTTCAAAATTTGTGTATGAGGCTACAAATGCGTCACAGTTATATAGAAAATCAAGCGGTTCTTCGTGGCATTATTTCTTCCTTAACCGTCTTGGTATATGCCCTTCTATACTTACCGAAAACGGTTTTCTTGATGACACACAGGACCGTATAAATATGATGGACGCAGACCATCAGAAAGCCTGCGCCCAAGCGATTGTAAAGGGTGTAATTGAATATTTTAAGTATCAGCAATCTTAAAAATATTTATCGGTAAAATTCACTTTTGGCAATGGTTTTTTTCCATAGATTTCCGACGGTTTTAGCGAAAATTGTATCAAAATTAAGGTCAATTGCTCAAAAACCCGCTTCCTTAAGCAAAGGGAAATTTTCTTCTGCCGAAATTTTGTCAATAATAAGATTAGCGGTTGATACACTGCAAATCATAAATATCCCTCCAAATCATTTATTACTCACATAATAATGCCAAGGGCTGACTTTTTAAAGGGTTTATCCTAAAAACTTGTATCTTTAATAAAAATGTGTTAATATTTAATAGTAAACTATTTTAAAAGAGGTGAAAATTATGCATAAGAAAAGAGGTATCCGTATAAAACTCCGCGTTATTTTAACAGCTCTCGGTCTTCTTACGGCAATATCGGGAATGTTATGGACGGCTATTTCTTTGCAGCATAATTTTTTTACTATTTTCTCAGTATTTGAAATTTTAGGAATAATAACCTCCCTTTACATAGTAAACAAAAGAGAGAATCCCAGTTATAAAATTGCCTGGATTGTTTTTATTCTTGTGCTTCCCGTATTTGGTTTATTTATATATATGATGTGGGGCGGTCAGCGTACCTTTCCGCATCTCAAAAAGAAATTTTTAAAATGTGAACAAAGATATATGAAATATCTTGAGCAAGACCCTGCCGTCAAACGTCTGCTGAGCTACGAAGACAACTCACGCACCCGCCAGGCTTCGTACCTTTGCAGTGAATCTGATTTCCCCGTATATAAAGATTCTTCCGTAACCTATCTTTCCCCCGGCGAAGCCTTTTTGCCCACCCTTATAGAAGAACTTAAAAAAGCAAAAAAATATATATTTATTGAATATTTTATTATTGCCGACGGTAAAATGTGGAATGCAGTATATGAAGTACTAAAAGAAAAAGCCGCTTCGGGAATTGAAGTAAAGGTTATTTTTGACGATTTCGGTTCGATAAAACGCCAATATACCGATTTTTTAGTCAGACTGAAAAAAGCAGGAATAGAAGTATCGGTATTCTGTCCGTTAAAGCCATCACTCAATATGGTTATGAACAACCGAAATCACCGCAAGATAATAATAATTGACGGCAACGTAGCCTTTACGGGCGGTATTAATCTCGCAGATGAATATATAAACGAATTTAAGCGATTTGGCTATTGGATGGATTGTGCCGCTATGGTAAAAGGCTATGCCGTTGACAGCTTTGTAGTAATGTTCTGCACTATGTGGGAATATATTACGGGAAAACAGATACTAATGTCAGGACATCTGATTTCAAAGCCTATATACAGCGAAGGTTACGTTCTGCCCTATGCAGACAGTCCTATGGACTCAAAAAGCACTGCCGCCGGTATTTATCATCAAATGCTCAGCACCGCTCATAGAACTGTTGACATTGCCACTCCTTATCTTATTCTTGATGATACAATGACAGCTGCTATAAAACTTGCAGCAAAAGCCGGTGTAAAAATCAGGATAGTAACACCCTTTATCCCCGATAAAAAGTACGTTCATCCCGTAACCCAGTATTACTATTCGGAGCTAATGGATTCAGGGGTAGAAATCTATGAATACACCCCCGGATTTATTCACTCAAAAATATTTATATGCGACAATGTTAGTGCAACCGTCGGAACAGTTAATATGGATTACAGAAGTTTTTATTTCCATTTTGAATGCGGTGTATGGTTTACATCCGAAGAAACAATTGAGGAAATGAAAAAGCATTTTGAAGAGATTTTAAAGGACTCTCAAAAAATTGATAAAAACCTTTGGAAAAAGCGAGGTATGTTCACTCGCTTTAAACAATGGTTTTTGCATTTGTTTGCTCCTCTTATGTAGAATCAAGGCTATTACATAACGTAATAGCCTTATTTTTTGTACACTTTCACTTTATTTATTGAACATTTTCTAAAAAATATACACTTTTTTGGTAATTTAGCATAATATTTTCGTGATTTTGACTGCATAATGCCTATTGATTTTTTCGGTGATTTAAGTTAAAATAATAATAACACACAAATTAGGAATAATATAACTATAAATAAATGAAAGGGTGAATGGTTATGAGTGGATACAGTTCTACTGTATTAGCAGAAATGATAGAGAAAAAGCTTTCTCATAATTTCGGTGTCACTCCCGCACAGGCTTCAGACGAACTTTTCTATAAAGCGTGTGCTTTAGTGCTTCGCGATATAATGGGCGAACGCAGAACAAAATTTAAAGAGGAAACTAAAAAACAGCAAAACAAAACTGTTTATTATCTTAGTATGGAATTTTTAATGGGCCGTTCCTTTAAAAATACGCTCTTTAATCTTGACCTTACCGAACAAATGGAAAAAGCTCTAAAAAAATTCAAAGTAAAGCTTTCTTCCCTTTTCGAGCTTGAACCTGATGCCGGACTAGGAAACGGTGGTTTGGGAAGACTCGCCGCCTGTTTCCTTGACGGACTTTCTACAGGCGGTTATCCTGCTATGGGCTACTGTATTCGTTATGAATACGGTATTTTCCGTCAGAAGATAGTTGAAGGTTGGCAAACCGAAATGCCTGATTTCTGGCTACCCGGCGGTGAAGTTTGGCTTGAACCCCGTCCTGCTTCTGCCGTTGACGTTCACTTTGACGGAAAAATCGTTGAGCATTGGGACAGTCACTTCCATCACGTAGAGCATGTTGACTACACTACCGTTCACGCAATGCCATATGACCTTATGGTTGCAGGTAAGGACGGAAAAACAGTTAATGCACTTCGCCTTTGGAGTGCAGAATGTCAGGATATAAATATGTCCGCCTTTAATCAGGGTGACTATGTTCGCGCTATGGAGCAAAAGGCTATGGCAGAGGTTATAAGTAAGGTGCTTTATCCCGAAGACAACCACTCCGAAGGAAAATCCCTCAGACTTCGTCAGCAGTATTTCCTTGTTTCAGCATCTATTCAGGATATATTAAACCGTCATTTGCGCACCTATAATACTCTTGATAACCTTGCCGAAAAGGTTGCCATTCATATTAACGATACCCACCCCGCCTTAACCGTTCCCGAGCTTATGAGATATTTGCTTGATGAATGCGGTTATGAATGGGATAAGGCTTGGAATATCGTTCAGGGCACCGTTGCTTACACCAACCACACAATTATGAAGGAAGCTCTTGAATGTTGGCAGGAAGATATGTTCCGTCACAGACTTCCCCGTATTTATCAGATAGTAAAGGAAATTGACAACCGTTTAAGACTCAATATATGGGAAGCCACAAACGATGCCCGTTTGGTTGAAGACACAGCCGTTATTTCAGGCGGTGTTGTTAAAATGGCAAACTTAAGCGTTGTTGCTTCTCACAAGGTTAACGGTGTTTCCAAGCTTCACAGTAAAATTCTTACCGATTCGCTGTTTAACGATTATCATAGACTTACTCCCGATAAGTTTACAAACGTGACCAACGGTATTGCTCACAGAAGATGGCTTTGTCAGGCAAATCCTCTTCTCACCCATTATCTTAGTGAGCTTATAGGTGACGGCTTTATAATGGACGCAAGTCAGCTTTCAAACTTAAGAAAATTTGAAGATGATGCTTCGGTTCTTAAAAAACTTGCCGAAATTAAAAAAGCAAATAAGGTTCGCCTTTCTAACTACGTTAAGGAAAATATCGGTGTTTCCATTGACCCCGATTCTATTTTCGATATGCAGGTTAAACGTTTGCACGAATATAAGCGTCAGCACCTTAATGCTCTTCACATCATTTCCGATTATCTTTACTTAAAGAATAATCCCAACGCTGACTTTACACCGAAAACCTATATATTCGGCGCCAAAGCTGCTCCCGGTTATTTACTTGCAAAGCAGATAATCAGTATGATTTGCAAACTTTCAAAAGAAATTGAAAACGACCGTACAGTAAGTGACAAGCTAAAGGTTCTTTTCCTTGAGGATTACAAGGTTACTTTAGCAGAGCTTATGATACCTGCAGCTGAAATCAGCGAACAAATTTCTCTTGCTTCTACCGAGGCTTCGGGCACGGGCAATATGAAGTTTATGATGAACGGTGCAATTACTCTTGGTACGGAAGACGGCGCTAATGTTGAAATTCACAACGCTGTAGGCGACGACAATATTATAATTTTCGGTATGCAGACTCCCGAGGTTATGAAGCTTCAAAAACAGGGCTATAACCCCGTTAACTACTATTGCAATAACGAAAAATTGAAAGAAGCTTTAAACTTTATTGAAAAAGGAATAGGCGGCCAACCCTTTGATAACATCTATCGCACCATTACAGGTGTTGACACCTATATGGCACTTGCCGACTTTAACGATTACTGCTTTGCACAGGAAAAGGCTTCTGCCCTTTACCGCGACAGTGAAAAATGGAACAAAATGTCACTTATTAACATTGCAGAATCCGGTATTTTTGCGGCTGACCGCTCAATACAGGACTACGCACAAAACATCTGGGGAGTTACTCCCAACAAATAAGGAAAATTTATATGCAGTACTATCCTTTTGATTCAAGGAACACTATTTATAAATCAATTTTCGGAGCGATAGCTTCAGAGACCTCTCTGAAGCTTCGCTTACTTTTGCATAAAGACGCAAAGGTACATAATGCTTATCTTTCCATACAAAAAGACGGTGAAGACCTTTGCGAATATAAACTTGAACCAAAAGAGTGGCTCGACGATTATCAATTTTTTGACACTTCCCTTTCCTTTACCGAAGGACTTTACTGGTATTATTTTCGTTATGACAGCGATTACGGTTCTTTTAAAGTCACAAAGGGAGAACACTCTTTAGGCATTATTTCAAATGACGGCGGAATGTGGCAACTTACGGTATATGATAAAGATTTCAAAACACCCGATTGGCTGTCCGGCGGTATAATTTATCAGATATTTCCCGACCGTTTTTATTCTTCAAAAACCGTTAAGGAAAACGTCCCGACGGACAGATATATTGAAGAAGACTGGAATGCCATACCCGAATTCAGACAGGACAGTAAGCCCAAATTTTTAGGCAATGACTATTTCGGAGGAGACCTTTTAGGCATCAAAGAAAAGCTGCCCTATATTGCCTCTCTCGGCGTTACGGCTATTTATCTTAATCCTATTTTTGAAGCTCACAGCAACCATAGATACAATACCGCCGATTATATGAAGATAGACTTTATGTTAGGATCCGAAAATGACCTTAAAGAGCT
Organism: Acutalibacteraceae bacterium; assembly: GCA_045533195.1. Taxonomy (GTDB): domain Bacteria; phylum Bacillota; class Clostridia; order Oscillospirales; family Acutalibacteraceae; genus SIG607. The sequence continues at coordinate 24,914 of JAZSHI010000004.1, forward strand.
TTGTAATGAAGCTAAAAAATACGGTATAGGCATAATCTTAGATGGTGTATTTTCCCATACGGGCGACGACAGTATATATTTTAATAAATATTCCCGATATAGTGAAGTCGGCGCCTATAACAGTCAGAACAGTAAATATTCATCTTGGTACAATTTCCAAAATTTCCCCCATAAATACAGCAGTTGGTGGGGAGTGTCTTCCCTTCCCGAAGTCAATGAAACCGAAACGTCGTTTTTAGAATATATTACAGGTAAAAACGGGGTGCTCCGTCATTGGCTTAAAGCAGGTATTATGGGTTGGCGGCTTGACGTTGCCGATGAGCTTCCTGACCTATTTCTTGATAGACTTAGAAGCGCCATAAAGGAAGAAAACAGTGACGCCTATATTCTGGGAGAAGTGTGGGAGGATGCCACCACTAAAATAAGTCACGGCGGCAGAAGAAGATTTTTAAGGGGAAAACAGCTTGACTCTGTTATGAATTATCCCTTTGCCGAAGCCATAATCGCCTTTTTAAAGGGCGAAAATTCAAGAATACTTATTGATAAAGTGCTTGACATAACGGAAAATTATCCCCCGCAATGCGTAAATCTTTTAATGAATCATATCGGCACTCACGATACAGCAAGAATTTTAACCGTTTTATCGGCAAATGAACAAACTGGTGACAGAAATTGGCAAAGCAAACAAAAATTAAGTGAAAGCCAGTACGCTCATTCAATAAAATTCTTAAAGCTTGCCGCAGCCCTTCAATACACCCTTCCCGGTGTACCATCCCTTTATTACGGAGACGAAGCGGGTGTGGAAGGATATTCCGATCCCTTCTGCCGAAAAACTTACCCTTGGGGCAGCGAAAATCAAGTTTTGCTTGATTTTTACAAAAAACTCGGTAATATTCGTGCGAACAATAATTGTTTTAAAGGCGGTAAATTTATCCCTGTTTGTGCCAATATGGGACACATCGCCTTTATAAGAGAAAGTCTTGACGGCAAGAATGCTTTACTTGTTGCCGTTAACCGTTGGTGCGATGATGAATATATCGATCTGCCCGACGGCTTTAATAATGCCGAGGTTTTAATGGGCAATGCTCCCGAAGGCAATAAACTGAAAATAGGGGCAGAAAACATCTGCATACTAAAAAAATCCCTCTAATAAAAACGCAGCACGATTTCGGTTCTGCGTTTTGCTATGTTTGGGTGGAATTTTTCAAAAACCTATGATATCATTATTATAAACTTTGAAACTTCAGTTTACTTTTTACCGTTCATTTACTCGGATGGTTGTATAGTAAATGTAAAGATATACTGGAAGGTGTTTTTTGTGAAAATCTTTTCTAAGCATCTAAAGCACATATTAATAGCTGTTTGTTCTTTGCTTTTAGCATTTGGACTCAGTATGGAACGTATGCGCGCCAATTTGTTGAGGGCGGTTTCCCACGATTTGTGAACTCCCCTCACCACCATTTACTCTTCCAGTACCACCCTTCTTGAAAACAAAGATGTTATGACAGATGAGCAAAAAGAAAAAATCGCAATGGGTATAAAAGAAGATTCCGAATGGCTTGTTCGTATGGTTGAAAACCTGCTTTCCATCACACGTATTGACAGCGGTCAGGTAAAAATAATAAAAACACCCACAGTGCTTGAGGAACTTATTGACTCGGTAATGCTGAAATTCAAACAGCGTTACCCGTCGCAAAAGGTCGAAATTGAAATTCCCGATGAGGTTATAATCATTCCGATGGATGCCATTTTAATCGAACAGGTTATTGTTAATATCCTCGAAAATGCCGTTCAACACGCAAAGGAAATTACGCGTCTGACTCTGCGTGTATTCACACTGTCGGACAGCGCAATCTTCGAAATCAAGGATAATGGTTGCGGTATAAACCCAAAACATCTTGAAACACTTTTCTCAGGATACTATACTTCATCAAACGAGCCTGCCGACAGCCAAAAGAAAAATGCAGGTATCGGATTATCGGTATGTGCAACCCTAAGAAATAATCGCTTTAGTGCTGACGAAGGAAGACTGCCGGGCGGAAGGTTCACCCTTAAAGACTTGGAAATTGATTACAATGCACGTAAGGTATTTATAAATAAAGAGGAAATACATCTTACCCAAACCGAATATAATATTGTGGCTCTGCTTTCCGAAAACTGCGGAAAAATGATGACCTACTGTGCCATCATCAAAGCAATTTTGGGCGGATACGCACTCGAAAATAGTATGATAAAGTAAAATTTAGTGAAAGAAGGAACTTAAATGAAGGAATTATTCAGGCTATTCGAACCAATTCTGGAATTTGGAAAAGACGGAAATTGGAAAATGATAGTAATGTGGTTAATAGGCTCAGTTCTTATTTATTTGGCCATCAAAAAGCAGATGGAACCCACCTTGCTGTTGCCTATAGGATTTGGCGCAATTCTTATGAATTTCCCTCATTCCGGAATATCCGAGCCGCTTGAAACTCTTTATAATGCAGGTATATCAAATGAGCTTTTTCCATTAATTTTATTCATTGGTATAGGAGCTATGATTGACTTTGGGCCTCTGCTTAATAATCCTAAGCTTATGATATTCGGCGCTGCGGCGCAATTTGGAATTTTCTTCACGTTATGTACGGCAGCTATGTTTTTCCCCGAAGACGTTGCAGCTTCTATTTCAATCATCGGTGCCGCCGACGGTCCTACCTCAATAGTTGTAGCAAACACCTTGCTCAGCGGCGGTGAAAACTCTAAATATATTGGAGCTATTGCTGTAGCCGCATATTCATATATGGCATTAGTTCCCATTATTCAGCCACCTGTTATTAAGCTTTTAACCACTAAAAAAGAACGTAAAATTCGTATGAAATACGAACAAAAAAGCGTTTCCAAAAGAACAAAAATACTTTTCCCGATTATCATCTCAATAGTTACTTGTATCTTTGTTCCGTCAGCAGCTTCCCTTATTGGATTCCTTATGTTCGGTAACCTTATAAGAGAGTGCGGAGTTCTCGACTCTATTTCTGATACTGCTCAAAAGGTTCTCGCAAATCTTGTAACTATTTTCCTTGGTATAACTATCGCATTCCAGATGAGTGCCGATAAGTTCCTTAACACATCAACCCTTCTTATTCTCGGGCTCGGACTTATAGCATTTATTATTGATACAGCCGGCGGTGTTCTCTTTGCTAAATTATTCAACGTAGTGCTTAAACTTATGAAGAAAGAACCTGTTAATCCAATGATTGGCGCTGCAGGAATTTCCGCTTTCCCGATGTCAGGCAGAATAGTTCATAAAATGGGACTTGAAGAAGATAATCAAAATTTCCTTTTAATGCACTCAATAGGCGTTAATGTATCAGGACAAATAGCCTCCGTAATTGCCGGCTCTTTAGTGCTTGGTTTCTTTAAATAATAAGGGGGAGCAAAAATATGTTTGAACCTATTCAATTTATTAATTATCTCAAATATATGGGCATTGGAATGCTTGGAGTATTTATTATTATCGGAATTATTATGATAGCCACTTATGTTATAGGAAAACTACCCTCAAACGATAAAGATAAAGATAAATAATATTAACCTAAATAGTAAAACAGCATTGAAATTTAAATCAATGCTGTTTTACTATTTACCGCTTCTTAATTTAATACATGGTATAATTTTTGCGTAATTTCAGGAATAATTTTATATTTTTTCGGTATTCTATGAAGGGGGAAAATTATGTTATCAATAAATGAAATAATTAATCTTTTGGGCAGCCTTATATGGCTTCTTGCCGGTGTAGGCGTTTTTATTGTCGGTATGAACTTTATGAGTGAAGCTTTGGAAAAAAGCGCCGGTGAAGGTATGAAGAAAATGCTTAGTAAAATAAGTAACAACCGATTTTCAGGAGTCGGTATCGGCGCAGGAGTTACCGCTATTATTCAAAGCTCATCTGCTACCAGCGTTATGGTTATCGGTTTAGTTAATGCAGGGGTTATGACACTCACACAAGCTACACCGATAATTATGGGTGCAAACATAGGTACAACAATAACAGGTGTTTTAGTTGCTCTTAAAAACGACTATTTTGATATGCTTATGTATTTGTTTGCGTTTGCCGGTGTTATGATGGGCTTTTTTAAGAAGGAAAAGATAAAAATAGCGGGACTTTTGTGCAGCGGTCTCGGTCTGATTTTTGTCGGGCTTAACATAATGAGCAGCGAACAGGCATTTGGTAATCCCTCGGTTGAGACAATGTTCCAAAACGTTTTTTCTGTCATTGATTCTCCCCTGCTTCTTATAGTGGTAGGTGTAATTTTTACAGCCCTTATTCAAAGCTCATCAGCAGCTACAGGTGTTGTGATCACAATGGTCGGAGCAGGAGTTCTCCCGCTTCATCTCGCTTTATTCATTGTGCTTGGCGCAAACATTGGTACTTGTGTCACAGCGTTACTTGCTTCTGTTGGTGCAAACGCAAATTCAAAACGAGTAGCTCTTATCCACTTCACCTTTAATGTAATCGGTACCGTTATTTTTACGGCAATTGTATGGCTCTTTAAAGAACCCATAATAAATCTTCTTATATCAATATTTCCCTCAAACGATGCAATGTCCCTTCAAATGAGAGTATCGGTATTCCACGTTATTTTCAATGTAACAACAACTCTGGTTCTTCTCCCCTTTGTGTCGCAGTTGGTTAACTTTTCTTGTATGGTAATCAAAGACAAAAAGACAACCGAAGAGTCCCTTTCACTTAAGTATATAGATGACAGACTTCTTACTATGCCAACCGTTGCACTAATGCAGGCAAAAAAAGAAATAGACTATATGTTCAGTTTGGTTAAAAAAAATATTTCTCTTTCTTTTGAGGCAATGGAAACAAAAGCTATAACAAATGCCGAAAAAATCTTAACCAACGAGGCTGTTATTGATTTTACAAACGGTGCGTTAACTCGGTTTCTTATTAAGCTTTCCGCTACTGTAGAACAAAGCGACGAGCTTGTTATCGGTTCGTATTTTCACGTGCTTAACGACCTTGAGCGTGTCGGTGACCATGCAGAAAATTTCTACGAGATAGTTGCGGCTATGTCATCTAAAAATATATCCTTTTCTGAAAAAGGAAAAGAAGAAATTAGTAAAATGTGTGACAAGGTTATGCAGATGCTTTTAATTTCAAAGGATGCATTTGATAATTTGAATAAAGCGAAGCTGGAAAAGTTGGCAATACTGGAAGATGAGATTGATACAATGAAAAAAGAGCTTACCGCAAATCATTTTACACGTCTGGCTGAAGGCGAGTGCAGTATGGAGGTAAGCCCCTATTATTCTTCTACTATTTCAGGCCTTGAGCGTGTAGCAGACCATCTTGTAAATATAGGCTTTAGTATCGTAAATCCTATCGGTTCGCAAAAAGAGGCATAGAGCATAAAACGGATGCTAAAGCATCCGTTTTATACTATTATGTCGCCAAATACGGCGCCTATATACTCTATTGCCTTCTTTGTATCTATTTCTACCTGACAGCCAACCTTACCTGCGCTGAAATATATTTTTTCATAGTTTTGCGCTGTTTCGTGAAAGACCGTTTTAAAGCGTTTTTTCATACCTATAGGCGAACATCCGCCGTGGATATATCCGGTAAGAGCCAAGAGTTCTTTCTGCTTAATCATAGCAATTGATTTAACCCCTACGATTTTTGCCGCCTTTTTTAAATCAAGATTTTCGGCAACAGGCAGAGAAAACACAAAATGTTCTCCCTTATCCGATACTGTAACAAGGGTTTTAAAGGTGCAGTTAACATCTTCGCCAAGAGCCAGAGCTATACCTACCCCGTCAACAATATCACCGTCATAAAAATGGGGGATATATTCAATTTTCGCTTTATCAAGCAGTCGCATCACGTTGGTTTTATCATTTTTGTTCATCATTAACACCTGTATTCAATTTTATTTTTTTATTTTTAAGTTCACTGTAAAGCATTTTTGCTATATAGTGACAATTAGCCGATGCCCTTCCTTTTGCGTTTGCTAAAACCGCTACTCCGAGTTTTAATTTTTTATTTAAAATTATAGAAGAGCGAAAGGTTCCTACTCCGCCCACGTGCCAAAGCTGATTTGATTTTCTATAGGTATGCCAACCGATACACATAAGGTGGTTGTTGTTTTTAAGTTTTGAGGCTTCGCACACCGTATGCGCAGAAGTTATATAGGGTTTATCGCTTTCAATCTGCAACGCAATATATTTTAGAATATCCCCGATATTGCTTACCATTCCGCCGCCCGCTATATACGGGTTATTCCTTTTCCATACCCAAAACGGCAGTATCTTTTCGCCTTTAGCGGCAAGAGGGTTTCTTTTTTCACCGCTAAGTTCGATAAGAGTATCTTTAAGACCAAGCTGATTATTAATAAAATCTTCAAAAAGCGTAGAAAAGGGTGTTTTAGTAACCTTCTGGGCTACTGCGGCAAGAACTGCCGAAGCAAAGTCGGAATATCCGTAGCGAACCTTGGGTTTTATAAAACGGCGGCGCTCAAGGCATTTTATAACCGTTTTTACGGTGCAGTTTTCATAAGGATTTTTTCGAGCATAGCCGTGTAAAATAAGGGACGGCAGGGTTACTTCTATCGGTGTTAAGTGTCGGTATCCTGCAGTATGGGTTAAAAGCTGATAAATGGTGGGATATTTTCCCTTTTTAAGCGTCAAATAGTTATTGACTGTCTTGTTGATATCAAGCCTTTTATCTTCGTAAAGCTTTAAAATAAGATGGGCGGTTACGGTTTTTGTCACCGAGCCGATATCGTAACGAAAATTGTTTTCTTCTTCGGGATTACCGAAAACGTAAAGCTTACCCTCGCAATAAAGTCCGACGGTTAGTCGGTTATTATACGATAAAGCAAGATAGTTTTTGATTCTTTGGGCAGTTTTAAAACGAAGAGCGGAATAATTTAATGAAATAATATCCATAGTTTTTAACGCTCCATTTATCTTAATTTATATCTCCCGATTAGCCCTAACTAAAAGTGCGACAGATTCTACGTGTTCGGTATGAGGAAACATATCAACGGGCTGAATACGGCGCACACCGTAGCCATTACGCCCAAAGTAGCTTAAATCACGGGCAAGAGTTTCGGGATTACAGGATACATATACAACCCTTTCAGGCGAAAGCGTAACAACGCTATCCATAAAACGCTTATCGCTACCTGCTCTGGGCGGATCCATAATAACAACGTCTGCCCTCTCTCCCGCCTTTGCCATTTCAACCATAAAGTTACCTGCATCTGCAGTATAAAAATCAATATTTTTTATATTGTTACGCTTTGCATTAAACTTAGCATCTCTTACCGCATCGGCATTAAGCTCTACTCCTATAACCTCTTTAGCATTTTTAGAAGCTAATATTCCTATAGTTCCCGTACCGCAATAAGCATCAATTACCCTTTCTTTTCCCGAAAGATTCATAAATTCTATAGCCTTACTGTAAAGAATATTAGTCATAACAGGATTAACCTGATAAAAAGATTTAGGCGAAATGCGGAAAATAAAGTCCGAAATAGTGTCTTCAATATAACCTTCTCCATAAAGGGTTATATTTTTTTCGCCTAAAACCAGACTCGTAAATTTACCGTTAATATTCTGAACTACGGTTGTTATTTCAGGGTGTTTTCCAACAAGAGCGTTTATAAAAGAACGGCAAGAAGGAAAAACAGCGCTGCCTGTAACAAGCACTACCATTATCTGTCCCGTATAATACCCCTTTCGAATAAGAACATGTCTTAAAAAACCGCTCATTTGTTTTTCGTCAAAGGACTTTAATTTAAAGGATTTTAAAAGTTTTCTTATGGTAACGATAATTTCATCTGCCTGTGTGTCCTCAATCATACATTTATCAATAGGTACTATGCGATGGGTAGAGGACTGATAAACGCCCGAGATTATCCCCGTTTTATCCTTAGAAAAAGCAGCCTGAACCTTGCATCTGTAATGTAGAGGATTTTCCATACCTATAATCTCTTTAACATGACAGAATTTGCCGAGAAGCTTTATCATTTTAATTTGTTTAAATTTAAGCTGTTCTTCATAGGTCATATTTTGAAGATGACAGCCGCCGCACTTTTTATAATGCGGACAGCCGTTTCCCTTGCCTATGCGCTTTATTACTTCTTCCGTTTTCTTATTATCAAACGGCATTTTACCGCTATTTTGCATAATTTTCTCCTTTTATAAGAAGTGCGACAGTTTCCACGTGACTTGTTCTTGGGAAAAGGTCAACGGGAGTATATTCTACCAACTTATATCCCTTTTCCTCCAGAATTTTAACGTCTCTCGCAAGGGTTGCCACGTCGCAGGAAACGTAAACTATTCTCTCGGGTGCAAAATCATTCGCAACTATAGAAAGAAGCTGGGCTTCACAACCCTTTCGCGGAGGATCAAGAACTATAGCATCAGCCTTTATTCCTTCATCCCTTAAAATCTCAGCCGCTTTTGCCGCATCGGCGCAAATAAAACGGGCATTCTCTACTGCGTTTAGCTTTGCATTAAACCTTGCATCCTCTATAGCTTCGGGTATTATTTCAACACCGATTATACTCTTGGCTTTTTTAGCAAAAGAAAGTCCTATAGTTCCTGCGCCGCAGTAAAGGTCAAGAACGTTTTTGTTTTCAGGCTCTAAATATTCCTCTGACTTTTTATAAAGAATTTCTGCCATATTACGATTAACCTGATAAAATGACAGCGGATTTATTCTTATTTTATTTTCCCTTAAAATATCGGTAATATATCCGTCTCCATAAAGCACAATATTTTCTTTGCCGAGTATTACATTAGTTTTATCGGTATTAATATTAAGCACAAAGGTTTTAAAGCTTTCCCCCAAAAGTGATTTAAGGGAGTTTATAAAATAATCAGTATTATTAAGCTTTTTAGCATTTATAATAAGCGCTACCATTATTTCATTTGTAGCTGTAGCTTTTCTGATGTAAAGATGTCTTATTACGCCTTTTCCCGTTTCCTCGTTATAGGCAGAAAGTGAAAATTTTTGCATAAAATCCTTTAAAGAATGTGCCACATCGCCGAATTCTTTAGGCTGTAAAAGACAGTCTTTAACAGGGATAATTCTATGAGAGTGAACAGCATAAAAGCCTACTTCCCCGCCATTTTCAACGGGATATTGCGCTTTGTTTCTGTAACGCATACTGTCTGCCGAAAGTATAGGCTGAGCATTAATATCAACACCGCCTATTCGGTGCATTGTTTCTTCTACACGTTTTTGCTTTATTTTTAATTCACTTTCATAGCTTATATGACGAAAAACACAACCGCCGCACTTTGAAAAAACAGGGCAATCCTGCTCTATTCTGTCTTTGCTCGGCTCTATAATTTCTATAGCCTTACCGAAACAAAAACTCTTCTTCACCTTTACGATATGTACCTTTACTTTGTCACCTACAGCAGTACCGGGCACAAAAACGGCTAATCCATCAGCTTTGCCCACACCGCTTCCCTCTGCCGTAACGTCGGTAATATCCAATATAAACTCACTGTTCTTTTGCATTTTGACCTCTTTCAAAACAAAAAGAGTCCTTGGGACTCTTATTGCTGTATGGTAATTTTTCTTGAATCGTAGGTTTCTCCCTTAGAAACATCAAGAGCTTTGGTATCAATAGTAACAATATTATTATCTTCCCAGCCAACCGTTACAACCGACTTATCAACCGCCCAATAAATATTTTTTTCATCGCTTACAACATTTTCCTTATCGGAAAAGTTAAAGCTTCTTAGTTCCACTCGAACCGCACTTCCTTTAGGGGTATCAATTCGGTAAACCTCTGCAGAGCGGGTATTATCGGGAGACATTGAGCTGTATAAAAACTGTCCTTCAGGAAGGTCTTCCAGAGTATAAAAGAATCTGTCTTTTACATAGAAGAAAATATTGGTAACAAAAACCGCAAATACCAAAAAATAGTAAATTGCATATTTTAAAGACGATTTCATTATGTTCCCTCCTGTTATATGTTGTAAATAGGCATTCTCTTTTGAGCCTGTCCCGAAAGATTATAAAACGCTACGCTATAGCGGCATTCCACCACGTAGGACATTAAAAGATAGGGCAAAGTAAAAAGCAACGGAATAAGTGTAATGGATAACAGTATCCACCAACTAAAGCCTAAAAGATGGGTGAAAAATCTGCTTTTCGTATATCTGCCTATTTCTATTCCTCTTTCAAAGCATTCCTTCGGTTTCATATCTTCATTACTTACAAAAAGGAATGCGGGTAAATAAAGTGAAATAAGATGCGCCGCGCCAAATATAAGAGCCACTATATGAAATACAACGTTCAGATACCTTAAGTTCATTACAAAAAGCGGAATCGAAATACCAAAAAGCTCATATATTTCATTACTTGTAAAAATATGAACAAGTATGGCGGGAAAAAGTAAAATCACAGCGACCTTTAACCAATGAAGCAAAATTCTTAAATTATATTTTAAAGAACGCATATACTCTTCTTTTCCCGAAAAATAATAAAAGCAATCCGAAACACCGCTTTTTACACCGTTTGCGCTTCTCCAATAGGTTCGCAAAGCGCCAAGCCACATCGGAGCAACCACAAAAGTAAACAAAAGTGCAAAAATTATATAAGCTAAAGCATCACCAAAAGGCAAGGAAAGAAGAATACAGGAAAGGAAAACTATTATAGTCGCAAAAACAGGAACCATAGCCTGAGCACAAGACAGTGCCCAATTACCTCTAAGGGTAATAAGTGTTGTTGATTTCACAGCTTTGGTTGTTACCATACTTTTCTCAACTCCCATAATTTTATGCCATTATTATACCAAACATAAAAACATAATATATTAAAGAACTTTTAATTTTGCAAAACCTGCCATAAGCTTTTTAAGTCCTACACCGTTAAACTGAATTTCAAGCAAGGTATCACTTCCCATGGGAATTGTTTTAAGTATTTTACCCACACCGAAGGTATTATGCTCAACTGTCATACCTGCTCTATAATTGCAGGGTTCTTTCTTGGCTGGAGCAGTATAAAAGCTTTTTTGTCCGTATGAGGAATTAGAAACGGCAGGTGAAACAGAAATTCTTTGAGGCTCTGTGCGTTTGACACCGTTTTTGTTACAAAGGCTATCGGGGATTTCTTTAAGAAACCTCGACTCAGGATTACGGTTAGTGGAACCGTAAAGCATACGTGTATAAGCATTGGTAATATGAAGCGTCTTTTTAGCTCTTGTTATAGCAACATATGCAAGACGTCTTTCTTCCTCAATTTCCTCGTTACCGGAATATACCGACTGGGTTCCGGGGAAAATTCCCTCTTCCCAGCCAATAAGAAATACGTTATCAAATTCAAGTCCCTTTGCGCTGTGAACGGTCATCATAATAACTCTGTCAAGACTGCTGTCAAGAGAGTCTATATCGCTTACAAGAGCTACTTCTTCAAGGAAGCCCGAAAGAGTTGGCTCATCATTTTCCAGCTCATACTGTAAAATAGAACTCGAAAGTTCTTTTACGTTTTCAACCCTATCCTGTTCGGCAGGACCTGCGGCAATAAGAGCGTTTACATAACCCGTTTTTTCAATTACTTCCTGACAAAGCTCGTGAACGCAAACAGCATCACTTAGTTTTATAAGCTCTTTAATCATATCGGTAAATTCTTTAAGCTTACCGGAGGCACGGGATAATGAAGGATAGTTTTCACTCTCACAAAAAACGCTAAACAGCGATATGCCAAGACCTTCGGCAATCTCACTTGCTTTATTAATAGTGGTATCGCCGATTCCTCTTTTGGGTTCATTTATAATTCGCTTTAATCTAATGTTATCGTTAGGATTATTTATAACCTGTAAATAAGCGAGTATATCCTTGATTTCTTTACGGTCAAAGAACTTTGTGCCGCCCACAACGGTATAAGGAACACCGCTTCGGGCAAATACGTTTTCAAGCGCTGCCGACTGAGCATTCATTCTGTAAAGCACAGCGTTTGAAGAAGCGTTTACACCGTTTCTCATATTTAAAAAAACTTTTTCGGCTACGTATTTTGCCTCATCTATTTGGTCCTGAGCTGTATATACTTCAATGGGTACACCTTCGCCGTTATCGGTCCAAAGAGTTTTTCCCTTTCTGCCCTTATTATTGGCAATAACGGCATTTGCCGCATCAAGAATATGAGAGGTTGAACGGTAATTCTGTTCAAGACGGATTACCTTTGCGTTATCGTATTCATCTTCAAAATTCAAAATATTTTCAATGGTAGCGCCTCTGAAACGGTATATACTCTGGTCATCGTCTCCTACCACGCAAATATTATTTTCACCTTCTGCAAGAAGTTTAACAAGCATATATTGAGCATAGTTAGTATCCTGATACTCATCCACCATTATGTATCTGAATTTTCTTTGATAATTTCTTTTTATGTCAGGGAAATTCTTAAGAAGCTGGACGGTGTTAACTATCATATCGTCAAAGTCCATAGCATCAAACTCTTTAAGATTTTTAGCATAAGCCTCGTAAATATCGGCAATAACCTTTTTTCTGTAATCGGTACCAAACTGGGCGCGATATTCTTCGGGAGAAATAAGTCTATCCTTAGAATGAGAAATTTCGTTTAAAACCGCTTTAACGGGGAAAGCCTTATCATCAATATTAAAGCCTTTAATAATTTCCTTTAAAAGACGTTTTTGGTCATCGGTATCATATACCGTAAAATGAGCATCATAACCCAAAAGGTCAGCGTGACGACGCAAAATTTTGCCGCAAATAGAGTGGAAGGTACCTGCCCATATATCAAGTCCTTCATCGGTAAGCTTTGCTGTAATTCTATCCTTTAATTCACCTGCCGCCTTGTTTGTAAAGGTTATGGCGAGAATGTTCCAAGGGCTTACAGGGTCAACCGCTAAAATATCGCTGTTAATACTTTCTGTCTTTCCACTAAGATACCCTTCCATAGCCTCGGTTTCAAATTCATTAAAGAACGGAACAACGTCGCTATTATAAGCATCACCGTATTTTACAAGATAAGCAATTCTGTTTACAAGAACCGTTGTTTTTCCGCTTCCTGCCCCTGCAAGAACAAGTACAGGGCCCTTGGCTGTGGTTACCGCCTCAAACTGACGGTCGTTCATATTTGAAAATTCCTTGCGGATAATATCTCTTCTCAGTTTAATAAACTGCGCATCTGTCATAATAAAACTCCTAAAAAAGCTAAAAACAATAAATTATTATATATTATTATAAAATATATTGCAAAATATATCAAGTTAAAATTGACCTTTTGGGAATTTAAGTGTATAATAAGTGTATATGTTAATATTTTAGGAGATGTATGTATGAAACGTACCGAAATCAAAGACCTGTTTAATGACGAAAGCACTTACACAGGTAAGCACATTACTGTGTGCGGATGGATAAAAACCTCCCGTCAATCCAAAAACATAAGCTTTATTGAACTCAATGACGGTTCTTCCTTTAAAAACCTTCAGGTTGTTTATAACGAGGAAGCTATAAATAACTTTAACGAAATAGCCGCTCTTAACGTAGGCTCTGCCATTTGTGTAAAGGGCACTTTGACAGCTACCCCCGAAATGAAACAGCCTTTTGAGCTTCAAGCAGAAGAAATCACGGTAGAGGGCGCATCCTCCCCTGAATATCCTTTACAGAAAAAGCGTCACTCTCTTGAGTATCTTCGTACCATTCAGCACCTTCGTCCCCGTACCAATACCTTTTCTGCCGCTTTCAGAGTTCGCTCTGTAGCTGCATATGCAATACACAAATTCTTTAATGAACGCGGATTTGTTTACGCTCACACTCCTCTTATCACCACAAGTGATGCCGAGGGTGCCGGAGAAATGTTCAGAGTAACCACTCTTGACGTTGGCAATCCTCCTTTAACCGAGGACGGCAAGGTTGATTTCAGCGAAGACTTCTTCGGCAAAGGCACCAGCCTTACTGTTTCAGGTCAGCTTCAGGCTGAGGCAATGGCAATGGCATTCGGCAAGGTTTATACCTTTGGTCCTACCTTCCGTGCCGAAAAATCCTATACTGCACGTCACGCTGCTGAGTTCTGGATGATTGAGCCCGAAATAGCATTTGCAGACCTTGAAGATGATATGGAACTTGCACGCGATATGCTTAAATATGTGCTTTCCTATATTTACGACAACTGTCAAAACGAGCTTGATTTCTTTGAGGCTCATTTCGAAAAAGGACTTAAGGATAAATTAAGAAACGTTATTGATTCAGAGTTTGCAACCGTTACCTATACCGAAGCTGTTGAGATTTTACAGAACAGCGGTCATAAATTTGAATACAAGGTTGAATGGGGTTGCGATTTACAAAGCGAACACGAACGCTATTTAACCGAAGAGGTGTTCAAAAAGCCCCTATTTGTTACCAACTATCCTAAAGAGATAAAGGCATTCTATATGCGCCTTAACGACGATGGAAAAACCGTTGCCGCAGTTGACTGCCTTGTTCCCGGAATTGGTGAAATTATAGGCGGAAGTCAGCGTGAAGAGCGCTTAGATCTTCTTCTTAAACGTATTGAAGAAATCGGTGGCACCGAAGAGGAATACGGCTGGTACTTGGACCTTCGCCGTTTCGGCGGTGCAAAGCACGCAGGTTTCGGTTTAGGCTTTGAACGTCTTATTATGTACGTAACAGGCATTTCAAATATTCGTGACGTACTTCCCTTCCCCAGAACCACAGGCTCTGCTGAATTCTAATAATCAAGGCAAAATTAAAACTACCGTAGTGATTAAAGCTACGGTAGTTTTTGTTTTTTAAATCAGCAATGCGGTAACTAAAGATACAGCCGCCGCACAAAGCGCCACAACAATAAGCGGCTTTTTGAAATATGCGAGTATAAGCGCAGTAACGGTTCCCGAAAGAGCCGAATAAAACTCTCCTGTTGAATAAAATATGGAAGGAAAAGTCATAGCAGAAAGAACCGAATACGGCACGTAATAAAGAAAACTTTTTATAAAGTTTGATTTTATCTTGCGTCTGAAGGCCGTAAAGGGTATCATACGGATAAGATATGTTACCCCTGCCATTACAAAAATATAAATTGCAATACTCATTCCTGCGCCTCCTTAACGGGAAACACAAGTGCCGCTACAGCAGAAGTGATAATCGCGCATATAATTATGGCAAAACCTGCCGACAGACTTGTAAGATATTTAAAGATAACACTTAAGGCTATGGATATCAGCGAAGCAAAAAGCACCTTTTTATTTTCCCTTGCAACAGGAACAACAATTGCCACAAACATTGCATAAAGCATTATACCTAAAGCGCCCGTTATAACTGCAGGTAAAAAAGAACCTGCCAAAGCACCTATTAGGGTACCGCTTGTCCATCCAATCCACGATATAAATATCATACCAAGCATATAGGCAGCCGTTATAGGTGATTTTTGTGAGTAAGTAAGCGCAAAAATCTCATCAGTAATGCCAAAAGCGGTAATCATTCGCGAAGGCACACCAAAAGAAGAATCAAGCTTTTGCGAAAGCGATATTCCCATAAGCGCATAGCGAAGATTTATTATAAGCTGTGTAAGAGCCATTTCTATAAGCGTACCTGCCGAAGCGATTATTTCAATACCTGCCGCTTGACCTGCTGAGGTCAGATTAGTAGCAGAAATAATTGTCGCCTCAATAAAGGAAAGACCGCTCGACACAGCAGTTATACCAAGACCGAAAGATACCGAAAGATACCCAAGAAAAATCGGCAATCCGTGAATAACACCTTTACCGAAGGTAAGCTTCAATTTATATAACTTCCTTTCTACGCTACCCAATTTTCCGTATTATAGATAACTCCCGCAATAAGAACATCATTTTCAAAGTAGAAAACAAGAACGTTATTATCTATAGAGCAGGTAAGTTTTCTGCAATTTTCAATACTAAAGGGCATAAAGAAAAATTCGTCTTCATCGGCAATATCGGCAGTAACCTCTAATTTTTCCTGTTCCAAAGCTGTTTTGACGGTATATTCACCTGTTTGTCCTACAGAAAATCCGTATATATCGGTAAATCCTACGATACAAGAAATACCTTTTTCTTCATTACCAACGTTATAGTAATAATAAAAATCGGGAGCATTGTAGTAGTTATAATCGGTTCCTTCAACAAGAACTATTTCTTCTCCCTGACAGAGATTTGCATTCTCTTCATTCATATGCTTTTCTATCTGCTTTTCAATATCCTTAATAGGAGTTCCCAAAGCAAACTCTGCTTCTTTAACCTGTCCTGTTTTTAAAAAGTATTCAATATCAACGCTGTAGCCTTCATCCTTTTTGTTTTCGCCGCAACCCACAAGTGTAAACACAAGTATAGCAGCGCAAAGTAAAGCAATTATACGCTTCATAATATTCAACATATCCTTTCTCCTTATTTAGAATGTTTATGCAAAAGTTCGCTTCTCTGTTCCCAAAGCTTCTGAGAAAGATCGACATAATAGGTATGAGGCTTTTCAAAACGTTTTACTTCATCCCACAAAAGCTCAACCTGTTCCTTACAGTATTTTGCAATTTCACTGACAGAGGGACTTTCATAAACCTGCTGTCCTTTTTCAAAAATTTTAACCTGAAGTTTTTTAGCCACAAAGTTTTCAACCGTTTTACGCTTCCACGTATATTCGGGATGGAAGATTTCATAGGGCTTCGTATCATCTATTTTTTCTTCTCCCAAGGTCATTACATCAGCAATACATTTTCCTGTTTCTTTATCAAAAAGACGCCAAGGAATTTTAACACCCGGTATGGTAATTTTGGCAGTATTTTCGCTGATTTTGATTTTAGGGATAATTACTCCGTCCTTTTCAACGGCAACAAGCTTATAAACACCGCCGAAAACCGGTTCTTTTGCGGCAGTAATAAGACGTTCGCCCACACCGAAAATATCCACCTTTGCCCCCTGAATAAGCATATCTCTGATAAGATATTCATCAAGTGAATTTGAAACAACGATTTTACAGTCTTCATACCCTGCATCATCAAGCATCTTTCTTGCTTTTTTGGTGATATAGGTGATATCGCCGCTATCAATTCTTATGCCTCGCGGATGTTTACCCATAGGCTTTAATACTTCATCAAAGACCTTAATAGCGTTCGGAATACCGCTTTTAAGTACGTTATAGGTATCTACAAGAAGTGTTGTACTGTCGGGATATTTTTGAGCATATGTCTTAAAGGCTTCATATTCACTTTCGAAAAGCTGTACCCAGCTATGCGCCATAGTGCCCGAAGGAGTAACGTCAAAATCTTTACCCGAAAGAACGCAAGCAGTACCCGTGCAGCCGCCAATAATTGCCGCCCTTGCGCCATATACCGCTCCGTCATATCCGTGAGCGCGGCGTGAACCAAATTCAAGTACAGGTCTTCCCTCTGCCGCTCTTACAATTCGGTTAGCCTTGGTAGCAATAAGAGATTGATGGTTAATTGTAAGAAGCACCATAGTTTCCACAAGAAAAGCCTGCATAATAGGGCCTCTGACCGTAATAATAGGCTCTTTTGGAAAAATCGGTGTTCCTTCGGGAACTGCCCATACATCACACTCGAATTTAAAGTTTTTAAGAAAATCAAGGTAGCGTTCATCAAAAAGATTTAACCCTCTTAAATACTCAATATCGCTTTCACTAAACGAAAGGTTTTTAAAGTAGTCGATAAGCTGGTTAAGTCCTGCCATTACAGCATATCCGCCCTCCTCGGGAACACGGCGGAAAAACATATCAAAATAAGCAATGGTGCCCTCCATTGAACTATCCAGTATTCCGTTAGCCATGGTCATTTCGTAAAGGTCCATAAGCATACTTAAATTTCTGTTATCCATACCGTACCTCGATTTGTTTTTTATTTATAATACCCTAAAATTCCCGCATTGTCAATGAGAGCAACGCAAAAAATAATTCTCCGAAATAACTTTTCGAAGAATTATTTTGTTGTATAACGAAAACCACCGATTTTTATTAATCGGTGGTTTAAATTATTCCTTATATTCAATAACAGCTTCTTTTCCATCTACTGTGGCTTTTGTAACTGTTACTGTTTTTATATTGCTTTCAGAAGGAGTATTATACATAAGCGGTTGCAGGGTGGCTTCGATAATAGAGCGAAGACCTCTCGCGCCCGTTTTACGCTCAATGGTAAGCTCTGCAATGCGCTCTAACGCTTCTTTTTCAAAAATAAGCTCTACACCATCAAGGGTAAAAAGCGCCTGATACTGTTTAACAATGGAGTTTTTAGGTTCGGTCATAATGCGAATAAGGGTTTGTTTATCCATACCCTTAAGACCTGTAACAACGGGAAGTCTGCCCACAAGTTCGGGGATAAGCCCAAATTTCACAAGGTCCTGATGGGTTGCATTTTCAGCAGCCGCAATAGCTTCTTTGCTTTTTGGAGATTTAACATCTGCCCCAAATCCAAGGCTTGAGCCGCCGATTCTGCGCTCGATAATCTTATCAATACCGTCAAATGCGCCCGAACATATAAATAGAATATTGGTTGTATTTATCTGTATAAATTCCTGCTGAGGATGTTTTCTTCCACCCTGAGGCGGAACGTTTGCTACCGTACCTTCAAGAATCTTAAGAAGCGCCTGCTGAACACCCTCACCGCTTACGTCACGGGTAATGGATGTGTTCTCGCTTTTTCTTGCGATTTTATCAATCTCATCAATATAGATAATACCGCGTTCAGCCTTCTCAATATCATAATCTGCCGCCTGAATAAGACGAAGAAGTATATTTTCAACGTCCTCGCCCACATAACCGGCTTCGGTTAAGGTGGTGGCATCGGTAATAGCAATCGGAACCTCTAAAATTTTAGAAAGAGTCTGAGCGAGAAGGGTTTTACCAACACCCGTAGGTCCTAAAAGAAGGACGTTACTTTTGGCAAGTTCAACACTTTCATCACTCTGTTTGAAAATGCGCTTATAATGGTTATAAACGGCAACCGAAAGAGTGATTTTTGCCTCTTCCTGACCAATAACATATTCGTCAAGCTTCTCTTTTATTTCTCTGGGTTTTGGAAGTACAAATTCTTTTTCCTCGTTTTTATGAGTCTTGCGACGGGGTTTTGCGTCCTCCGGCTCATCACCATACAAAAGAGTGTTACAAAAGCTTATGCAGGAATCACAGATATATACTCCCGGTCCTTCGATAATTCTGCCGACCTCTTCCTGCGTTTTACCGCAGAAAGAGCATCGAACCTGTTTAGTTGAATCTTTAGTAGGCATTAGTTACCTCTCTTAGCGATAACCTTGTCAACAATACCGTACTCTTGAGCCTCATTTGCTGTCATCCAATTATCTCTATCGGTGTCAACAGCAATCTGATCTAAAGGTTTACCTGTATTCTCGGATAAGATTTTATTAAGATTTTCTCTTGTGCGTTCAATATGACGGGCAGAAATAAGAATATCACTTGCCTGTCCCTGAGCGCCGCCCAATGGCTGATGAATCATAACCTCTGCATTGGGAAGAGCATAACGTTTGCCCTTTGCACCGCTGGAAAGAAGGAATGCGCCCATACTTGCCGCCATACCGATACAAATGGTAGAAACATCACATTTAATATACTGCATTGTATCATAAATAGCCATACCAGCAGATACGCTTCCTCCGGGACTGTTGATATAAAAGCTTATATCCTTGTCCGGATCCTGTCCCTCAAGATAAAGCATCTGAGCAACTATAAGGCTGGCGGAAGCATCGTCAACCTGTCCGTTAAGCATAATTATACGGTCATTTAAAAGACGGGAAAAAATATCGTAAGAACGCTCTCCGCGGCTTGTTTGTTCAACGACCATAGGAACTAAATTCATATCCATAACAATACCTCCATTATATATGATTATGCACAAATACCGCTTTTAATAATCAGATTATTCCTCTGTTTTAGCAGTAGTCTTCTTGGTAGTAGTTGTTTTCTTTGCAGCAGGCTTCTTCTCAGCTTCACCCTCAGCCTTTTTAACGGTAGAGGTTGTCTTTTTAGCAGCAGGCTTCTTTTCGGTTTCGCCTTCAGCCTTTTTAGCGGTAGAAGTAGTCTTCTTAGCTGTAGAGGAAGTTGTGGTCTTCTTAGCGGTAGAAGATGTAGTCTTCTTTGCTGCAGGTTTCTTTTCAGCATCGCCTTCGGTCTTCTTAGCAGTAGAAGTCTTCTTAGCGGCAGGCTTCTTAGGAGCCTTTTCGCTGATAGCGTCAACGTCGGTAATAACAGCGCTGGACTTAACAAGGTCAAGAGCCTTTTCTACAGCGATGTCCTTCTTAAGCTCTTCAGCAGGAACAGCAGCCTTAACCTGCTCTGCAGGAATAGAGTACATCTCTGCCATTTCTTCATACTTCTTGTCAACGTCTTCGTCACTAACAGCAATGTTTTCAAGCTTAACAATTTTTTCAAGAGCAAGACGCATCTTAACCTGCTTTTCAGCCTGAGGACGATAGGTCTTGGAAATCTCTTCGATGGTAGCGCCTGTGTACTTAATATAGTTTTCAAGGCTCATACCCTGAGACTGTAAACGGTAATCAAGGTCGCGAAGGTTCTGCTGAACTCTGTTATTATACATAGCTTCAGGAATTTCGCCCTTAATAGAATCAATAATCTGATCGAGAAGTCTTGTTTCGGTCTCGTCTTCAGCAGCCTTCTGCTTTCTCTCAAGCGCCTTTGCTTTGAGGTCAGCCTTAAGGTCAGCAAGAGTATCAAATTCGCTTACGTCTTTAGCAAATTCATCATCAATTTCGGGAAGCTCACGCTTCTTGATTTCGTGAAGCTTAACCTTAAATACCGCTTCTTTACCTGCAAGGTCAGCAGCGTGATATTCAGCGGGGAAAGTAACGTTTACGTCAAATTCTTCACCGATATTCTTACCAACTATCTGCTCTTCAAAGCCGGGGATAAACTGACCTGAACCAAGAGTAAGGGTATAAGCTTCACCCTTGCCGCCCTCGAAAGCAACACCGTCAACATAACCGTCAAAATCAATAACGGTAATGTCATCCATAGCAGCTGCTCTGTCCTCAACAGCAACAACTCTTGCGTTTCTATCAGCCATAGCCTTAACAGACTCTTCGATTTCAGCGTCGTCAACGCTTACTTTAAGGCGTTCTTCTTTAAGACCTTTATATTCACCGATTTCGATTTCGGGAACAACGGTAAGGGTTACTTTAAAGTCAACGCCATCTTCCTTGCTGATAGAAACAAGGTCGAAGTCCATCTTATCGTCAACAATTTCTACACCCGCTTCATTTGCAGCCTCCTCAAGTGCCGCACCATAAAGGCTGTCCAAGGTATCCTGGAAGAATGCTTCTGCACCGTAATACTTTTCAATAAAGCTTACGGGAGCCTTACCCTTACGGAAACCGGGAACGGTGATTTTTTTGCTCTCACGACGCATTACATCACTAAGAGCCTTTCTGAATGTTTCTCCGTCGATAACTACCTCAAGTTCATAACGGTTAGTATCAACTTTTTTTGCATTTTTTAAACTCATGGAAATACCTCCGCAAAATTTATCAACATATACTATAACACATATTTTTAAAAATTTCTACATTTTTTGGAAAAATTTTTAAATTTTATTTAATAAAATAAGGAGTAAAGTCTATACAATCGCAGGAAATAAGTTTAAAGGTCACATTCTCGTGTTCCTTAGGGCTGCTATTAAGCCCCGAACCGTGTATATGGCCATGATAAACTGTATTTATTCCGTACTCCTTTAACACGCTGAATATCGGTTCGATTGCCGCTCCGTTAAGCACAGGCGGATAGTGCATAAAAACAATAGGTTCAAGACCTCTGATTATTGCCGACTCAATAGAAGCTTTGAGCCTACCTGCTTCTCTGCTTACAATCGCTTTATCGCTTTCTTTTTCGGGAAACCAACCTCGGCTCCCGCAAATTCCGTAACCGTTTGCTTCATAAGAGTTATTAAAAACTATTTCTATTGTTTTAATATTTTCTTTTTCAAAAAATTCGTGAATTTTTTTGGCGGTTGACCACCACAAATCGTGATTACCCTTTAAAAGAATTTTTTTGCCCGGAAGAGAATCTATAAAACGAAAATCCGGCAATGCTTCCTCAATTTTAAGCGCCCACGAAAAATCCCCCGGCAAAACAACTACGTCTTCATCTGTTACTAACCGCTTCCAATTTGCCTTTAGACGTTCAGTATGATTATCCCAACCGTAAAAAATATCCATAGGCTTATCGCTCCCAAATGATAAATGCAAATCAGAAATGCCAAAAATTTTCAAAAAATTCCCTCCTTTTAATCTAAATAATATTTTCTTTTCGGACAATAATATTATTGACCGACAGGTCTGAAAGGAAAATGATATTATGGAAAACCACTCTTGTGAAAAACCGATCCCCGGAATTCTTTGCGATGCAACACACTGTATTCATCACACACAAGATGACCGTTGCTGTGCCGGTGCAATTCAGGTAGGCTACAAAAGCGCATGTGAATGTAGCGAAACAGCTTGTACAACATTTAAAGCAAAGAATTAAATTGCCAAAAGCACCCGAAAGGGTGCTTTTCGGTTATTCAAAGGCATTTTTAATATAATTTAAAGAAAATTTATACTCACCGTTTTCCACCCTTACCGTAATAGCAGATACATCAAAGCGGTAACGGTAATCAAGATGAAGCTTTGAAATAAAATCTCTTGCCGTATGCTTTATTCTTCTTTGTTTTAATTTATCTACCGCTTCTTCGGGAGCAACCAAAAAATCCTCAAAACGAGTTTTTACCTCCACAAACAAAAGCAAATTGTCCTTTTCGGCTATGATATCAATTTCACCGAAACGACTGTGGTAATTTCTTTTAAAGATGAAAAAACCGTGCTTTTTAAGAAAATCAACCGTTATCTCTTCACCTTTTCTGCCGAGATAATAAACGTCGCTCATAGCAGTTTTTTAAGAAAAGACGGACGGTGAATTTCGGTTACGCCAAACTCTCTTATAGCATCTATATGGGCTTTAGTTCCGTAACCTTTATGCTTTTCAAAGCTATACTGTGGATATTTTTCTGCATATTCAAGTAAAAGTCTGTCCCTTGTCACCTTAGCAAGAATACTCGCTGCCGCAATCGACATACTTTTAGAGTCACCTTTAACCACACATTCACCATCAGTTTCAAGCTGCGGCGGAAAGCGGTTTCCGTCTATAAGCACATAGTCAGCCTTTATTTTTAATTGTTCCACAGCACGTGTCATTGCAATATAGGTTGCCCCCAAAATGTTGAATTCTTCAATTTCTTCAACACTTGCAAAGGCAATACCATATGCCGTTGCCTTACTATTTATAACTTCAAAAAGAGCTTCTCTTTTCTTTTCGCTCAACTTTTTTGAGTCATCAAGGCCTTCTATAACCGTTCCTTCGGGCAGTATAACGGCAGCGGCGCAAACAGGCCCTGCAAGAGGTCCCCTTCCTGCTTCATCAACTCCGCAAACATATTTATATCCCTTTAAGGCGGCGGAATTTTCATAACTGTAATCAGGCATTTTCATTAACCCTTTCGAGTGAAATTTTCCCTATTTTTGCATTTCTGAATTCCTGCAATAGAGTAGTAGCGGCTCTTAAAGTATCACCCTCGCCACCGCGAATTACCATACCGCGCTTTTTGGCAATTTCGCCTAACAGGTCATAGGAATCCATTGTCAAATCAATATTACCGTAACGGCTTGTGAGTAGTTCGGGATAAGATTCAGCGAGAATTTCCACAAGCCTCATACCGAGAAGCTCTACGTCAACAACATTATCCTTAACTGCACCGGTAAATGCAAGGCGTTCGCCAACACTCATATCCTCAAATTTAGGCCACAAAACACCCGGCGTATCAAGTAATTCAAGCTGTTTATCTACAGTAAACCATTGATTACCCCTTGTAACACCGGGACGGTTTTCAGCCTTTGCTTTATTAACCCCTGCCATTCGGTTTATAAAGGTTGATTTTCCAACGTTTGGAATACCAACCACCATAAGTCTTAAGGGTTTACCTGCCATACCTCTTTCGGCATTTGCTTTAAGCTTTTCACTAAGCATTTCCTTAACCGTCGGAACGAATTTATCAATTCCTTTGCCTGTTCTGCAGTCAACGGCTATTGCTTTTATATTCTTTTCTTCAAACCATTTTATCCAGCCATTTGTCACTTCGTTATCAGCCATATCGCATTTGTTTAAAATAACAAGCAGCGGCTTTTTACCAAGAAGCTTTGGTATATCGGGGTTACGGCTCGAAGCAGGAATACGGGCATCTACAATTTCGGCAACCGCATCAACTAAGGAGAGCTCCTTCTCCATTTGTCTGCGGGTTTTGGTCATATGACCTGGAAACCACTGTATATACTGCGCTTCGCTCATTAGTCAATTCCTCCGAATCTTTCAAAAGGAAAAACTCTGAAAACTGCTTTGCCTAAAATATAGCGTTCATCAATCATACCGCCGTTGCCTATTCTTGAGCTTCTGCTGTCAAGCGATTCGTTTCTGTTATCCCCCAGACAAAAAACGTGATTTTCAGGCACTCTTACAGGGAACTGAACATCATAACGCAGATTTGTCGGAGTTCTTGTATAGGGTTCCTCAAGAGCCGCTCCGTCAACGTAAACAATGCCTCTTTCAAAATCAATATCAACAGTTTGACCTTCGGTAGCAATAATTCGTTTTATAATCGGGCCTTCGCCGTCATCGGTCTGATATTCGTTTCTTGCATTTCGGGAAACAACCACAACATCCCCAACCTTAGGAGTATAAAACCAATCGGTGATTATTATTTTTTCATTTTCGTAAAAGGTATCCTTCATTGAATCGCCCACTATCGTAGCAACCCTGAAAACAAACGTAAAAATAATTACAACGGCAAGCATAGCGCTTACCACCACTTCAAACCATTCAAAAGCCTCTTTAGTAATGGAAATAGGTTCCTTCTGTTTAGTATTTTCAGTTTCCATAAACAGTCATTCCTCCGTATAAAGAAAAAAGGAGACAACTTAAGGTTGCCTCCTTCCCTTTTTTTCTTAGCCGATTAACTCTTTAACCTTAGCAGCCTTACCAACTCTATCACGGAGATAATAAAGCTTAGCTCTGCGAACGCGGCCGTTTCTCACAAGCTCAACCTTAGCTACGTTGGGAGAATGTACGGGGAATACACGTTCAACACCTACACCGTAGGAAACTCTGCGAACGGTAAAGGTTTCAGAAATACCACTGTTATTCTTAGCGATTACGGTACCTTCGAAAATCTGAATTCTTTCTCTGTCGCCTTCTTTAATGCGTACGTGTACCTTTACGGTGCTACCGATATTTACAACCGGTGCCTCAGCCTTTAAGCATTCTTCAGTTAACTTCTTAATAGCGTCCATTTTAATTTTCCTCCTAAATTTTTCCAGATGTTCATACCCGTTATACGACAGAGGACCATCCGCTTTAATGTCGAACTATTCGGCATCAAACCCACCTAAAAGGAGTAGGTGAAATCAAATGCTAAAGTATTATACTACATAACGCAAAAAAAATCAAGCAAAATTTTGTTTTTTTAAAAACTTTTTTCAAACCCGATATTTTTGCAAAATAATAGCATTTACAGAGTAAAAATCCTTGCGTATTTATAAATTTTATAATATAATATATGAGTATATGTACGTATGTAAAAAAAGGATGCTTTAAAAGAAATGATATATCTCGACAATAGTGCCACCACAAAACCTTGTAAAAAAACGGTGGAAGCAATAAATAATACTTTAACTGAAAACTGGGGAAATCCCTCATCCACATATTCTCATGGCATAACCGCTCTTGAAATAATTGATGATGCGCGTAAAACCGTTGCTTCTTCCGTTGGAGCAAGGTCAGAAGAAATTTTTTTCACAGGAAGCGGAACCGAAGCAAACAACTTAGCGATTTTCGGTTGCGCCAATGCCTTAAAGAAAAAGGGCAAAAAAATTATTTCCACCTCAATAGAACATCCTTCCGTTCTTGAGGCGCTGAAAAAGTTAAGTGATGACGGCTTTGAAACGGTGCTTCTTTCTCCCGACCACAACGGATGCATAAAGGAAGAGGATTTAAGAAGAGAAATTGATAAAAACACCATACTCGTTTCAATTATGCTGGTCAACAACGAAATAGGTTCCATACAGCCTATCGAAATTGCCTCAAAAATCATTAAAGAGAAAAGCTCCCCTGCTCTGCTTCATTGCGATGCCGTTCAGGGTTATGGAAAGCTTCCTATAAAAGTATCAACTTTGGGTGTTGATTTACTAAGCGCAAGCGGTCACAAAATCCACGCTTCAAAGGGAATCGGCTTTTTATACAAAAAATCGGGAGTAAATATTCAGCCCATAGTTTACGGCGGAGGTCAGGAAAAAGGACTTCGTTCAGGAACAGAAAGCGTTCCCCTTATTGCAGGGCTCGGAGCTGCCGTTAAAGATTTGCCCGACTTAAATAAGCAGCTTAGCATTCAGCAAGAATTTTATGATAAAGCCAAAGAACTTCTTTTGGAAGTTGATGCAATAAAAATCAATTCCCCCGAAAACGCGCTTCCCTATATAATTAATATTTCCATTGACGGATATAAGTCAGAGCCCATGCTTAACGCTCTGGCTATGGAGAATATCTTTGTTTCAAAAGGAAGTGCCTGTGCAAAGGGACACAGGAGCTACGTTCTTAGCGAAATAGGACTTTCAAACGACAGAATTGATAGCGCCATACGTATAAGTTTTTCGAGAGAAAACACATTAAATGAAGTTGAAACACTTAAAAATACCATAATTAAAATCACAGAAAAAATGAGAAGGTTTAAAAGATAATGAAAGAAATAATACTTATCAAAAACGGAGAGCTTGTTCTTAAAGGTCTTAACAGGAGCACATTTGAGAGTATGCTCATAAAGACAATACGAAGAAGACTTAAGGATTTAGGAAAAATCAGTATAAAAAATGCTCAATCCACCATTTATATTGAGCCTATTGAAGAAGAATTTAATTTTGAAGAAGCAATAGACAGAGTAAGCAAGATTTTCGGAATTGCCGCTTTCAGCCGTTGCGCTTCTTTAAATAAAGATATGAATGAAATTTTATCGGTAGTCGCCGATTACGTCAGACCTGCCTTAAGCAATGTAAAAACCTTTAAGGTTATAGCCAAAAGAAGCGATAAATCTTTCCCCTTCACCTCTCCCGAAATTTCTGCTCAGGTAGGCGGCGCCATTTTATCGGCAATGCCCTATCTAAAAGTGGATGTTAAAAACCCCGACATTGTAGTTTCGGTAGAAATACGCGACTATGCAGCATATATTCACGCCGGTCAAATTCACGGTGCAGGAGGACTTCCCGTAGGTTCCTCCGGCAAAGCCACCATACTTATTTCCGGAGGTATTGACAGCCCTGTTGCCGCCTATTTAATGGCAAAACGCGGTCTGACTTTAAATGCTGTTCATTTTGCAAGTCCTCCATATACGGGTCCCTTGGCTGAAAAAAAGGTTAAAACTCTGCTTGAGAAGGTAGCGGCATACAGCGGTGACATTCGTCTTGCTATTGTTCCGTTCACCGAAATTCAAGAAGCCATTGCCGAAAACTGTAAGGAAGAATACTTCACCCTTATAATGCGCCGAATGATGATGCGAATTGCCGAAAGACTTGCCCTTGCTTCAGGCAGTAAAGCCTTAATCACGGGAGAAAGTCTCGGTCAGGTTGCAAGTCAGACGCTTCCTGCTATTGGAGTTACCGATATAGTAACCGAAGAACTCCCTGTTCTGCGTCCTCTTATAGGAATGGATAAAGAAGAAATTATAGTTATTTCAAGAAAAATAGACACCTTTGAAACCTCGGTACTGCCTTACGAAGACTGTTGCACGGTATTTACTCCGAAGCATCCAAGAACACGTCCGACAATCAGTGACTGCGCAGAAGCAGAAAGCGTTTTCCAATTTGATGCTCTTCTCACAAAGGCTGTCAACGAAACAATATATACCCGCATCACCCGTGACGGTGAAGCGCTTTAAAGGAAGGTAACACTATGCATACTGAAATTATTTGTTTTACTTCGGGCAAGGATAACGAAGATATACTCGGTTGTGAAAAACAAATTTGCACTTTACTCAGCCAACTTGAAGTCACCCCTCCCGAGCGCACTATTACTTCTAATGATACAAAGCATATTATTACTGCAATTAAAGAAGCGTCTGTTGAAAGTAGCGTTATATTCCTATGCGGTGATACAGAGGTTGCCAAAAAGGCGTTAAAACAACATTATAAGCTTAGATTTAAAGCAAACGAGGAATACAAAAACTGTCTTTTAAGAAAAGGTGAAGAAATCAGTAATGAAAAGATATCCTTCCCGCAAAGCGCTAAGGTTTGCTTTGACCGACAAAGCGGTATTGCTGCTTTTTCTCTTAAAGTTTTCAGCAAAATTTTCTTTGTTATTCCCGACGATTACACCTTGCTTCCAACCTTTGCGGATGATTGTATTTTACCGTTTTTTGCCGAAAAGAAGGGCAAATATCTTTCCCGTGCAAAACTAAAGCTTTTTGATGCTGATACAGTACAGCTTTCTTCTGTTATAAAAGCCTTAAAGAACAAATATCCCGTGCGTATAAGCAGTTACAGCACCGACGGAAAAATAAGACTTGAAATATCTTCTTGCGCCAAAGATATGAATACAGCAAGTAATATCTGCAATAAAGCCATAAATGAAATCAAAGAATCTTTTGGCAACTGCATTTATGAAGTGGGCACAAGAAGTCTTGCCGAAGTAACAGTAGATGCTTTGAAAAAGGAAGGACTTACCGTTTCTACTGCAGAAAGTTGCACAGGCGGTATGCTTTCTGAGGCTATCACATCAGTTTCTGGCGCTTCGGATGTTCTCGAAATCGGCATTTGCGCTTATTCTAACAGAGTCAAAAAAAATGCACTCGGTGTCAGCGAAGAAATACTTGCAAATCACGGTGCCGTAAGCAAAGAAACTGCCGCCGCTCTATCTAAAGGCATTTTTGAACTTAGCGATTCAAGTCTCGGAATAGGTATCACAGGCGTTGCAGGGCCCTCCAAAAGTGAAGGAAAGGAAGTCGGCACCGTTTATATTGCTATGTATAACGGCGAAAATTATTGGATCCGTGTAATCCGACTACCCGAAAATGAAAGCAGAGAAAAAATCAGAGAATACTCTTGCGCTACCGCTCTCGACCTTATGAGAAGATATATTGCATCCCTTCCAGAAATATTAGACGGAGCCTGTACCAAAGATTCCCTCTCTGTAATTTCTTCACAGCCGGATTTTATAAATAATAATATTGTAAAGGCGGAAGCTATATCTATAAATTCGGATGAAACACTCCTGCAAGAAGAACAAGCTCCTATTTTAGAGGAAGAAGATATAATATCCGCAGTTGAAGAATTATATGATGAAAAAGACGACGAACTTCAAAAGATTTTTGATGAGTTCGAAACCGAAGCCGATGAGATTATTGAAGAACTCGATGCCGAAATCGGCGAGGTTATTGAAGAGTCTATAATAAACAAAGTGAATACTGAGAATAATAAAGACTTAGAAGAGCCTATTGTTGCTTCCCTACCCCAAGAAGAAATCAGCGCCTTCATTTTGAGCGAAACAAATAAAAACAACAACGATTATGTTGAAGTTTTTGAAGAAAAGGATTTTGCTGATTTTATCAGAAACGAAGAACCATTAGACGAAGGCTTTGAATTGGCTGCTGACAACTTTGACGAAGACCAAATTTATGTTGATGATTACGACGAAGACAAGCCTAAGCGTAAAATATTCAAAACAGCAAAAGCAACCAATTCAAAAACTCCGAATTGGTTAAAGATAGCCTTTGCGGCTGTTGTTGCCATTGTTGTTGTTTTTACTTCAATTTTAGGCAGTTATTTCATCAAAATTCATCGCGATCTTTCTCAGTTAGAGTCTGCCGCAAAAATCTATTCTTCCCTTTCAAAAGCAGATGCATTCTCGAAACTGAAAGCCGAAAACAATGATTTTACCGCTTGGATAAAACTCGGTGATACAAAGCTAAATAATCCTGTTTATCAGTATAACGATAACTCTTTTTATGCAAGTCACAATATGAACCGGCAAAAGAGCCGTTACGGTGCTTTATTCTTTGACTACAGAAACAAAATTTCCACCGAAAACGAAAGTAAAAATCTTGTTATTTACGGTCAGAATATGGCTGATGGAACTATGTTCGGCTTACTCAACAGCTTCCAAGATTTGTCATTTATAAAAGACAACAACATAATTTCCCTTCACACAGAAGATAAAGACAGAAGTTACAAAGTATTTGCAGTTATTATAACAAATGCCGTAAAAGAAGACGATGACGGACATCTCTTTGACTTTTCACGTTCAGGCTTTAAGAGTGTAAACGACTTCAACTCTTGGGCAAACGAGCTTCAGTCAAAAAATCTTTATATTACCAATTCTAAATTGTCACCTACTGATTCCTTCCTGACTTTAGTTACAACCAGCGACGCATTTAATAATGCCCGTATTGTTGTAATAGCTAAGGAAGTTGTTGATGGAAATTCCGATATTACCTATTCTATTAACCCCTCCCCTATCTATCCAAAGGCGTGGTACGAAGCAAGAAATATGAAGCCGCAATCGAACGGTACTTCAACGGAAGATGATACATCCCACACTTCTTCAGATGTTTCATCTGATACTTCATCTGACACTTCATCAACCCCATCTACTAATCAAACTCCCGGTACACCAAGCACTCCAAGCACACCGAGCACCCCCAGCACACCGAGCACCCCCAGTACACCGAGTACTCCCAGTACACCGAACACTCCCAGTACACCGAGTACTCCCAGTACACCGAGCACTCCCAGTACACCGAGTACTCCCAGTACACCGAGTACTCCCAGTACACCGAGCACTCCCGATACACCGAGCACTCCTGATACACCGAGCACTCCCGATACGCCGAGCACTCCCGATACGCCGAGCACTCCCGATACGCCGAGTACTCCCGATACGCCGAGCACTCCCGATACGCCGAGTACTTCAGAACCTCAACAACAAGAATAATACATCGGAGATAATATTATGATGCAGAATTTAAAAATTGATATTATATATTATGAAACCCCATCAGATTTTGAATTTGAATTTAATTTAGGCGGCTGTTGTCACTGCAGGGTTTTAAACAACAGCACTTCTTCCCCAAAAGAATTAGTAAGCTGTCTTTCAAAAGCAGTAGGAAGAAGCCGTGTCATCATCATTGTAGGAAACCTAAATCAGCCAAACGGACTTTATTTGCTTATAAGCAAAGCTATCGGACATCAACTTACCAATGTATCTGCTGATGAATACGGTATTGCTCCCGACAGTAATACAACCATTATTGAGGGCGCTCTCCCCCTTGTCAGCTCCGACGGTCTTCTTTCGGGTTGCGTTATTGAAAGCGGTCCTCAGTCTATAATTCTTTTGCCGGACGAAAAAAGTCTCAGAAAAGATGTTGCAGAAAATCTTGTTTTTCAATATATTTCAGCCTTAAGCCGCACCCCCGAAACCGATTCGGTAATTTTACCCGACAGCGAACCCGAAAAGCAAGAATCCATTACCGAAGATGTAGAAGAAGTTATGGAAGAAGCAACTCTGCCCTCAGAAGAAATCATTAACGAAATCGAAGAAGAATCAAGAGAAGAAGAAACCGAAACTGATGAAGAATGCAACGAAGAAGAGGTTTTAACCGAACTCGAGGAAGCTTCTGGTGAAATTGAAGAAGAAACTGAAAACAGCGAAGCTTCTGACCAAGAAAGCGAAGACATAAAAGAGATCGTTATTCCCGACAAAGAGGATAATTTCTTTGATATTTTTGCAGAGCAGACAGAAGAAAACGCTTCAAATGATTTCGTCTATTCTGATACTATTGTGTCAAGTGATGACGACTCAGACGATTACGAAAACGCTAAACCTTCAAAAGATAAAAGTATGAATATTCTTATATGGTTAATTATCGGTCTTATGTTCATAATACTGGGTGTTCTCGCATATATGCTTATATACACACCCCTTAAAAACGGTGTTAATATTACCGACTACGTAAGACAAATTTTCAACCAATAACGTCAAGAGGGAAATTTACTATGGCAGAGCAATTAGCAACCTTTTTTCAGGACAAACTTCCTCCTGAACTCACAATTTTCATTATATCTTTGTTACCTGTTTTGGAGCTTCGTGGTGGTCTTATCGCTGCGGCAGTTTTAGGAGTTGATTTTTGGATCGCCTTTCCTATTTGCGTAATAGGCAATATGGTTCCTATTCCCTTCATTCTTTTATTTATTCGAAAAATATTTGAATGGATGAAAAAAACGAAAGTCTTTAAAAAACTGGCAATAAAGCTTGAAGAAAGAGCTAAAAAGAAAGCCGATACAGGCAAAAGGCAAAAATATAAGCTTTGGGGACTATTTGTTCTTGTTGCCATTCCTCTTCCGGGAACAGGCGGATGGACAGGTGCGCTGGTAGCTGATATTATGGATATCAGAATAAAACACGCCTTTCCCGTTATAACCGCAGGTGTTATAACAGCAGGAATTATAATGTCACTTCCCACATACATAATCCCTGAAATAATTAAATGGTTTGCATAAAAAAATTTCCAAGTGTTAATACTTGGAAATTTTTTTATTGAGCATTATTTGAGCCTACCGTAACGGCGGTATTATAATATCTGCCTGAGCGGTAGAACCTTACAGAAACCGTATCACCCGGTTTACACTCAGAAATCAGTTTCTTAAGAGCTTCGTAGTCGCTTACCTTATTTGCGCCGAATTCGGTAATAATATCACCGTTTTTGATTCCCGCAATCTCAGCAGGACCGCCTTCAACGATATTACCAACTACAGCACCTGCAGGATAGCCGTATTCTTCAAGACGTTGCGAAGTCCATGAATCACTGAATGTAACACCTATATAAGGATCAGGCGATTCACCCTTATCTATAACCTTGTCGCACACTTCTTTAACCTTGTCGGAAGGTATTGCAAAACCCATTCCGTTTACGTTTTCGGCAACAATTTTTGAGCTTGGTATTCCGATAAGCTCACCCTTTATATTAACGAGAGCGCCGCCTGTAAAGTTAAAGCCTATTATAGCATCGGTCTGAATAAGAGAAAGGGACGTCTCGTTACTTGCCGAGGTTCCTGCAGTTCTCTTTACACCGCTTATAATTCCATAGGTAACTGTTCCCATATAGTCTATTCCGCCGGGAGAACCTATTGCAGCAACGTATTGACCTACCGCAATTTTTTTAACATCTGCAATTTCCACAGGAACAAGTCCCGTTGCCTCAACCTTTAATACAGCAATGTCATAAGAGATATTATAGCCCACAATTTCGGCTTCAAGCGGTTTTTTCTTATTTCCCGACAAGAATACCTCTATATTCATATTAGCGTTTTCTGTAGCTTTTTTGATTACGGAATAGTTGGTTATAATATAACCGTCTTCGGAATAAATCACTCCGCTTCCCTCACCCGATGTTTCACTGTTTCCACCGAAGAAATTATCTACAGCTTCACTGGTACGCACAAAAACAACACAGGGGGAAACCTTTTTTGCCACCGCTTCAATATTGGAGTTAGATTTTTCATCTACCGCAATAGTAACATTTGTAGGATTTTGATTTATAACTCCGCTTTGCTGAGGTTCGGGAATTTTAGAAATAAGATATTTAGATGATACAAAACCACCCGCAAGACCGATAACAAGAGAAAGTACAGAGCTAATTAGAACCGTGGTCAAATTAACATTTTTCTTATTCTTACCTTGAGTAACTACTGCTTCGGTATTTTTTTCTTCCATAGCCAACTCTCCTTTACTCTTCTTCCGTCGTTGCTTCTTCGGATTTTCTTTTCCTTAAATCCTTTATCACAGTTATGGTGACGAAAATGAAAATCATTAAAACAAGAATAATAGCAACAGATACCAATACTATATGCCAAACAGATATTGACTGCGGAGTTTCCGATAAATTATATACAATACTGCTTATTACGCTTTTAGTTTTATCTATATCGGTGTTTTTTTCATCAGTAATGGAAATTATATAAAGGAATTCCTGTTTAACAGTAATAAACTGAAGAACTTTAACAGCATTTTCACTATCGTTTGATGGGATATCTCTAATAATATATACCGCATCGCCTAATTGCTCTATATTATAATTAGGAATATTCGTGCTATCGGCGAAATCCTTTATATCAGATAGTTTTATGTTTTTAAAATCTTTTACCGATTTTGAAAATTCTGTTTCCTCGCAGCTTACTTCAATAACAAAGCTTTTATCCTTTGCTATACCGTAAAGAATAATATTATTTTCCTTAATATATTCCTTAAATTCTTCTTTATCCATTCCCAGAACTTCATCGCCTACACCATAAACATCAACGCCGTCTATAGTGATTAACTCCACAGTATCGGTGGTCTGGGCAAAAGCAGGAACAGAAAAAATAAGCAACGCAAGAATTATTGCAATTATTTTTTTCATAATCAGATACCGTTTTGTTTTTTAGCGGCAGTAACGGTATTACACATAAGCATAGCTCTTGTCATAGGACCAACGCCGCCGGGAACGGGAGTAATCATAGAAGCAACTTTAGAAACTTCATCAAATTTAACATCACCGCAAAGCTTTCCGTTTTCATTTCTGTTTATACCTACGTCAATTACCACAGCATCTTCTTTTACCATATCACGTGTTACAAAATC
Organism: Acutalibacteraceae bacterium; assembly: GCA_045533195.1. Lineage (GTDB taxonomy): Bacteria > Bacillota > Clostridia > Oscillospirales > Acutalibacteraceae > SIG607. The sequence continues at coordinate 59,618 of JAZSHI010000004.1, forward strand.
CGCTCTGCCAACTGCCGCAATAAGTATGTCTGCAGTTCGGCAAATTTCGGGCAGATTTTTGGTTCTTGAATGACAAATAGTAACTGTAGCATTAGCGTGAAGCATCAGCATAGCCATTGGTTTGCCCACTATATTAGATCTGCCGATTACAACACAGTTTTTGCCGCACGCGTCGATTTTATAATAATCAAGCATCTCCATAATACCTGCAGGAGTGCAAGGCAGAAAATCATATTTACCCATCATTATTCTGCCGACGTTTTCAGGATGAAAAGCATCAACATCTTTAATTGGGGAAATTGCGTTAAGTACCTTTGTTTCATCAAGATGACGAGGTAACGGCAACTGACAGAGAATACCGTGAACACTATCATCGTTATTAAGTTCATCAATAAGAGTAAGAAGCTCATCCATAGTGGTTTCTTCGGGCAGAGCATATTCCTTTGATACTATATTAAGCTGGTCGCAGTCTTTACGTTTATTTGCAACGTAAACTGTGGAAGCAGGATCATTTCCTACCAAAATAACAGCAAGACAAACGTCTATTCCCTTTTCTTTAAGTACCTTTACTTCATCAGCCGCTTTGCCTTTAACATAAGCCGCTACTGCTTTTCCGTCAATTATCTGTGCCATCGTTATTTTCCTCCAATACTTCAACCTTTATTTCTTCAGCTATGTTTTCTTCTACCGTTTTCTCTGATACAGCTTCCTCTTTTTCCTCTTCGGTATCAAATAAGGATTCATAAGGAACAGCCTCTGCCGCCAATTTACTTTTCTTATTTAAAACAAAAAGCATAATAAGGCAAACTGCAAAGGCAAAGCCTGAAACAACCATAGAAACGGGGATTCTGCTTCCTCCCCATGTTAGCTGGTCTGTACGGATTGATTCAATAAAGAATCTGCCAAATCCATACCATACACCGTACATTAAAAAGATTTGACCGCTGAATTTACGTTTTTTGCTAAAATGATTAAGTAAAAAGAAACCGATTATGCACCAAACAGATTCGTACAAAAAGCAAGGATGCACAAGTCCGCCGCCGAGAGCATAAATGTCAGGGTCCATTCTTGTGGTTTCACTTGTCATTCCCCACCAGCTGCTGCCTGTTACAGTACCGTAGGCCTCCTGATTTATAAAGTTACCCCAACGGCCAATTGCCTGACCGATAAGAAAGCCAACCGAAGCCAAATCGAACATATCAAGAATTTTGATTTTCTTTATTTTACACATTAAAGCACCGCACAAAAAAGCGCCTATAATACCGCCGTATATAGCCAGTCCCGAAAATCCTGCGCCTGTGCCGATACCGAAAAATTCTCTGAATGAATCTATTCTATCCCCTGTCTCATTATCAAATATACAGTAATAAAGTCTTGCGCAAAGAACTGCAACAGGAATAGTAACGATTACAACGTCAAGCATTTTATCTCTGTTCAGATTAAATCTTGGCGCATATTTCATTCCGTAAATAAGAGCAAGAAGACAACCGAAACCAATAATTATACCGTACCAATAAATACTCCAACCGCCTATACTAAAGGCTATTTCCTTCACCGTTAGTTCTATACCGAAAATTTCAATATTATGAGTCATATCAATTTCCTCTCATTTGCTATAGTGGTTTAATTACCGACAATACCGATTTATCTTCCTTTAAAACAGAAAGGCACTTCATAATATCATCGCTGTTTACAGAAGCTATAATATCCTGATCCTCAAAAAGCGAATATCCGAACATTGCGCATTCAGCCATTTGAGAAGCCAGATTTTCGCAACTGTTGAAACGTCTGAGCACGTCACCGTACATAGCACATTTTACAGTATTTAAAAGGTCGCTGTCAATACCGTTTTCTAAAAGACGGTTTATTTCATTAATGATTCTTTCCTTTACTTCAATTGGTTTTTCGCTTTCACCCGAGAACATAACTGATGCGTAACCGTTACCTGTGAAGTATTCGGTTTCAAAATCATCATTTATAAGTTCAGCATCAATAAGCTCTTTATATAGAGATGAACAGTCTCCTGCAAGAACATCTAAGGTAACACCCATAGCAATTCTTTCTTTTGCCGTTTTTTCGGGATGTTCACAATAATCCTTAAAGCCCAGACAAAACATTGGAACGCTTACCTCAAGCTTTTGTTCGATATAGTTGCTTCTTACGTTTTCGGGCTCTTTAACCGTACCTCTTATTACGTTAACAGGTTCTTTATCAAGTATATTTTCTTCTACCATACTTGCAATTTTTTCGGCGCTTACGTTTCCTGCAACGCATATAAACATATTTGCAGGATTATAGAAGGTATTATAACATTCGTAAAGAAGCTTGTCGGTAATCTCTGCAATGCTTTCGGTAGTACCTGCAATATCAATTCTTACGGGATGCTCAAAGTACATCTCGCTAAGCATATTGAAAAGTACTCGCCACGAAGGGCTGTCATCATACATTCTTATTTCCTGACCGATAATTCCCTGCTCTTTCTCAACAGTTTTAGCGGTAAAATAAGGATGCTGAACAAAATCAAGAAGAATATTAAAATTATCCTCAAATCTATCACTGCAAGAGAAAAGATAGCAGGTTCTGTCAAAGGAAGTATAGGCATTGGCTGATGCTCCCGTTTCGGCATATCTTGAAAAAGCATCTCCGTCTTCGCTTTCAAAAAGCTTATGCTCTAAAAAGTGCGCAATACCCTCGGGAACGCTGGTGAAATTTTTTCCGTCGGTAGAAAAGCAGGTGTCAATAGAACCGTATTTTGTTCCGAAAAGTGCGTATGATGAGGAAAAATCAGGTTTTTCCATAACATACACTTTAAGCCCCGTTTTATGAGTAAAACAAACATAACTGTTATCAAAGCGGTCTTTAAATATCTGTTTTTCCATTAGGCGCCCTCCTTTTCTTTAGGAAGAAGCATATAAACCGTATTAAGCTTAACGCGGTTTGCAGCATTCATAACATCCTGTTTTGTGATTTTTTCTATTTTTTCGCTTATTTCTTCGGGCGAATAAACCGTTTTGTTTATCGCCTTTAAGGTGTACCATACGTCAAGTCCGTTCTGACTGTCTTTATATGAACGAAGAGAATCTTTAATGCTTTTAACAGCCGAAGAAAATTCAAAATCGGAAAACTCGCCTTTTTTCATTATTTCAAGCTGACCGAGAATTGCTTCTTTTGCCTTTTCGGCATTTTCTTTTTCCACTCCGCTGTCAACCATCATAAAGCCTTTATTACGAACAGCCTGAGAACTGCAATAATAACAAAGACTCATTTTTTCTCTTACATTGGTAAAAAGCCTTGAATAAGGGCCGCCTCCGAAAATATCATTCATAAGCATTACGTCAAGAGAGGTATCATCATCTCCGTCGGGACAAGAGAATCCCATTACCAGCTTTCCTTGAGCAACGTCAAAATAATCTGTTACTGTCTTTTCCGTTTCCCTTTCCTTAAGGGCAGTTACATTATAGATATCGGTGATATTTTTTCTGTCAAATACAGAAAGTTCTTTACTGATACTTTCCTCTAATCCGTCAGGCATTTTTTCGCCAATTACGTGTATCTTTAAATATCCGCTGGAAAGCATTGCTTTCCAGGACTCATAAAGTTCCTCGCCGCTTATAGCTGTTACCGATTCAATATCACCTAACTTATAAAGACCGAACGGATCATCTTCAAACATTTCACAGGTAAGACGGTTTCTTGCAAATGTTCGCTTATCGTTAAGCTCTCCTTTTATACGGTCAATAAGCTTACGCTTTTCGCGTTTAAGGTCATCACTGCAAAAAGCTTTGTTTTCGGTTTTAGGACGGAAAATAAGATTTAAAAGAAGTTCTATCGCTTCCTTTGTTACTTCTTGCCCGTCAAAAGCATATTTATCATTTATTGAGGACACCGTAAATTTTACGCAAATACAGTTACCCACCTTTGAAGAAGAAGTAACCACGTCTGCGCCGTAAAGAGACGATAACTTATAATTAAGCTTTAAATAATCGGGGAAGTCTTTAGAGCAGGTAGCCATAATTTCGGGAAGCAGCGCATAGTGAGATACTGTTTCCTTTTTTAAAGGCATATAAAAATTAAAGGACACAAGTGTAGTGGTAAAAGAATTTCCCGGCAAAAAAAGTATTTGGGTACCGTTTAAAGAATTAAAACTAATTAAAGGCAAGATTTTTTCCTCCCTATTTTTTATATATTGGTTATAATGGTTTTAGTTAGTCGAAGCGCTTTTGAGCGTTTCGACAAACTATAATTGTTATTATACCACAATGCTACGGTCTAAAACAAGAGAATAGATAATTTTTTCTTTAACTTTAAGACCTGTTATTTTACTGCAGGCATCGGCATAGATTCTAAGTTGCTGACAGTAAGATTCAATAAGTCTTCTTTCGTCATTTACTCTGTCGGTTTTGAAGTCAACTATAACAATACCGTCATCCTCCATAAACATAAGGTCAACCGCTCCCTGAACAACTATTTTTTCATCCTTAAGCACATCGTCTATATTTTCAATGAGTTTTTCAGCAGACATAAAGGTTAAAAACTGCATTTCTCTTTCAACGCTTTTTGCCGCAATAATTCGGCTGAACAAATCACTTTCAATAAAGCGCTTTATATGAACGGTATCAACCTTTGCCTGTTCTTCGGTTATATACTCCCACTCTTTAAGTCTTTCGATTTCCTCTTCGAAATTTTCTCTTGCTGCCTTATAATCCATAAACTGCATAATGGTATGAACAGCAGTACCTCTCTCGGTTGGAGTAAGTCCGTTTTCACTTAAAAATCCGGGGCGTGAAGTAAAATCGTAATCACCAATTTCGGCTTTATGGGCAATATCGGAAACCGACGCTTTTGCTTCTATACTTCTAAGTGCATCAAAAGGATAAACATAATTTATTCTTTTTCTTATCTCCATTGATAGCTCATAATCAGGTGATTGAGTAGCGGCAGGAACTTCGGGAATAGTGTCCTCATTTTCCTTAAATACCTTTATAAGCATATTTTCGCCCGACAAAACCGAAAATGCTGTTTCCTCAGCCATTGCTCTTAGTTGCTTTGCATCAGGATGCAAAAGCATACAGGGGACAAGCCAATCGGCATAACATTTTGCACTCGTGTATATATCTTCTCCTATTTCGCCATTACTTGCAATAAGCTTTACAGAAGCTTTGGCAATTTCGGAATAAGGATTTTTACGCGACATTGTTATAATAAGTCGGTCTTCGGCACGGGTAAGAGCAACGTAAAGCATTCTTAGTTCTTCTTTTAAAAGATTATAATTAGAAAAACGTATAAGAAGCTTTTTGTTTATGGTGTCAATTTTACCGTCATCATTATAATAATTAAATGCCACGCCGTAATTTTCTTCTATTATGAGTGACTTTTTCTGGTCCATAGTGTTAAATGCGGCACCTGCAAAGGCAAAAAAGCATACAGGATACTGAAGACCTTTTGAATTATGAACACTCATAATCCTTACCGCATCATGACCTGCCGAAAGAGTGGCGCCTTTAATTTTTCCGTCCCCTACTCTTTGAAGGCTATTAATAAAGCCTGAAATACTCTGATTGCCCGATGCTACGTAATTTTCCGCAAGGTGAATAAGATGAATAAGATTGGCACTTTTTGCCTGACCGTCTTCCATCATCTGAACAATGCTTAAAAGATTGGTGCTGTCATAGATTTTTGAAATCAGCTTTGGCAGGGTAAGTATTACTGCGCTTCTACGGTAATCGGCAATTTTTTCTAAAAAGCTTCGGCACTTTTCGTTACTGACTGAAGCCTCTATAACTGCAGAATATAGACTCGCTTTTTTGTTTTTACTACGTATTTCTGCCATATCATCAGCCGTAAAGTTAAATACGGGAGACATCATTGCCGAAAGGAGCGTCACATCTCTTACGGGATTATCAATAACACTCAAAAGAGAAAGTATAATAGATATTTCTCTGCTCTCAAGGAAACTGTCTTTAGCATAGGTTACGGGTATTCCCGCTTCATTAAAGGCCTTTACCAAAATGGAAGCGTTACCCTTCATAGCACGTACTATAACTGCAAAGTCACCGTAACGCGCCGTACGTAACTCTTTGGTTTTTTTATCCTTTATAACCTTGCCGCCTGACATTATTTCCTTTATATAAGAGGCAATATGCTTGGCCTCCGCTTCCTTTTCATTTGCGCCCTGTGAGTCAACAAGATGAAATTCACTTGCAGGAATATCAAGTTCAGGGAAATTTGCTTTGGGATAAAGACGCTGAGTTTTAAAATAATCAATACCGCAATTTTCCTCGGTCATAAGTTGGTTAAACAGGAAGTTTACCCCTTCGCAAACTCCTTTACGGCTTCTGAAATTAGCATCAAGTATTATGGATTTTCTGTCGCCATCCTCTGCCTCGCTATAGTCAACCGAATCTTTAATAGCTGAGATAAAATTCTCGGGATTAGCGCCTCTGAATCCGTAAATACTCTGCTTAACATCGCCTACCACAAAAAGATGAGAGCCAAAATCAGACAAATAATAGAAAAATCTGTCTTGGAGGTTATTTACATCCTGATACTCGTCAACTAAAATTTCATCATACTGTCCTATATATTCATTTGCATCTTCTTTTAAAAAGATTTCACCGTCCTGCTCATAGCAAATAAGAGAAAAAGCAAAATGCTCAATATCCGAAAAGGTATATAAATTCTTTTCTTTTTTAACTTTATCCACTTCATCACAATACGTTTTTGTTATTTCGATAAGCTTTTTGCCCGACGGTGCGCCTTCTATAAAGCGTTGTTTAGCCAGACTGCGTTCTACTGAGAACAATGCGCCAACCTTTTCAACCGATTTTTTACATAAATCTCTAAGCTTTTTAGCCATAACGGCAACGGGATTATCCTGAGAACCCGCTATGGATGCGAATCTGCTGAAAGAGAAAGCGGTAACACATTTTAAAGCATTATCCCAATCATTATTTTTAAGATATTCTACAATTTTTTCGCTTTGCTCATAAGCGCAAAGAAAACTCGGAAGATATGCATTTTTTACGTCGCTGTCTTTTTCGCATACATCCTTAGCGGCGCAAATATAACGCATAGCGGTTTTAATAAGTTTTTCTGCTTCCCTGCAGGCAAGTTCACTCCATTTTTCAAAAGCCTTTTCTTCGTATGCAGACAGCATCTCGGAAAGCCACATTTGAGGGAAAGGCATATTCTGACTTTTTTCGTAAATTTCGTCAACAGCCCTTACAAGATTTTTCTCATCGTAAATAGAGCCGAAAGCATCAAGAAGGTCTAAAAATTCTTCGTCTCTTGCGGCAAAATAGTTTGAAAAAACAAAGGTTGAAGCCGTATCTTTTATTGCGGCAATATCTTTTTCATCTGCAATTTTAAAATCGGGAGAAACCCCTGCTTTAGCAAAGTTTTCTCTTACCAAATCAATGCAAAAGGAGTCAATTGTGCTTATTCTTGCGCTTCTTATAAGGAGCTTTTGTCTTGCGGCATTCTTGTCATCGGGATTATTTTTACAGTATAAATCAAGCTCCTTTTCTATTCTTGAGCGCATTTCTCCAGCCGCCGCAACCGTAAAGGTTACCACCAATAATCTATCGGCGCTGAGAGGATTTTCTTTTGAAGTAAGTCTATCTACTATTCTTTGAACAAGCACGGCAGTTTTTCCCGAACCTGCTGCGGCGGAAACTATGATACCTCCCTGCTGTGTGACTGCCGCCTGCTGTGACGGAGTTAGTTCATCAAACTTCAATTTCCTCATCTCCTCTCATTATTGCGAATACTTCATCGTTTTTAAAGGATTCTACTTTTTTAAATTCGGCATTATCCGACCTTGAGCATACCGTCTTATAATCACAGTACATACAGGCGCTGTACTCTCCGCTTTCCATAGGAACAGCCGAAATGTCACCGCTGTGTAATCCTTCTCCCATTTTTTTTGCAAGATTTTCAATGTGGTCAAATATTGTATCAAATGCCTCTTCAGGAATAAAGGAAGCATTAGTTTTAGAGGGTGTACCGTCTTTATTTATTTTAAATTTCGGTATAAATTTACCCTCATTTTCGCTTTCCATAGCGGTAACTACATCGCTGTTGGCACATATAATTCCGTTCATAGAAAGTCCCGATTTTTTCAGGTCGCGTTTTGAAGGCAAATATAGTATTCCTGCAGGATTTTTCCCTCTATACTCGGGATTATTTCCTCTTATAACACAGTAAAGATAAAGAAGCATTTGCATATTAAGTCCGTAAACCGTGTCGGAAAGCTTAAAGATTTTGCTTCCCGTTTTATAGTCAACTATCCTTATATAACTGCCCCAAGTGTCAAGACGGTCAATACTTCCGTAAAGAGAAAGTTTACCTGTTTTCCCAAAAGGAAAGGTAACTGTAGGGATTGTGCCGTCATTACCTATGGAAACCTCACATTTTTCAGGTTTAAACTGACTTTGCGAAAATTCCGCTACAATTCTTCCTATTACCTCTATAATAGCTTCACCGATTTTTTCCACAAGAAAGGTAAATCTTTCGTCAAAAAGAGACATACTCCCCTTTATAGAGGAAAAATAATCCATTATATATTTCTTTGTTTCTTCAACGATTTGCTCGGCTGTAACACTTCCGATATCATCAAGATGGTTATTGCAAAACTGTTCAAGCACGAAGTGTACTATTGTACCCCTCTGCATAACGTCAAGCTTTGCCGGTTGAATAATGGAGGTATTAAGTCCGTATTTACAGAAAAATCTGAAATGACAGCCAAAGAAGGTATCAAAACGGGTAGCTGACAAGGGAATGTTGTTACCGTAAAGCTTCTTTGCCTTTTCGCTTGAAAGGGTTCGGTTATAATTCTGTGACGATTCAATAACCCTTCTTAGCTCTTCCCTTTTTTCATCATCGGTAACGGCGGCTTCTATTAAAGTAGATGCGCCCTTTTTATTAAGCTGAGCAAATCTATAAAGGGTTTGCATTGCCGATTTCTGTGTTTCGGGAAGATTTTCAACAGAAAGATTTTCAGAAGGCTCGCAGTATTCCTTTGCGTTTTTAAAGGAATTACGAAGACTTTCAAACAGTATTGACGGTTCTTTTGTACTGCCGTCAGCGCCTATTTCACTACAGCATACAAAAAGCATTTGAGACGGACAGCAGGAGCAAGAATACACAAGCAAATTTTCTTCCAAAGTTAAAAACATGGTTTTGTTTCGTACCTTTAGTCCCGCTTTTATAAGAGTGTTTCTTTCATTGTTGCCGAGAATACTGTTATTTTCGGGTGTTTTTGGAAATTCGCCTTGATTGGCTCCCAGAATAAATGCCACTTTCGGACGGGAGGGACGTATTCTGTCGGCGGCGCCGAAGGTAACTTCATCAAGCATCTGCGGAATTCTGCCTATGGTTGTAGTCTGGCAGGAAATGGTGAGCATTTCTTTAAACTGCGTATCAGAAACAATATCATCACCAAAGCATCTTACAATACCGTCAAGCAAGGACATAAAAAGGTCCCAGCTTTGACGGAAGGCATCCATATCTTCGGCAGAAAAATCCTTTTCCATAAAGGAAAGCATAACCTTCATTTTTTCGTTAGTTTTTGAAAACTCAAAAAGCTTGGCAATGGCATACGCCTTTTCTCTGACCGTTTGACCGTAATGGCCTCGCAATAAAAGTAAAGGAGCCAAAACCTTTTCTCTTAAAGCATTAAGTCTTTTGAGGGTTTCCTTTATTTCCTCTTCCTTTTCCGATTTTGTTTCACTAAAGCCGGTGGGATCCATATCCCATTCACTTTCAAAGCCTATTGCTTTTATATTCCAAAGATATACATAATTTTCAAGTTCGCTTACCTCTTCCGTGGTAAGTTCAACGGCAAGTCCCGTTTTTATAAAACGGAAAAGCTCTTCACTATCAATAGACCGAGCGCAAGAAAGGGCAGAATCCACAAAAGAAAAAATGGGAGAGTTAGTAAGAGGGATTCGTTTATCGAAAAAGCAAGAAATATCATAATCAGAGAATTCTCTTTCTATTGCCGTTTCGTAAAGTTCGGGATTTCTTGCAATAATTACGAAATCACGGTAGCGGTATCCTTTTTCTCTTACAAGTCTTCGAATAGTACGGGCTGTAAAGGTCACTTCATCACTATTAGTTTTTGCTACAAGAAAACCGATATTTTCGCCATTTTCACAGTCCCCGTTTATATTTCCCGAAAGCACACCCTCTACCTCTGCCATAGTTTCGGTCTCGTAAAACGGCTTCGAAAGATAAATTTCCTCACCGATTTTAACACGGTGACGGGATGCAATATTCTTTATATTCTCTACCGCTTCATATGTATTAGCATATATTTCTTTTACGCTTTCTTCGCTTTTTTCGCAAAGAGCAGTAACGGTAAGAGAATTACTTTGGGATAAAATAGCATCAATTATACGGTACTGCTGTCCTGTATAGCCTTTAAATCCGTCGATAAAAACGGTACTTCCTTCAAAATATTTGTTTACGCTTAAATCATTATATAATTTTTCAAGCTTATCGGCAGGATCAATAAATCTGCCCTTAAGAATAGCATCATAGGTTCTGTATATAAGCGCAAGGGCTTCTATCTTCTCCTTTAAAAAGGAATGGGAAAGCCCCTTTGATGCTTTTTCCAAATCTTCGGGAAAAATCGCACTTATTTTAAATTCGCCTATCATATCCACTATTTTAGAAGCAAATCCCGGAGAAGAAAGATATTTGCGCCAGAAATAAAGCTCGTCCTTTAAAGTCATAAGTGCTTTATTCATAAAAAGGATTTTATCGGCATCGGTAAGAACTCTCCTTGCCTTGCCGCCGCAAAGTACGCTAAGAGTATCAGCAAGACTGGAAAAACTAAGCACACTAACCTTGTGTGCATCCTTATCGCCAAGAAGGGACAGCACACTTCTTTCGCTCTCAAAAGAATACTGTTCGGGCACTATAAAAATTACCCTTTCACCCTTTTGGGTAGCTTCTTTTATTCTCTCTAAGGTTTCATAAGTCTTGCCGGTTGCGGCACGTCCGTAAATAAAATTAAGCATTTCTTCCTCCGTAAATTTTATACAGATTAATTATAACATATTATTTTCAGTTTAGCACCTATTTTTTATAAAAAATAAAAAACGGAAGTCAAAAAAATGACTTCCGTTTTAATCTTTGGTTTTAAAATTATTTTGCAATAATTGTTGCCACTACTGTAGCTGCAACAGCAAGAATGAAGAATACAACTGCTGCAATAGCGGTAAGACGCTTAAAGAAAGCATCGGCTGTTCTTGCTTTATTTTTGGAAAGGAAGGTTTCTGCAGCACCTGAAATAGCGCCCTGAATACCTGCACGGCTTCCCTGCTGGAAAAGAACAAGAACAACTATTGCTATAGAAAGTATTCCTAAAATAACACCTAATATAATCTGTAAAGCTTCCATTTATAATTCCTCCTAATCGTTAACACACCAATTCTAACACAAGTAATTGCAAAAATCAAGTGTTTTTATTTGCGCAACTGCAACAACTTTCAAAAAGCTTATTGATATTTAAAGTTTTCTCGTTTTCATCAAGAATAAATTTAAGTTTTTCAAAAATTTCAACAGGCGAATTTTCGTTATAATAAGCCTTCATAACCTTTGCGCAAACGGCATTATGCAGTGCGCTTCTGAGTATTCCGTCAGCAAGTGCCAAATCGTTTTTAGGTTCAATATCCAAAACCGTCATTTTCTCATCATCTAAATTAAAAATTGCAAACCCCAGTTTTTCTTCGCCGCAGATTGCCTCAACCGCACCTGAAAATTCGTTAAACTGTGCGCCGAAATTATCAAAAAGAGCTTTAATAAGAGCTTTATCCTTTACCGGAAGTACGCTTATCATTGTGCGCCCTCCTTACTTTCGGAAATAGAGGTTAGTCTCTTCATTTCTCTTTCGTTAAGGTCACGCCATTTGCCCTGAGGGAGCATACCAAGCTTTACACCTGCTATTTCGGTACGTTTAAGTCTTAAAACCTCAAGACCTACAGCCTCGCACATTTTTCTTATCTGACGGTTTCTACCCTCGTGAATTATAAAAATCAGTACGGTTCTGTCGCTTTTGCGTTCTGCCACAAAGCAGTCACATGGAAGTGTCTTTTTTCCGTCAATTTCAACACCCTCGGCAAGATGCAGAAGTTGTTCGTCTCCAACTTCACCCTTTACTGTGGTGCGATATGTTTTATTTACGTGTTTTGAAGGATGGGTAAGATTATTTGCAAACTCACCGTCGTTGGTCATAAGCAAAAGACCTTCGGAGTCTTTATCAAGTCTGCCTACGGGGAACACCCTTACTCCCACGTCTTTTACAAGGTCGGTTACACACTTTCTGCCCAGTTCATCAGAAACGGTGGTAACAAAACCACGGGGTTTATGAAGCATAATATAAACCTTTTTATTTACGGGAATAACCGTCTTTCCTGAAACGGTAATCTTGTCTCGTATGGGGTCAACCTTGTCGCCGATAGATGCAACCCTTCCGTTAACCTTTACCTTTCTGTTTTCAATAAGTTCCTCGGATTTTCTTCGGGAAGCCACTCCGCAATCTGCCAAGTGCTTTTGAAGACGTATTTTATTGTCCTTCATATTTTCTCCTCTATATAAGTTTTAACATTCTTTTAAAATTAAGTATAATAAGTTTGAATTTAGTTGCCGGTTCATTTGCCAAAACGTCGTTTTCTGCCCTTAATATCTCTTTAGCGCACATTAAGTTACCGCAGTAATACTCAATATATCCTATTTCTTCACCCTTTTTAACGGGTGCGCTGACAAAAGGCATTATATATTCTTTTTTTATAACCTTTTCTTTATAGGTTCTAAAGGAAACCGCCGTACTTCTGGCGGTAACAACAGCTTCTTTTCCGCCGCCAACTTCGATTTCATATATTTTTTCGGGAAAGTTTTGCTTTTCTTCGCTTAGTTTACCAAGTCCATATTCGAGCAGCTCTTTATGGTCATTCCAGTCATCAGGATCATTTAAAGTGACGGCAATTACCTTACCACAGTCACGCTCTGCCGCCGAAACAAGACATCTTCCCGACTTTTTAGTAAAGCCTGTTTTCACACCAATTGCACCCTCAAAGGTTGTTAGTAATTTATTGTGATTATATAGGGTGCGACTTATTCCGCAATAGCGAAGGGTTATGCTTTTGGTTTTTGCCGCAACTGAAAAATTCTCGTTATTTAAAGCAAAACGTGTAAGAAACGCAAGGTCTAAAGCGGTAGTATAATGGGTATCTCCATCAAGTCCCGACGGAGTATTAAAGTGGGTGTTTTTAAGTCCCAGCTCCTCAGCTCTCTTATTCATAAGCGCCACAAAGGAAGGAATATTCCCGCCTATAGCTATTGCCGTAGCATTAGCGGCATCATTTCCTGACGAAAGCAGCATCCCGTAAAGAAGAGCGTTCAAAGACACCTTTGTACCAACGGTAAGCCCCATAGAAGTGCCCTCTACCATTACCATTTCTTTTGTGACGGTTATTTCTTTCTCCAAATTTTCTTGTTCACAGAGAATAAGCGCCGTCATTATTTTGGTGGTACTTGCCATAGAAAGCTTTTCTTGTTCGTTAAGCGAATAAATAACTTCACCGCTGACAGCATCTATTAAGACTGCTGCTCTTGCGTTTACCGATAGCGCATTTGCCTTTATATTGCAAAAAAGCAACGCAATTATAGTAAAAAAAGATAAAAGCCTTTTCAATAAGACATCCCCTTTCTTAATATAATTACTTTAAAAGGGGATTTTATATGCTTATTATTTAGAGGTAAATACCTCTTTAACCTTTTCGATAAGGTCGGGAGCCGCAGCAATAGCTCTGTCAACTATCGTGTTCTCACTGCTTATGGGAATCATTCTCACGTTATTTCCGCTTACACTTATAAAGCCAATGGGAGAAATTGTAACTCCTGCTCCGCTGGCGCCGCCGAAAATCTTTTGTTCGGTTTTATTCGGAAAATCACTGCCGCCGGTAGCAATTCCGAAAGCAACCTTTGATATAGGAATGAGGGTAACCTCACCCAAAACAATAGGAGTGCCTATAACCGTATCTGCATCCACCATAGCGCGAAGCTTGTCCATTGAAACGTCCATTATGCCTTTTAAATTATTTTCACTCATAATTTTACTCCGTTCTTTCGTCTTCGTTTAATACACCGTCAACCGAGAGCTGTTCGCCAAGGTCGGTTTGAGTCTCTCCCTGCTCTTCATACGGAAGAGGCGGAAGCTCTGATAAATCAGATATACCAAAGCATCTTAAAAAGTTTTTGGTTGTGCCGTAAAGCAAAGGTTTACCGGGGAGTTCAAGTCTTCCTCTTTCTTCAAGTAAGCCTTTTTCAATAAGGGTTGTAACGGTACTTGAACAGTCAACTCCCCTCACCTGCTCTATAAAGGATTTTGTAACAGGCTGATTATAAGCCACTACAGCCAAAACCTCGAACGCCGCCTGAGAAAGCGGTGTTTTTCTGTGAATATCGGCATTTTTGCGAACATATTCACCGTATTCGCTTCTGGTTGAAAGCTGATAAGCATTGGCAAGTTTTAAAAGTTCAATTCCCGAACCGCTTTTGTCAAGACGCTCCTTAAGGGCGGTCATAACTTCATTTATTTCATCTACCGAAATACCGAACACGTTTGAAAGCCTGTCTATGCTTACGGGCTCTCCCGAAGCAAAGAGAACAGCCTCAACTGCAGGTAAAAGCAGTAACGTTTCTTTACTCATTTTTTCTTCTCCTTAATTAGAGTGATTTCAGCCTTCTGGGCATCACCCTCAATTTTAACTCGGTTGGCTTTGCAAAGCTCCAATACGGCAAGGAAGGTTGCAACAAGCTCGGAACGGCTTTTAGCACCCGAATAAAGTTCAGAAAGCTTTTTCTTGCCGCCTTTAAAGAGATTACGCATTACGTAAACAATTTTACTTGATACCGAAACAATTTTCCTTGCAACAATTTTTGTAAAGGGTGCGGTTGATGGCGGAAGTTTTCTTTTTCCTCTGCCTGCCGCCGACAAATAGGCATCATATATCACACCTGCTTCGTGGCTTAAGGTATAGGTTTTATCAAGTTCAACGGGCGAAGCCTCCTTAACAAAACGGTCAATATCTTTACTCATATCATTAAGCCTTGCGGCGATTTCTCTGCAGACCTGATATTCAAGCAATTCTCCCGTAAGCTCTTGCTTTAGCTCTTCGATTTCTTCGTGTTTAGGAAGTAAACTTACCGTCTTAATATAGATAAGACGGGAAGCCATAGCAAGAAAGTCACTTGCTATATCCATATTATAAAGCTCCATCAGCTTTATCTGTTCTAAATACTGGTCTATTAATACTGTAAGCTGAATATCGTAAATATTAAGTTTATTCTTTGCAATAAGCTGAAGAAGCAGGTCTAAAGGGCCTTCAAAATCCTCAACCTTGTATGATAATACAGTTTCCATAATTTTTCCTTAAAATCCAAAAATAACTTTAGGCAAGAAGGTCACTATGGTATAAAGGAACCCTCTGACAACGCCAAGAGGAACACTTAAGGTTCCTGTGCAGATAAGAAGAATAACTGCAAAGCTGATATAACGCTCATATGCCATTATCTTCCAATAAATTCTTGCAGGAAGCAAAGCCCCCAAAACCTTCCATCCGTCAAGAGGAGGAATGGGCAAAAGATTAAATACTGCAAGACCTATGTTTATAACGCAAAATGCATCAAATAAAAGGGCAACATAAATACAAAAGATGCTGTTTTTTCCAAGAGCAATGTATGCAAATAAGCAATGTAAAAAGCTTCCTAAAAAGGCAAGAACAAGATTCATAACAGGTCCTGCAACGGCGGTAATAGCCATACCTTTTTTGGCATTTTTGAAATTATTTGCATTAACGGGAACGGGACGTGCCCATCCAAAGCCAAAAAGGATAATAGCAAGAGCGCCCAGATAATCAATATGAGCAAGAGGATTAAGGGTTAGCCTACCCTGATAACGCGCAGTTCTGTCTCCAAGTTTATCAGCCACAAAGGCGTGAGCATATTCGTGAAAAGGCAAGGTAACAAAAACAACAAAAAGTGAAGCTATAATGTAGGCAATAGCCGATGCAAAACTTGCTTTTCCGTTAATTAAATCAAACAGCAATTATACCGCTCCTATCATATCTTTATATTCCATATAATTATACATCAAGATTTTAATTTTTTCAAGTATAACATAAAGTTTATATTTTGGTATTGCAGTAAATTAAAAATTATGTTAATATATAATGTAATATATTATAGGGGGAGATTTTTTTGGCTGATAACCGTCCAATAGGTGTTTTTGACTCAGGACTTGGCGGTCTTACGGTTGTAAAAGAAATTTTAAATGTTCTGCCAAATGAAGATATTATCTATTTTGGCGATACCGACCGCGTTCCCTACGGTACAAAAAGCCGCGACACTATAAGAAGATACGCCCGTCAGGACGAAACCTTTTTGCTTAGTCAGAACGTTAAGCTTATCGTTGCCGCCTGCGGTACAGTAAGCTCTGTAGCAAGTGATATAGGCGAACAGCTCCCCGTTCCGTATATCGAAGTAGTTTCTCACGCTGCAAAAGCCGCTGTCAAGGCAACCAAAAACGGTAAAATCGGTGTTATAGGCACAAACGCTACCGTTATGAGCGGCGAACACAAGCGTGTTATTGAAAGCCTTTTGCCCACAGCTCAGGTTTTTGTTCAGGGCTGTACCCTTTTCGTTCCTCTTGTGGAATCGGGCTTTATTGATGAAAATGACGTTATCGTTTTTGAAACGGTAAAAAGATACCTTGCCCCTCTTAAAGAAGCAGGTGTTGACACACTTATTTTAGGCTGTACCCACTACCCTGTTCTTGCCCCTGCCATTAAGCGCTATATGGGAGAAAGCGTAACCCTTATCAATGCAGGTATCTCTACCGCTTATGCAGTTAAGGATGTGCTCAGCCAAAAGGACTTATTAAATGACTGCGCAAAGGCTTCAACCCAGAAATACTTTGTCAGCGATATTACCCCCTCCTTTAAAGCAACTGCTCATTTGCTTTTAGACAAAGAGCCTACCGAGGAGCAACTAAGTCAGGTGGACATTGAAAAGATATGAAAAACGTAACGATATCTATTAAAGGTTTTCAGAGTATTGATAACGACCAAGAGGTTGTTGAACTGAAAACTCTCGGAACCTATGCTTTTAAAAATGACAAATATTATATTTTTTATGATGAAATAAGCGAAGACGGAGCCAAAACCGAAACAATGCTTAAGGTTGGCGAAAACATTGCCGTGTTAAAGAAAAGCGGCGCTACAGACAGCCGTATGGTTATTGAGGTAGGACGGCGTAACAGTTCGGTTTACGCAACACCAATGGGTGAGTTTTATATGGATATTTACGGAGAGCAGGTCAAAAGTACGCTTAATGAAAAGGGCGGAACAATATCTCTTATATACTCACTTAATATGAATGCTACTCCCATCGGCAGAAACAGAATAGAAATTACCGTAAAAGAGGTTTAAATTTATGTCACTATTAGTAAGTAATTCTAAAAAACAAATCAAGGATATTATAGCAAATGCCGCACAAAAGGCTATTAATGAAGGTCTTTTATGCGAAGCTGAATTAAGTGATTTCAATATTGAAATTCCTGCATCCCGTGAACACGGCGATTATGCTGTTAATGCGGCACTTGTTTGGGCACGTGCGTTTAAGAGCGCACCCAGAAAAATTGCCGAAACCATTATGGCTAACGCTGATTTTAGCGGCAGTTATATTGAAAAATATGAAATTGCAGGTCCCGGTTTTATAAACTTCTTTTTAAACGATAAATACTATGCCGATATTCTTTCCGACATAGCCGAAAAGAAAGAAAAATACGGCGAAAGCGGTTTTGGCGAAAACAAAAAGGTTTTGGTTGAGTTCGTTTCTGCCAATCCTACGGGCCCTATGCATATCGGTAATGCAAGAGGCGGCGCTCTCGGTGACTGCCTTGCCGCTGTTATGGAAAAAGCAGGATACTTTGTTGAACGAGAATTCTATATCAACGATGCAGGTAACCAGATAAACAAATTCGGTCTTTCCCTTTCCCTTCGTTATCAGCAGCTTTTTGACAGCAGTATTGAAATGCCCGAAGATTCTTACCATGGTGCTGATATTATTGCTCACGCACAAAGCTTTGCCGATATTCACGGTGATGAATTTTTAAAGGTAAGCGAAGAAGACAGAAGAAATGCGCTTGTTGAATTCGCACTTCCTAAAAACATTCAAGGACTTCACGACGACCTGCTTAAATACAGAATTGAATACAACACTTGGTTTAAGGAAAGCACCCTTCACGCTAATGGCGAAACTGCCAGAATAATCGAACTTTTAAAGGAAAGCGGACATACCTACATTGAAGAGGATGCCCTTTGGTTTAAAGGCGAAGATTTCGGAAGCGATAACTTTGTTTTAGTTCGAAGTAACGGTGTGCCTACCTACATTGTACCCGATATTGCTTATCACTATAACAAATTAGTTACACGTGGTTTTGATAAAGCCATTGACATTTTAGGCGCCGACCACCACGGTTACGTTCCTCGCCTTAAAGGAGCTTTAACCGCATTGGGTGTTGACAGCAGCCGTCTTGATGTAGTTCTAATGCAGATGGTACGTCTTGTAAAGGACGGAGAAATCATTAAGGCAAGTAAAAGAAGCGGTAAGGCAATTACCCTTGTAACTCTTCTTGAAGAGGTGCCTATTGATGCCGCACGTTTCTTCTTTAATCTCAGAGAGCCTAATTCTCACTTTGATTTCGATTTAGACCTTGCTATTGAAGAATCTAACAAAAACCCCGTATATTACGTTCAGTACGCTTACGCTCGTATTTGCAGTATTATAAGAAACCTTGCCGCCGACGGCATTACTCAAAGAAAATGCACCTCGGAAGAGCTATGCAAGTTAAACACTGCCGAGGAAAGAGAGCTTACCGTTCATCTTGCTTCCTATACCGATGAAATCATAGCCGCCGCAAAAGCCTATGACCCTGCAAAGATTACCCACTACGTTGAAGAACTTGCAACCAAGTTCCATAAGTTCTATAACTCCTGCCGTGTTAAAGGCGATGACGAAGGTCTTATGCAAGCCCGTCTAACCCTTTGCACCGATACAGCCACTGTTATCAAAAACGTGCTTGATTTACTTAAAATTTCCGCACCGGAAACGATGTAATAAAAAAAATGGTTCTTCTTTCGAAGAACCATTTTTTAGGGATTAGGGGTATCGTGTTGCGATACAGGGAGTAGGGAATAGTTAACTCCTTATTCTCTTTTTCTTAATTAGCTTTACTTTTACATCTACTTCCCATTTTGCCTTATTTCCTGCGTATGAGCCTTCACGTTCAACTACCTCAACATAAAATGTTTTAGTTGCACCGTCTTCTAAGACAATATTCGCAAAATCATTTCCTTTGTCCGAGTATTTATCACGTTCAATAAAAACCGCATCTATTCGAACTTTTGAGCCAAGCGGCGCAGTAATTCTATCTCCGCTTTCAATTATTGCACCCTCGCACAGATATTGCTTAATCCACTCATTACCAACTTTATTATTCTCAATACACCATGACCTTATAGATATTTCATACACTCCATGTGTATATTCTCTTTGACAAGCGCTCAATGAAATCACCTTAACGGCAACTAAAATCATACTTATAATTTTCTTCATAAAATCCCCCATTAAAACAAAAAAGCGTACTCCGAAGAGTACGCCGAAAAAGTGTTTGTCCTCGGTTAATTGCGACATCAACCGAATTATCCCACAGAGAGACAGAGGAAAACACCTTTTACCAAGGTATCTTTCTCTCTGTGGATACAATTATTCAGTTGATGTCGCAAGGATATTTTACCACAAACAAATATAAAAGTAAAGAAAAAAGCACTTGCAATTTAAAATTGCAGGTGCTTTTAGGTTTAATTGTAACAAAGTAGTGACAGACGTCCTCAGCTATTCCCTAATCCCTATTCCCTAAAATAGAAATAACCTCGGTTTTCACCGAGGTTAATTTTATTTTGATTATTTTGCCATTGCAGCAACTTCAGCAGCGAAGTCGTCAACACGCTTTTCAATACCTTCGCCCTTTTCGAAACGAACGTAAGAAGCGATTTTAACGGGAGTGCCGATGGCCTTAGCAACGCTTTCAACGTACTTACCAACGGTAAGGTCGCCATCAATTACGTACTGCTGTTCAACAAGGCAGTTTTCCTTATAATACTTGCCCATTTTGCCCTCAACGATTTTGCCGAGAACTGCTTCGGGCTTGTTAGCCATTTTAGGATCTTCCTTCATCTGAGCAACCATGATTGCCTTTTCCTTTTCGATTACGTCAGCGGGAACACTAGCTTCATCAAGGAAAGCGGGGTTCATAGCAGCAATCTGCATTGCTACGTTCTTACCACAAGCAACAAGCTCAGCATTGTCAGCGTCAGCTTCGGTTTCGAAGTTAACGAGAACGCCGATTTTACCGCCGCCGTGAATGTAAGAAACAACCTTACCTTCATAACGAACGAAACGACGAACTTTGATATTTTCTCTGATAGCAAGGAAGAGCTCCTGTACCATTTCTTCAACGGTCTGTCCATCTTTAGATGTAGCAAGAAGAGCATCCATATCAGCAGGATTTTCATCAGCTACGATTTCAGCGATTTTAGCAGCGAGAGCCTTGAAGCCTTCGCCGTTAGCAACGAAGTCGGTCTCAGAGTTTAATTCAACGAGAGCGCCAACGCCGTTTTTAACGATAGCAGCAACGGTACCTTCAGCGGCAATTCTTCCGGACTTTTTAGCCTGAGAAGCAAGACCTTTTTCTCTGAGGTAGTCAACTGCAGCATCCATATTTCCATCGCACTCTACGAGAGCCTTTTTGCAGTCCATCATACCGCAACCGGTTTTCTCACGGAGAGCCTGTACGTCTTTAGCAGTAAAAGCCATAATACTTTTCC
This sequence comes from Acutalibacteraceae bacterium, assembly GCA_045533195.1. Taxonomy (GTDB): domain Bacteria; phylum Bacillota; class Clostridia; order Oscillospirales; family Acutalibacteraceae; genus SIG607. Next base: position 80,572 of record JAZSHI010000004.1, read on the forward strand.
TCTTTTCTAATAATTACTTACAGAATTATTCTGCAGCTTCTTCCACAGCTACTTCTTCAGCAGCCTCTTCGGTATTTTCAGCAGCAGGAGCAGACTGTTCACCCTGACGGCCTTCGATAATTGCAGCACCGATAGTTTCAGCAATAAGCTTTACAGCACGGATAGCGTCATCGTTACCGGGGATAACTGCATCAATTTCATCAGGATCGCAGTTGGTATCAACGATAGCGATAATCGGAATACCAAGTTTCTTAGCTTCTGCAACAGCGATTCTTTCTTTTCTGGGGTCAACGATGAAGAGAGCACCAGGGATCTTCTTCATATCCTTGATACCGCCAAGATATTTTTCAAGTTTTTCAATTTCAAGGTTAAGGCCTACAACTTCTTTCTTGGGGAGAAGATCGAAAGTGGCGTCAGCTTCCATTTCACGAAGTTGCTTTAAACGAGCAATTCTCTTCTGAATGGTGCTGAAGTTTGTGAGCATACCGCCGAGCCAACGAGCGTTAACATAGGGCATACCGCAATTTTCTGCTTCTTCCTTAACAGAATCCTGAGCCTGTTTCTTGGTACCTACAAAAAGGATATCCTTGCCTTCTGCAGAAATTTCACGAGCAAAAAGATATGCTTCGTTTAACTTCTTAACAGTTTTTTGAAGGTCGATAATGTAAATACCGTTTCTTTCTGTGAAAATGTACTCAGCCATTTTCGGATTCCAGCGACGAGTCTGATGTCCAAAGTGAACACCGGCTTCGAGCAACTGTTTCATAGATACTACTGCCATTTTTATTCCTCCTAAGGTTAAAACCTCCACCCCGCTCACTACAGGTTACTCCGGCAAAAGAGACCTTCTGCATAAAAGCGGAATGTGTGTATTATATTACTGCCCATTAAGGCAGCCTAAAAATTATAACATATATTTTCTATAATTGCAAGATATTTTTATTTATTTTTTTAAAAATTGACTATTTAAGAAAAAGGGTGTAAAATAGGTTTAGAAAATATTCAAAGAAGGACAAATTTATGAAAATAAAATCACGAAATTATTATCTCATTCCCGTTTTTTCTTTAGCACTCGGTCTTATTATGGTATTGTTTCCTACTTTTGTGCAAACGGCTTTAAATTACATTTTGGGTGCAATTTTACTTTTAATAAGTTTATTTCTTTCCATTCCCTATTTAAAGGCAAGGGATTTTCGCAACTGGACTTTACTTATCCCCGCTTCCCTGGTGGGCGGATTCGGTCTTTTCTTTTTACTTTACCCTGGTTTATTCACAAGAATACTTTGGGTATTTATAGGAAGTATATTACTTCTTGATTCTTTAGGTAAATTTCTTAGCGCCTATGAAATGAGACAGACCAATACCACAGCGTATAAAGTCAACCTTGTCTGTGCCGCCGCCACCCTTATTATTGCTTCTCTTCTCATTTTCACTCCCTTTGCCGAAAGAGCAATGATTACCGTAAGCGGAGCATTTCTTATAGCAAACGCTCTTTTTGATATTGTGGCTTTTATAAACCTTGCCCGATTTAAAAAGCTTAACAAAAAGGATAAAGCAAAACGAAATAAAGACAGCAATATCGTAAGCGAACAGAATTTTGATGAATAAAAAAACGGAGGTTAAAAAAACCTCCGTTTTTTTAAAATCTTAAGTGATTACAGTAGTTAGTAGGCAGTCCCTCACGATAGATATGGGAATCATTTGAAAGGGTTAATACCTTTGGAACACAGACTCCGTCTTCATTTTTAAATTCAATAACCGTCATTCCCGAATGGGTAGTGTCGAAATGCACACTGAAAACAGGATAAGGAATATCGAGTATATGGCTTAAAAAGGCAAGACCGAAGCCTTGATGGGCAAAGAGAGCCACCCTGTCATTATTCTCCTTTAAAACCTTATACGCGCCCGTACCCTCAATATGTTCATAACCTAAGTTTTTAAAAAACTCATCCGATTCCTTGGCCACACGTTCAACACCATTTTTAAAATCGTTGTCGGCAAAGCCCTCAAACTCATACCACTTATCTTTAAGGCTCAGCACCTCTTTACTCAAAAAAAGTTTTCTTGTCTGACTGTCCTGAAAAGCCCAACGCCTACCTGTTTCTCTAACTACGGTAAAATCGTTCCAAGCGTGAATTTCATTACAAAAATCAAGCTTTTCAATATCCTTTTTAAGAATTTCGGCTGTGGGCAAAGCCGTTTCATAGGCTCTGTTGGAAGTGGAGGAATATATTTTATTAATTCCGTAAAGACTAAGTCTTTTAGCTACTGCTTCTGCCTGACGGTGACCAAGTGGCGTGAGTTCATCGGGATTATAAGTGGGGTCTCCGTGACGAATGTAGAAAAACAGCATTTAAATTCTCCTTTTTTAACGTCTTTTATTTTATTCAAAAAGAGGTGTGGAAAAATATCTTTCTGCCGTATCGGGAAGTACTGTAACAACGGTTTTGCCCTTTCCAAGCTTTTTAGCAAGTTTAAGGGCTGCCGCAACGTTTGTGCCGCTGCTTATACCGCACATAATACCTTCTTTTGCGGCAAGTGCCTTTGCGGTGGAGATAGCCTCGTCATCCTTTATAATGCACACATCTTCGTAAATCTGCTGATTAAGGATTTCGGGAATAACACCGTCGCCAATGCCCATTTGAATATGGGTACCAATTGAGCCACCCGAAAGTATTGCCGCATTTTCGGGTTCAACTGCCCATATGGTTATTTTTGGGTTAGCCTCTTTTAAAACCTCGCCAATACCAGTAATGGTTCCGCCCGTACCGATTCCCGAACAAAATCCATCAATAGCACCGTCAACCTGACTTAAAATCTCTCTCGCAGTAGCGTTTCTCTGAATTTCGAGGTTGGCAGGATTTTCAAACTGCTGAGGAACAAAAACGTTTTTATCCTCTGCCTTCATTTTAAGGGCAAGATTTACACATTCCTCAATACAAATACCAATATTACCTGCATCGTGAACGAGAATAACCTCGGCGCCGTAGTGACGGACTAACTTCCTTCTTTCTTCGCTTACCGAATCGGGCATAATTATTTTAACCTTTATGCCCAGCGCTGCGCCAACAAGAGCAAGACCTATTCCCTGATTACCGCTTGTAGGCTCAACTATAACGGTGTTTTCGTTTATAATACCTTTATTTATGGCATCAAGCACCATATTATAGGCAGTACGTGTTTTTATAGAACCGCCAACGTTAAGTCCTTCAAACTTAACAAATACGTCTGCGCTGTCCTTATCAACTATATTGTTAAGTTTTATTACGGGGGTATTCCCCATAGCTTCAAGTATGTTATTACAAATCATATCTGTTAACCTTTCAGTTAGTAATTCACACTATATAGTATGATATTTATTCTATAGTGGTTCCCGTAAGAAAAGAAACAGTTCTTTCAACAGAATCCTTTGAATTGCCCCAGTCGGCATCCTTTGAACTGTTTCTGTAATCGTACATAGAACAGTAATGCTTTAAATCATCATGCAGAGTTTTTGAATACTCTTCGGTAATTCGAGCAAGGTTTTTATTAAATTCGCCAAAGTAGGATTTCATTTTCTTTTTATCGGCAAGACCGCTTAAAAGTTCAAAATGAGGAAGGCAGAACATACTCTGCTCATTAAACATTTTGCGAAAATCCATATCGGTTTCATAACAGCGGTAAAGGGTTTCAATCATTCTGCTCATACCCCACTCTATTTTATCACATATAAAGCAGGAATCGGTAATGCGTCTCACCTTTTCGCCCTTTGCCTTTGCGCCCTTTAAAAGACCTTTATTAAGGGCAGTATTATTTATGCTGTCAACGTGGGATTCAAGCATAAGAGCAAGTTGTAATCTTCCGCGTTTTCCCATCATATTACGGTAATGCTTTTCGCAAAAGCCTGTTTTATTGGTAACTGTACGAACGTCGGGCTCCATCATAGCGGCACCCATTATGTAGGTAACAATTCTCTCCTCTACAGTATTATACATTCTGCAAATAGGACAGCCGTCATTAACCTCAAAGACTTCGCTTATAGGTATGGTACAAATATCGTCTCTCATTGTTTCTCCTTTTCTCTTCCAACCTGTTCCCTTTTTTAAATAAAGCCTAAGATTACGGCAATAATGCCGAAGCCTTGACCTATCCGGAACGTTATTCTTCCATTGTTAGCCGCCAAGAAAGGCTTCACTAATAAGCATTATTGAAAAGCCTATAAGAAGCGCATAGGTTGCCCCACGCTGATTACCGTCGTGATGAGTTTCAAGCAACATTTCATCACTGATAACGTAAAGCATAGTGCCCCCTGCAAAAGCAAGTGCAAAAGGCAATATAAACTGTGCGACAGATACTGCAAAATAGCCTATAAAGGTACCTATTACCTCCACAATTCCCGTAGCCAAAGCGCATACGAAGGTTCTTTTAGGAGGAACGCCTGCACCAAGCATAGGCCCGATTATAATCATACCCTCGGGAATATTCTGCAAAGCAATACCAAGGGCAATAAACAATGCCTTTGAGGTGTTTTCACTTCCAAAGCCAACGCCTGCGGCAATACCTTCAGGCAAATTGTGTATTGCTATAGCCAATATAAAAAGCATAACCTTATCGATATTAGCGTTATTATGGTGTTCGGTATCTACACCGAGCATAGAGTGCATATGAGGAATAAGCTTGTCCATAAGATTAAGACAAAACGCACCTGCAAAAATGCCCACAATGGTTATTATTATACCGTATTTTCCGCCATACTCTAATGACGGCAGAATAAGTCCGATAACCGATGCTGCGAGCATTATGCCTGCTGCAAAGGAAAGAGCAATATCGGAAATTTTATGAGTAATTTTCTTAAAGATAAATCCAATTATGGCTCCGAAAACGGTAGCGCCACCAACACCCAAAGCCGTTAATAAAACAAGTTCCATTAGTTAACCTCATTAAAGGCATCAAGCCAGAGTCTTTTTATTATTTCGTGACCGGATGGGTTGGGATGAACGCCGTCCATAGTCCAATAATCAGCGGGAGCCTTCTTTAAGGCTTCATCAAAAACCGGCTGAAGCTCGATTAAAGGAAGTCCGTATTTCTCAGCCATTTTTTTGCATACCTCTGCCTTTTCGGCAACATCCTTTTTAAAGAGTTCAAACTTTTCGGGGTTATCGTTATCAACAGTACCGCTTCCCTCTAAAACGAAAGGAGAAATAATTATAAGCTTAATGCTTGGAAGCGCTTCCTTTATTTCTTCAATCATCATAGTGTAAATTTTTTCAAACTTTTCGGTTGCAACACCGTTTTTACTGCTGATTTCGTGCCAAGTATCATTAACACCGATATAAATACTGGCAATGTCAGGTTTTAAATTTATAAAGTCGCTTTTTATTCTTGCATAAAGGTCAACAATTCGGTTGCCGCTTATTCCCCTGTTTAAAAAAACATATTCATTGGGACAGTCATAACCTAATGAAGCGGAGACAAGATTAGCATATCCTGTTCCTAAAGAATTTGGTTTAGCCTTATCTCTGCCGCAATCGGTTATAGAGTCACCCTGAAAAAGAATCACTTTAGACACACAAACATCTCCCCTTATACTGTCAAATATAATTTTACCAAACCGCCAAAATAAAGTCAAGATAATTTAGGGGTATCGCGTTGCGATACAGGGAGTAGGGATTAGGGACGAGGGAAAAGTTTTTTTATCCCCCTTTTCCCTCTGTCGCAACGCGACAGTATCCCTCTGTGCGCAGCACAGCCCTTTTCCCTAAAAAAAATCACCTCGGTGAAAACCGAGGTGATTTTTTTATCCCAACGCAACCATACTAAATACCAATGCGAAGAGGGCTACAGTTTCACAAAGACCTACAACGGTAATGTACTGTGAAAAGCCTTTTCCCGATTCAGCCAAAGCATCAGCGCCTGCGGCACCTGCTTTACCTTGGAAAACGGCAGAAGCAGCCATTGCGATACCCGATGCAATGCCTAGTCCGAAAAGGAAAGCGGGATCGGCTGCTGCACTCTTCATCTGCTGCATCAAAAGAAAGCCGTAGATGGTCTGAGTAAGGGGTGCGCCTGCAAATACCGTAAGGATAAAGGGCGCTGCCTTATTGTTCATATAGCACTTTTTCCAAGCACCGATTGATGCTTGACCTGCAATACCGATACCAATAGCAGAGCCTATAGCGGCAATGCCCATAACTAACGCTGTACCTAATGTTCCTAAATTCATAATAATTCTCCTTATAATTTAAAATTATTCTTCAAAGGGTTTAAATTTATGCCCACTCCACGACATATCAAGATGCGAGGAGAATTCAAGGGTATTAAGTCTGATACCGTGTACGATAACCGACAAAATATTCAGTATCATATTAAGTCCGTGTCCGAACACAAGCAAAATAATTGCAAGTATCATAAACATAAAATTACCGAGAAGCGGCCCTGCAAGTTCGTTTACAGTAGCCGATATTGCGGCGCCTGCAAGTCCAACAGCCCAAAGTCTTATATATGAAACTATATCCGAAAATACGTTAACCACACCAAGCAGAACCGATACTATATTGGTCATACTTGCCAGTATGGATTTAATAATATTTCCCTGATAGTTTGCAAATATAAAGCTAAGCAAGAATCCCACAGCTATAAGAATTATTGCAACCTTTCCGATAGGCACACCGCCTACAACCAGACCGAAGCTGAAAACTTCGGGATTTACCACAAGGCTTAATACAAGATAATAAATTCCTATAAGCTGTAATATAGAACCTATATCACCAAGCATTTTTAGTGACTTTATATTTCTGCACACACCCTTTATATGCGCTACGGTAAGCTGAATTAAAGCAAGTGTAAAGCAGAAAATCTGCAAATTCTGTGCAGAGGTAAGCCCTACCCCGTCAGCCGTCCAAGGAAGTGTCCAGATTTTATCGGCATAGACGTTTGAAATAACGGGTACGGACAATGCTTTAAGCCAACTTGGGAGTTGTTCCACCGAAAGACCGAACCACGTACACGTAAGGGTGCCCCAAAGAATAGTTGAAAGTCCGAAAAGACCTACAAGCAAGAAGGTGGGCGAAATCTTTTTCCTTTTAATTAGGGCTTTAATAATCGGGATAGCGGCAACTGCGCATATAAACAGCCCATAACCGCCGTCACCGAAGATAATACCGAAGAATATGAGTATAAAGAATAAAAACCAAGCCGAAATATCATATTCGAAATACCCCGGAACAGTACCGAGAAAATCGGTAAGGGGATAAATAAGACTTACAAATTTATTGTTTTTAAGCTTTGTAGGTACGTTATCTTCCTCGTCAGGCTCATCTGATACAAGTCCCCAAGAATTTTCCTTTGCCGCCGCCTTTAATTTATCAAGATTTTCAGCCTCGATATATCCATTAAAATGCGCCACCGAAAGATTATCTTTGCCTTCTCTTAAAGCCTCATTGGTCATTCCCGTTGCATAAACCTGAAATTCTATATCCTTTTCGCAGTTTTTTACAGCATCCTTTAAACTGCCCACATAACCTGAAAAGGAAAGAATTTTTTCGTCTATTGCATTTATTTTTGCATTTAAATCATCTATTTTTTTGAGAAGCGCAGCAGATGATTCCTTGGGTAATTCAAATTTATAAGCCTTCAGAGAATCCATAACCTTTTCATCAACGGAAGTTTTAGAGCTTATCACCATAAATTTTACGGATGATTTTGTTTTAAGAAGACTTACGGTTTTAATCTCTTCACCAAGGGCGCTATACTCTGCCTCGTTCATTTCATAAAATGAAAGGTCGAAGCCTTTTTCAGCTAAAGCCTCTATCTTATCAATGTCAATATTACCCCAAGCCCTTACCCGTTCAAGCTCGGTATTAAGAGAAAGGCGTTGCGCCAAATATTCCTTCTTATCATTATTAAGTTTTTCTATTTCCTTTGCTATTTTTACAGCCTCTAAGTAATCAGCAGTTTTAACCGCTACCTTCTTTTTAGGCTTTCCTATACTGAATATAGCGCTGTTAAGCAAAGAAGCGCGAGCTTTAAGCTCATTTAATTTTTCGCCTGAGCCATCACTTATTTCGATATGAAGAAGTCCCAGTTTGCGAAGTTTTTTAAGTGTTTCTTCCTTTTTATCCGAAAATATTATAAGAGAAACCTTTTTCATAGGCACGATCATACTAAATCACCCTGCCCTTTTAAAGCCACAGAATCTCTAATGGCTATTTTGCGTTTTGAAATTTTTGAACGCACTACTGCGCTAACCTGCTGGTCAGCAAGATATACAGATATTTTTCTTATATTCTCCTGTGTCTCGGGAATTTTAACCTTTTCGAACAGATTAACTCTCTGAGAGGTTGCACGAAGCTCTTTTTCTAAAAGTCTTACCTGTTCGTCCAACACCTGCGCCTCTAAATCAAGGGACATTGCCTTTTCCATATGGTTTGCGGCGATATCCACCCATAAAGGAGTATAGTATAAATCATAATCTCCTCTTTTAAAGTCGGCTCCCTCATAGGTAGGAATATCGACACCTGCGATATTGCCCATACCCTTTCGGATATTACTTACGGTAATTATCCCCTTTGGGAACGCATCCTTTTCGCTGAAAACAGCAATCCAATCACTAAAGCCTTTTTCAAGATTTTCTCTTTCTTTTCTCACAGCCTTTGCGCTTTCTTCAATTGTGCGAATTTCAGATTGGAGTTGTTGTTTTTTAAGTGTTAGAGTCGGCAAATATCTGCGGTACATTTTAAGAGCGTCCTTTTGTACCTTTAACTCGTTTTTCGTTAATTTGATTTTTGCCAAAACGTCAATCCTCCTTACTTTTTAGGCCAAAATTCATCAGTAAGGTCTGACTTAATTCCGGTTTCGTCTCTTTCGAAACAATCGGCTAAAATTTCCCAACCCAAATCAAGAGCATCTTCAAGGGATAAATTTACCGACAAGTCCATCAACTTTTCTTCAAAAAGCTCACCGTATTTTAAAAGCTTTTCATCCCAACGGCTCATAGCAAAGCCCATATTCTTCTTTTCTAACGTTTCTTTATAGGAAGAATACATACGAATCATAGCATCCATAAGCGCACGATGGTCACGTCTGGTTTTGCCGTTTACGTTTTGCTTTAAACGAGAAAGCGAACCGAAGGGTTCAATTCTGCCGCCCTTAAGATAATACTGACCTTCGGTAATATAGCCTGTATTATCGGGAACGGGATGGGTAACGTCATCACCCGGCATTGTAGTAACTGCCAAAACGGTTATTGAGCCCGAATCGGCAAAGTCACCCGCCTTTTCGTAACGGGCGGCAAGCTGAGAATAAAGGTCACCGGGGTAGCCTCGGTTAGAAGGAACCTGTTCCTGAGTAATAGCAATTTCCTTCATAGCGTCAGCATAGTTTGTCATATCGGTAAGAAGCACCAATACGTCTTTATTCTGTAAAGCGAACTGCTCGGCAACTGCAAGTGACATATCGGGAATCATCATACATTCAACGGTAGGATCGGAAGCGGTATGAATAAACATAACCGTTTTGCTTAATGCTCCGCCCTTTGAAAGCTCATCCTTAAAATAGAGAAAATCATCATATTTAAGTCCCATACCGCCAAGCACTATAACGTCTGCCTGAGCCTGCATGGCAATACGGGCAAGGAGTTGATTATACGGCTCACCCGAAATAGAGAAAATAGGAAGCTTTTGGGAAACAACCAAAGTATTGAACATATCAATCATAGGAATATTGGTTCTCAACATTCGGTTGGCAAGAATACGTTTTGTAGGATTAACCGAGGGACCGCCTATAGTTTTCATATTTTCAGTCAGTGCAGGACCTTTATCTCTCGGCTCACCCGAGCCGTTGAAAATTCGTCCCATCAAATCTTCACTAAAGGAAACTCTCATTTCGTGACCTAAGAAGCGCACCTCATCATTTGTTGATACACCCTTACCGCCTGCAAAAACCTGAAGGGATACGGTATCGCCGTCGATTTTATTTACCTGAGCCAAGGATTTACCAAAGCGAGTATTTATCACAGCAAGTTCATTATAACGAACTCCTGTAGCTTTAACGGTAATTACGTTTCCGACGATGGATTCAATTCGGTTAAAGACTTTGTTCATTCTTTGTCACCCTCCTTTAATAAAAGCTCAGCTTCATCGCCTATCATTCCGCAGCCTTCTCGATAAAGCGCGTCAATTTCCGATTCAATCTTTTTAAAGTCATTACTCTTAAATTCAGCGTAATTCCAGTCGATAAATCTCTGCCTCATACGGTTAAAGAAGTTTCTTGCTTCGTCCTTGCTTGTTAAAGCATAGTCACTTCCTAAAACATATATAAGCTTGTCGGTAACATAACGCTGACGGGAAGTATCACAGTTAGCATCAACCAAGTCAAAGGAGTTTTGCTGCAGATAAACTGCATCAAGCATTTCCTCTTTAAGATAGGTAACGTAGTCGGCAATGGTTGTACCCTCTTCACCGATAACCTTCATCATAGAGCCGATTTCATCACCGCTGACAAGAATTTTCTTGCAGAACTCTGATTTTTTAGCGTCTATAACACTTTTATATTTTGACCAAGAAATAAGAGGGTCAATAGCAGGATATTTTCTGGCGTCACTACGTTCACGGGAAAGACCGTGAAATGCACCGACAACCTTTAGAGTTGCCTGAGTTACAGGTTCTTCAAAGTTACCGCCTGCCGGAGATACTGTACCGCCTATGGTAACCGAGCCTGTACTTCCGTCAGGAAGACGAACATAGCCTGCTCTTTCATAGAATGCCGCGATATAGGGTTCAAGATATGCAGGGAAAGCCTCTTCACCGGGGATTTCTTCAAGTCGTCCCGACATTTCACGAAGCGCCTGAGCCCAACGTGAAGTGGAGTCGGCAAGAAGCAGAACGTTAAGTCCCATCTGACGATAATATTCGGCAAGGGTTACCGAAGTATAAACAGAGGCTTCACGGGAAGCAACGGGCATTGAAGAGGTATTACAAATAATTATGGTACGTTCCATAAGCGAACGTCCTGTTTTGGGGTCGGTAAGCTCAGGGAACTCGGTAATGGTTTCAACTACCTCACCTGCACGTTCGCCGCAAGCCGCAATAATAACTATATCAACATCTGCATATTTAGAGGTTGTATGCTGCAGTACCGTTTTACCTGCGCCGAATGGGCCCGGTGTACAGTAGGTTCCGCCCTTAGCTACAGGGAAAAAGGAGTCGATAAGACGCACCTTTGTTTCCATTGTCTGAACGGGAGCAAGTCTTTCACTATAGCAGTTTATAGCGCGTTTAACGGGCCACTTGAAAGTCATTGTAAGAGGAATATCTCTGCCGCGTTCATCGGTTATAACCGCAACTGTTTCCTTTAAATCATATTCACCCTTTTCGGCAATAGATTTAAGAGTATATGTGCCAAGTAAATTAAAAGGAATAAAAATCTTATGGGTAAAGGGACCTTCGGGAACGGTTCCGAAATATTCACCTGCTCTTAAAGTATCACCTATTTTTGCTGTAGGAGTAAACTCCCACTTTTTGTCCATATCAAGACCATCGGCATAGACACCGCGCTCCAAAAACCATCCTGCCTGCTCAGCTAAAACGGGAAGCGGATTTTGAAGACCGTCATAAATCTGACCTAACAGTCCGGGACCTAAGTCTGCCGACAGCATTTCACCCGTAAATTCAACCTCGTCGGAGCATTTAATACCGCCTGTCATTTCATAAACCTGAACCTGAGCAATATTTCCTTTTATTCTGATAACCTCGCTTTTAAGTTTGGTTCCATCTACTAAAACATAACAAATTTCATTCATAGAAACCTGTCCCTCAAACTGAACAGACACAAGGTTTCCGTTAACGCTTACTACCTTTCCTTTACTTTGAGTCATTATATAGCCTCCACCCTTTCTCCATTTAAAATGGAGTCGTAAATATTTCTATATGCGGCTTCGCCAAGTTCTCTATTGAACCCTCTCATCCGCACAGTCAGTTTTAATTTAATATAAAAATAATAGATATAATCACAAGAAAAACTATCAATCGGCCTTAAGGCTTCCAGAAATTTAAGCCGGAAGTCATAAAGAAACCGTTCAGCCTCCATAGGACTGTCCATTTCTGTTGCCGAATCTGCAATCTTTATAAACTCCGTAGGCAAGTTACTGTTTTGAAAATCAATTTTCTTGCCGAGTTTATCTGCTCTTATTTTAGCAAGTGCCAATCGTAAATTACGTTCTCCCTCATTCCACGCTTCTATTAAAGCCGAGCCTGTTTTTTCGTAAATTTTTGACGGAGCAAGAGAAATCTTTTCAAAATCACTTAGCTGATTTTCTCCTAAATTATCACGGCAAAGCTCACAAAAACGCTCTTCGGTAATAGGAAGCGGCATATTTTCACTTAGTCCGTCTAATGACGGTAGCTGTGATATTAAATAATACAGAGCCATAATTATTCCGCCTCTTTAAGGAGTTTATATACTTTGGGATTTAAAAAATCGGATAACATCTCTACAACGGCTTCTTTTGAATAATCATAATAAGCGCTGCCGTTATTAACTGTAATACGGAATCCCTTATCAAAATTATCATTTGCCTTAAGTGTAACTCCGCCAAGCATTTTTTCTTTAAGCTGAGAAACCAAGCTGTCTTCAAAAGCCTTTAAGTCTTCGCTGTTTAAGATAAGCTCCAAGCTTTCGGCTTCTGCGTTTTTAGACCAGTTTTCCAAAACCTTTATTAAAAGAGAGGTGAAATCTTCGCTTGAATATACACTATCTACCTTTTCACCGACTATAGAGTTAAGCTCTCTTGCGACACTATCTCTAAAGGAAATAAGAAGATTGCGTCCCGCCTGCTTTAAAGCCTCTTCGCCCGATTTAACAACTCTGTCGTTTTCAGCCTTGGCATCACTTATAATTTTTTCCGCTTTTTCTTTAGCATCATTTATAATTTTCTCAGCCTCTTGCTTTGCAGAGTCAACTATAGACTTGGCCTCAACTTCAGCGGCCTCTACGCCCTCTTTTTTTATCTGTTCAATCAGTTCATTAATTTGTATTTCCATAAAAGTTTTCTCCTTCTTTATGTTTTGCTTTTTAAAAGCAAAAGGGAACTCACGTCCTCTACAGTCAGCCGGTTCCCTTTCATAGTATTATATTTATTTTATTGTATCATACTTAATTTTTTCAGTCAAGATTTTTTAAACTCAAACTATTCACATTTGACCGTTTTTGCATATTTGCATATATCAGCGTAATGCTCATCGAAATCATCTATGTCCTCAGCGAATAAAAGCACCCAGAAGCAATCGGTTCCTTTATAAAACGTAACGGCATATTTAAGATCGTCGTCCTTCTCATCACTCATCACGTACTCAAAGGTAGGAATACCGTCAATCTCGGTGATTTGCGTAGGATTGTATGAAGTAAAATTGGAATGAAAACTTTGCGCATAGTCCATAGCAGAAAATTCAGCATTATTTTCAAAAGGCACTTTAAGTCCCATTACCGTTAGTCCGTCGTTACCGATAACAAAATCAAAGTCCTCGCTGACAAAATCCATTCTCAAAAACTCAGTAGTAAGTTCAATGGATATTCCGTCGTATTCAAAAACCTTAGGCTCCGCACTTCTTGTCGAATCGGAAAGATCCTTTAAAAACGTACATGAACAAAGGGCAAAAATAAGACAAATTGTCATAAGTAATGCTAATATTTTTTTCATTTTAGTCAGTCACCTCTTGGAGAAAATTATAGCAGATTAAAAAACAAAAAGCAAGACAAAAAAATAAGCCGTGAAATTCACGGTGTAGCGTTACAAGAAAACACAGAAAACACAGGGAAAACACAGGGGACGGTTCTCTGTGTTATTAAAATTTTCTAACTATATTAAAACTTACCCCTGTTAATCTGCTGATTTGTCTTATTGACAAACCGCTTTCTCTTAACTTCTTTAAATATTTATCTCTATTGTTAATACTT
>JAZSHI010000016.1:0-20112 GCA_045533195.1 Acutalibacteraceae bacterium
AGAAAAAACGCAGAAAAATAAAGATTTTCTCTCCCTCAGTCACCTTACGGTGACAGCTCCCTCGTCAGATGGAGCCAAGGTTTTGGCTATCAATTAACTCACTGATAAAACGAAACTCTGTTTTTTTACAGCCCCTTTTTAATTATAATGATTTTAGTCATTGCTCTTAAATACATCTGCAACCTCGCTTATGGTCACAAACGCTTTTTCATCTATTGAATGGATAATATTTCTCATTTTTGCTATCTGGAAACGGTTAACTACAAAATAGATAACCGTTTTTTCGGCATTTGAATAACCGCCTACGGCATTAATCTTTGTTGTTCCGCAACTAAATTCATCACTTAACGCACTGCTTATTTCCTCAGCCTTATCGGTAACTATAAATACCGACTTACTTCTGTCAAAACCTTCAACAACAAAGTCAACCGTCTTAAGTCCTGCCGCATAGGTTACAATGGAGTAAAGAGGTAAAATCCAACTGTTTATGGCAATACCGCAAATTACATAAAGCGCAACGTTATAAATCATTACGAAAGAGCCTACGGTCAGATTAAGCTTTTTAGCAAATATAACTGCCATAACCTCTACGCCGTCTATTGCACCGCCGTAACGTATGGTAAGACCGCTACCTACACCTGATATCATGCCGCCGAAAAGCGCGCACAACAGCAAATCTTCTCCTGCTAAGGGGGACGCTATACTTACGTCAATAGGTAAAACGTCGGTTATAAGCCATGAAACACCCGAATAAACTGCAACGGTATATATTGAATAAACCGTAAAAAGCGCACCCTGACGTCTTAGTCCGAATAAAAATAGTGGTATGTTCAAAACAAGAAGAAAGAACGAAAGAGATAATTTTTCAGGCGTTATTTGAGAGAGAAAAATTGAAGTTCCCGATATACCGCTGTCATAAAGATTAACGGGAGCAATAAAAACAGTTACTCCAAAAGCATTTATACAGCCGGCAACAAACAAAGCAACAAAATTTTGCCATCTGAGCATTTTTAGTTCACAAAGTTGCCTTTTTCCATAAGCTTTTAATTTTGCCAATAACATATAAACATTCCTTTAATTTAAAGTATAATCATCTGTTAATTCATTCATAAAATCAGCCTTCTAACTTTTACCAACTTTATTTACAATTATACATATTAAACCGTTTTTTCAACACAAAAAACGTAAATAATCTATATTTTATAAACTTATTTCTTACTCTTCTAAAGTTATTTTAATATCGCCCGTATCTGTAGTAATTTCGCATTTTCCACCGGTTATAGATTCGGGCACTTTAACTTTACCCGTATCGGTTTTTGTTATAAAAATCTTTTCACTGTTAAGACTTCCCGAAACGTCGCCGGTATTTGTTTCAATAAAGATTTCAGCGCCATCGCATTTAGATAGTTTAACGTCGCCTGTACTCCTTATTATACTTACCTTTTCTTTAGCCACAACGTTTTCAAGGGATATATCGCCCGTATCTCCCGTTGATGAAAGGTTTTTGCAAGAAAGGTTGGAAAGCTTTGTTTTGCCTGTGGAAACCTTCAGGTTAACATCTGTCTCGCTTTCAACGTTATTTGCGATAATTTTTCCCGTAGAAGCCGTAAGGCTAACGCTGTTCGCCGTTATATTTTCGGCTTTTATATAACCTGTTGTGGTTCTTATTTTAATATTACCCGAAGCGCAGGCATAATTTTCTACATCGCCTGTGCTAAGATATATATCAATATCCGAAAAATGAAAATCTGCAGGAATTTTAATATCGCCTGTATCTTCCTTTATAGTAAGATTTCCAAATTCACTATCGCTAAGATAAACGGTTATTTTTGGAGTTTTAAAATTTATACCGATATACTCATACCATTTCTTATTCTTTTCCACTTCAATCTTTAAAGTGTTATTTAAAACGGTTACGTTATGTTTTTCATTACACTCTTCTTCACATACTATTTTAGTTTTGCCGTCGGTTGAAGGTTCAAAAGTAATATCTGCCGTATTCGTGTTAAGTAATATATTGCTGAATTCTTCATTTACATCATATTTATTTACTTCATACTTAGTGGTTGAAAGTCTTGAAAAATCAAAGTTTAGCATATACATAACTCCCGTAAAAATAATTCCACCAATAATTAAAAGAGAAAGACCGATAATAAGACTTATTTTTGTTTTGCTTTTCATTTTTCTTCCTCCCTTTTCATAAGTAATTTTTTAGTGCCGAGAAGCATTTTTTTAGTCAAAGCTACAACACCCTTTGCCGCAAGGTTTGAGCCGACAAATATCAATATCCCTATTCCCACTAAAGCTAAGGAAACGCCGATAAGCGCAACCCCCTCCGGAATTTGTCCGCTGCGCATTTGTACTACTGCCATAGTTAATCCGCCTAAAGCCGTACCAAAGCAGGTAAATGATGATGCGTAAAGACAAATAACCACTGCCCAAAGACAAACGTAAATTAAAAAAAATACCGCTAAAAGTGATATAAGTATAGGAACCCATACGGGAGAGCCTACGCTTATAAGCACTATTTCAAGTGCCTTGCGCTTTTTCTTAGGTTTAATTTTTTCTTTTACTATTTTCACAAGAGGAGTTTCTGCTACCACTTGTGCGGCAATTTCTTCAACACTTCCTGTCGCCGCAACAGCTTCATCTTCCGAAAGACCTTCTTCTATTCGGTCATCTATAATTTCACTATAAAAATTAAGACGTTCCTCTAATTCATCCTTAGGCAGTCCCTCTAACGCTTCTTTAAGCCTTAATAAAAAATCAAGTTTATTCATTCTCCGCACCCTCCTTAGTTACAAATCGATATATTGATAAAATTTCTTTCCAATCCTTTTTGAATTCTTCAATACGGGCAATGCCCTCATCGGTAATATGATAATACTTCCTGAGCCTACCGTCGTGCTCTTTAGAACGAACGGTCAGCATATTTGCTGTTTCCAAACGTTTAAGAATGGTATATAAAGTTGATTCGGAAAGCTCAATGTATGGTTTCATATCCTTGATAATCTTATATCCGTAAGACTCTTCACTTTTAATCGCCGCTAATACGCATACGTCTAAAAGGCCTCGTTTTAATTGAATATCCATACAATACCTCCTTTTGTGTAATACATCATATCACGAAGTATTGTTTTTGTCAAGTAAATATTTAAAGACTTTTTTGAAAAAGTGTGATACAATATTAAAAAAGTAAGGAGTGGTAATATATGTATTCAAGAATTTACGTAGAAATAACAAATGTCTGTAATATGAACTGTTCCTTTTGCCACGGTACCAAAAGAACCCCTAAAATGATGGATTTCAGCGAATTTAAAACTATTTTGCAAAAGATAAAACCCCACACCAATTACGTTTATTATCATCTTTTAGGCGAACCCTTAACCCATCCGAATTTAGAAGAATTTATTAAACTTGCAAATGATATGGGCTTTAAATCAATTATCACCACCAACGGCAGCTTATTAAAAGAAAAAGGTGATATTTTAATAAATCAAAAGGTGCATAAAGTAAGTATTTCGCTTCATAGCTTCGAGGGGAATGACAAGGAAAAGCACAAAAAATATTTAAGTGAAGTTGCCGCTTTTTCAAAATCCGCCAATGCTAAAGGCATAATTGTTGTTCTCAGGCTTTGGAACAATGGCTGTGACAATGGTAAAAATAACGAGGCAATAGAATTTTTAAAGCATAAGATAAGCGGAGAATGGATTCCTAATACAAAAGGTCTTCGTATTCGCGACAAACTGTTTTTAGAGTACGGCGAACGCTTTGGTTGGCCTGATAAGGATGCTGATATAAAGGGAGAAAGGGTATTTTGTTACGGACTTCGCGACCATTTCGGTATTCTTTCAAACGGCACCGTTGTTCCCTGCTGTCTGGATAGCGAGGGGACTATAAATCTTGGAAATATTTTTACCGATAACATTGAAGACATCCTTAGCAGCGAAAGGGCTAAAAAAATAGTAGAAGGCTTTAATAACCGAAAAGAAGCAGACGAGCTATGTAAAAGGTGCGGTTATGCAACAAGATTCAAATAATATAAATATTATTTAATTATACAAAAAACCGAAAAAGCAAACCATAAGTTATTTTCTATGGTTTGCTTTTTTTATATTCAAATATTTTGACAGCCCCTATGCTTGTGCAATTGTCTGTTATTTCATTTGGTATAACGATTATATCCAGCTTACTTTTACACTTTAAAAGATGGCTTATGGGATTTTTAAGAGCATCTTTACCGCCTATAACAACCCCTTTTTTACCGCAATTAATAATAGTTTTTATTTCGTGCGCTAAAATTACTCCCAAGAAATAGCTATAGCAGTCAATATCGTTTAAACCGAAAATATTTCTTAAAATACGTGTTTTGAAAACAGCCTGATTGATACCCATTTCAACACATGCATCATATCCCGCTTCCAAATACTCAAAGTTGTAATCCTCAAAGCAAAGGCTAACCGAGCCTCTTAAAATCGTGTTTTGCGAAAGTGCCGAAAGCATTTCTCCCGACATCATAGTCTTACAGTCGGTTATCCGTCCGTTTGAATCCAAAGAAATGAGTTTCGAGTGGGAACCCGGAAGCAGATAAGCATAATCGGTATATTCCTCTTTTAAAAGACCTATTATTTCGGTTTCCTCTCCACGCATCATATCGGTGTCTTTGAAATCTTTTCCCTTTATTATCACGCCCGAAATAAAATAAAACGGAATAGGTGAAATATCATCTAAATAAACCCTTTGCATAAAGTTATGCAGTTCTTCAACTCCTGCAGGGGCAACCGTATGCTTAATCTCATACAACCCATATTCACTTGTTATCATACCGGAGGCAATAATAGCGGTTATATCATCATCTTTTAGGTTAAATTCTGACAGCAGTTCTTTAATATTCTCTTTTATGGCTGTTTTTAAGGCGGAATTTGCCTCTATATTGTCTTTAGAACCTATACTCAATTTTACAGTCTTGAGTATTTTCTTATTTTCAACCAAAAATAGACGCGTATTAGTTGTGCCGCCGTCAATAGTTATGTATCTACCCATTATTTTCAGTCACCGCCTCAACATAAGATTTAGCCATTTCGGTTATACTGTCATAATCTTCATTTTCCAAAAGCTTCTTAGGTGTGATATTGGAACCTATTCCAAAGCCGCTGACACCGCAAGTTAAATAATCCTTAATATTTTTTTCATTTATTCCGCCTACAGCTAAAAGCTTAATGTGTGAAAGGGGCGCTTTTACAGCTTTTACATAGTCCACTCCCAAATTATTTATAGGAAACAACTTAACGTAATCCGCGCCTGTCTTGTGGGCAGAAACAATTTCGGTAGGAGTTAACGCTCCCGCAATAGAAACCATACCTGTGCGATAGGTTTCCTTTATTATATCAGAGTCTGCATTGGGCGAAATTATAAACAGTCCGCCTGCCGCTTTAGTTAAGCGTACCTGCTCAGTTGTGATAACCGTTCCTGCTCCTATCATCATACGGTCTCCAAAATGTTCTGTAAGTTTTTTTATATTCTCTGCAGTTTGGACGTCTCTGCTCAAGTCAGAGCTGTATGTGATTTCCAGTAAACGTATTCCTCCATTATATAAAGCCTCAGCCAACGGTATTAGCTTATCATCCGGTATATTTCTTAAAATCGCTATCAACTTTTCTTTGTCTATTTGTTTTATAACGGACTCTCTATAAAATTTATTTTTTGTTTTAGGTGCACTTATAACGTCAATTTTGATTTCATTACCCTTTATAATATCTTCTTCTGTAAAAGACGTGAACAATATTTCTCTGGTAGATTCACGACCTCTGTCATAAATAAGATAAATTCTTCCGTTATAATACTCTGCATCGGGATAAGAAATATCTGCACGTTGATCAATACAGAGCTTATATTTCCAGGTTTCTCCGTCATCCTCAGAAAGCAAAACTGTCATATTTTGTCTGACCTCTCGGTCATCATTTAAAATAAGTATAATTCTGCCCGACGGTAATCTGCTGACATAAAAACGACTATTGGCTGATACTATGCCCGAAAGCTTGGCTTCACTCCAGCTTATTCCGCCGTCATAAGAATAACTTTCACTAAGTTCGCCAAAATATGTTCTGGCAAACATACGGATAGCCCCATCTTTCTTTTGATAAGCCATAGCTTCATCAAAAATGGTACCTAATTTCTTTGCTCCGTAGTAATGTGTAAAGGTTTGTCCGTTATCCTTTGAAATACTGTATCCGTAATTCTGATTTAATTGGTCATAATTAAAACATAACCAATCGCCGTTATCAAGAACGGTAGGTTTGCAACGCAAAAAGCCACCGAAAACATAACGGGGCTGCGTAAACACGGGCTTTTCGCTGTCAGGATCATAACATACCATTTCCCACTCATTATGGCCGAAATCATTAAAATGATATCCATCAACTATAATATCCGGAGCGTTTGGTACTGTATCGGGAACTATTTCCTGAGCTTTACTTACATTATTCTGTACCCAAAATACATGCAAAGCTCCGTCTTTATCTATAAAAAGCTGAATGTCCAGCGCATGTATCTTTTTTTCATAGTTACTCGGAATTACAATAATCGGCTCCGACCAGCTTTTACCCAAGTCGTCACTATAAACCAAGATATTATAATTGTCCATATGCGGCTCACGAAGACCGCCTGCATACCAACCGGCATATATTCTGCCGCCTTTAGTTATTGCTACTGTAGGACAGCCTTGAAAAATCCGTATGTCCTCCGAGAATTTTGTAGATTTAGGATTATGTAAAATTTCGCAAGAGTAATTTTGGGCATTATTCATTTATTTTTCGCTCCCTTATATTATCATACTTTCATTATACATTGATTAAATAACAATTTATATAGTGATTTCTACAAAATATATTGATATTTCTGCAAAAGATGATAAAATTAATTCAGGTGATATAAATGCAAGAATTTAAAAAGCTTATTAAGACCGATAAAACCATCTTCAAATATGCTAAAGGTAAAAGTGAGCAAAGCGGACGAGAATTTCATAATTATTACGAAATTTTATATTTTATGGGTGGAAAAGCAACATTTATTTCGGAAAATATTTTTAAAGAATTAAAAAAAGGTGACCTTGTGATTATCCCTAAGGAAGCATATCACAGATTTTTATTTTCAGGAGATGAAACTGATTATAAAAGATGCGTATTCAATTTTTTCGAAACCGAATCGATTGCAGAACTTATTGATAATTCCATAAAAAACGTTACTGTATTAGAAACAAATGAAGAACTTGATTTTTTATTTAATAAAGCAATGGTTATAGCTCAAAACAATTTATCAGAGATAACTAATAGCGGCTTAATAAGTTCAATATTAAAATTGGCTTTATATGCAATAGCAGAATGTAATATTTTTAACCATTCTAAAAGAAATCTTAATAATATAACCGCCAAAAGCATTGAATATATAAATTCTCATTTGTGTGATACCATAACCGTTGAGGATATTGCAAAAACCGTCGGTATCTCAGTATCGGGATTAGCCCATATATTTAAAAAGGATATGGATATACCTATTTACAAATTTATTTTAGAGAAAAAACTGCTTCTGGCAAATAAAAAAATCCTTTCAGGCTTTCCTGCAACCGTAGCCGCAAACGAATGTGGATTTAAAGATTATTCAGGCTTTTACAGGCAGTACAAAAAAATGTATGGACACTCTCCTTCTGAAAAGAAGTGGATTTAATAAAAAACATAATTAAATTCAGAGTAATAAATATTATTTCTTCCAAGCCGTTCTTTTATTTTCTTTTTATACTCACGGTTTACTATTCATAATCCAAGGTATTCATGGAACGAAAAGCAAAAGAAATTGTAACAGAATAAAGCTGATATCCTGCCTTTGAAAACTGCTCGTAGCGATTTCGCTCGTGAAAATATGTAGTGTATGCGCAGGAAGGAACAATCCTATCATTTATGAGAAGCTTTACTGTGCCGTTTATTTTTTTAACACAACTTTTAGCCATTTAAACCACCCACTCATTTAATTTATACCATAATTATACCGAAAAAAGTTTAAATAGGCAACTCCCTAATACATAGAATAACCCATCTATATTCTAACCAAACTCCATAAATAGTGAAAAAAATATCTACCCGCACATTGTCGGTTAAGATATATAAACAAAACAAGCCAAGCATAAAACTCGGCTTGTTTTGAAGATAGTTTCATTGGTATTGTGGATAGTAAACCGATGAAATTTATTAACGAAGAATACCTGGAAAGTATTTCTAAAATACTTTTTAAAACATAAAATACATACTTCTATTTTTTAAACGGCTAAAATCCCTAAACTAATCATAAGCTTTTCGTTAACCTCATTCATTTTTGTTGGAGAAGTAACTTTCCCTATAAGTTTTAATAATAACGATTTATCGATGGTCATAGGTTGTTCGCAAAGTACCATTGACGGTTTTGAAACTCCGTCTTCAGGTAATAATTCGACGTGAGTTGGAATATTTTTCTTTTGTTTGCTTGTTATCGGACATACTACTGTAGTTGGTGAATATTGATTACCCTTGTCATTTTGTATTATAACCGCAGGTCTAATACCGCCCTGTTCAGAGCCGACATTCTTTGTTAAATTTACTAAGTATATTTCACCACGTTGAATCATTATTTTAATTTATCATTCCTTTTTATTATTTATTTTCTTTCACATACATATTTTATTTTGTTCGACCAATGGTTATATTTTATTGGCTCACTTTCCCATTGCACACTATCATAAGCAGTCGGGGCAAGTCTACATACATTGCCAACTCCTTCGTAAAAATAAAGTGCTTTACCTTCAAGCTTACAGTTCATATTTTGCATATGAGCAGGTAAAAATCCAAGTCTATATGCTTCTTTTCGCGCTAAAGCCCTTGCGATGTTAGAAAAGGCACTAGTCGTATTAGGTTCATTCAATGCGCCAAAAACTTCACAATGATATCTTGCATAATCAGGTGCATATTTTTTGAACATATCATCGTAAGCTAAAAAACTAGCATAGCATTGTTGCATTTTATCAAATTCTTCTGGCTTAACATATCTGAAAGCAACTTTATCTTCAATATCCGTATGATTACTTATATAATCTCTATTGTTGATATAATAATCATATCGCTCATCAAAATATTTTTTGAGTTCCCAAAAATATTTATTCTTTAAAGCTTCGTCATCAAAAGGCTCATTAATACCTCTACCATATAACCTTGTTGCCTCTCTATTCATATTGGCAAACTTCTGATTATCCTTATGCACCGCATAACCCATACCAAGACCACATAATAATAAACCTAACAAACTCATAATAAGATCTCCTTTTTGTTTTTTGTTGTGAATTAAATATACACCATCGAGTGTCCTATAAAGCGGACTTTGATGTGAAATTCATTTTTTCATATCTTCTAACTTTTTGGCGATTTTTTCTTGTCGAAAAAAAGGTTGCTATGTTTTTATCGCCGCATTATTCTTGCATTTTTTCCTGTACGGTTTCCCTTAGCTGTGATCTATATTTACTTAATAACATTCTAAAATTATTTAGTGAATCACTAAATCAGCAATTTTTAAAATGTCACCACAAGTAACTCAATATTCATAATTCGATATTTATCGAATAAAAAAAGCAGCCTGTTTTAACAGACTGCAAAGAAAGGTGGCAAATGCCTATGCATACAAACTATGCTTTCATTTCTTTTGTTGATGGCAAAAGAATGTAATTTGTAACATAGCACAACCACATATAGTATAGCAAAACGCATTTTTAAAGTCAATATGTTTATCATTAATTATGCGCCTATACTTTATCCTTTTTAGTTATGAGTTCAGAATTATAAATTCGGCTTCGCCAAATGCTATGATATAATTGCCTTAAAAGCAACAGCGCTTCCACAAGTCAACTCATAACGATGCAAAGCATCTTATAACTCATAGTTTACCGTAAGGCAATCATAACTGATAGAATGGGAATAAGCCAAAGGCTTATTCCCATTCTATCGTTCCTACAGGCTTAGGTGTTAAATCCATAAGAACACGGTTGATGCCGTCCACCTCAGAGGTGATACGAGCGGTAATTTTGTTAAGTACGCTATAGGGGATTTCTTCAATTGTAGCGCTCATTGCATCTTTAGTATTAACAGCGCGGATGATTGCAGGCCAACCTTCATAGCGGCTTTCATCCTTTACGCCAACACTCTTTATATCGGGGATAACCACGAAATACTGCCAAACCTTTTCGGCAAGGCCGCATTTGTCAAATTCATCTCTTAAAATTGCATCGGCTTCTCTAAGAGCATGAAGTCTGTCTCTGGTAATTGCACCGAGGCATCTAACACCAAGACCGGGGCCCGGGAAGGGCTGACGGTAAACCATTGCATGAGGAAGTCCGAGCGCTTCGCCGACAACTCTAACTTCATCTTTATAAAGAAGCTTAATGGGTTCTACAAGGCTGAAGTTAAGGTCCTCGGGAAGTCCGCCAACGTTATGGTGAGACTTAACCGCCTTTTTGCCCTCTGCCTGTTTAACACTCTCCAAAATATCGGGATAAATAGTACCCTGAGCAAGATATTCAATTCCTTCAAGCTTTCTCGCTTCATCAGCAAAAACGTTAATAAACTCAGCGCCGATAATCTTTCTCTTCTTTTCAGGTTCGCTTACGTTTTCAAGCAAATCTAAGAAACGGTCGGTAGCATCAACATAAATAAGGTTAGCATCCATTTCATCCTTAAAGATTTTGATTACATTTTCGCTTTCATCCTTACGCATAAGGCCGTGATTAACGTGAACGCAGACAAGCTGTTTGCCTATTGCTTTAATTAAAAGCGCGGCAACAACAGACGAGTCGTCACCGCCCGAAAGAGCGAGAAGCACCTTTTTATCTCCTACCTGAGCGCGTACCTCTTTAATCTGCTCTTCAATAAAAGCATCAGCGAGTTCTTTAGTGGTGATACGAAGCATTGATTCAGGTCTTAAGTTAGTTTCCATATATTTCATCCTCTTAAGTTAGTTAGTATAGTTATCAAAATATCCTTGAACAAGAACCACGGGAGTACCCTTATCACCGGAGCCGCTGGTAAGATCGCAAAGAGAACCTATAAGGTCGGTTAATTGTCTGGGAGTTGTACCCTGAGCTGCCATATTACCTACAAGACTGCTACCGTCTTTTTTACGAATACTTTCACTAATGGCATCCTTAAGAGCCTGTCCTGAAAGATCTTTAAAATCGTTATCAGCCAAGTATTTAAGCTTTAATTCATTTGGAGTACCGATAAGACCGTCGGTAAATGCAGGAGAAACAACCGGATCGGCAAGTTCCCAAATTTTACCCTGAGGATCTTTAAATGCGCCGTCGCCATAAACCATTACTTCTACGTTTTTGCCAGAGGCATCTTTAATGCGCTTTTGAACGTCAAGAACCAAATCCTTGCACTCTCTGGGGAAAAGCTTAATCTTTTCTTCGGTAGATTTATTAGAGCCTAAAAGTCCGTATTTTTCATTACAGCCGCTGCCGTTTACGGAAGCATTTAAAATATCGTCAAGGCCGTAAACCTTCTCGGCGCCTGCAGCCTTTAAGATACGCTTAGTTCTTACACGGGTATGAATATCACAGGTAAGAACATATTTTGTATAATCAAGAATTGCTTTAGGCTGATTAGCAAAGATAATTTCAACTTCACAGCCCTCTGCCTTAATTAAATCACTATAATACTGAACGTAGTCAACACCTGTAAATTCAAGCTTTTGTACGCCGAAAACCTCTCTGTAGCGTTCGAGCGATAAAACATCAGAATAAGGATTAATTCCCGCTTCATCAATAAGGTCATAGGTAGCAAGTGAGTTACCAACCTCATCAGAGGGGTAGCTGAGCATAAGAACAATTTTCTTTGCTCCTCTTGCAATACCCTTAAGGCAAATAGAGAAACGGTTACGGGAAAGTATGGGGAAAATAACACCTACTGTTTCGTCCCCGAATTTTGCCTTGATATCAGCAGCAATATCGTTTACGTCAGCATAGTTGCCCTGCGCACGAGCAACGATAGATTCTGTCATAGAAATTACGTCGCGATCTCTAAGCTCAAAGCCCTCGTACTGCGCTGCTTCAAGCACACTTTCTGCAACTATTTTGGCAAGATCGTCGCCTTCTCTGATAATAGGGCAACGGATACCGCGGGATACGGTACCGACTCTGCGTTCTTTTTTATCCATAATGATTTTCCTTTCCGGTTGGGAGGTGAAAATTCACCTTGCCCTTTACAACAATTTATTATACTAAATTGCAAAATAATTTTCAATATTTTTTTGCAAAAAAAGCCAAAAATTATTTCACAAATCTTTTAATATAGTATTTGCTTTTTTTATTAAATATGTTATACTTTTTTACGAGGTGATTTATATGGTAAAACATATTATTTTATGGACTCTTAAGGAGTGCAGTGAAAGTGAAAAAATCAAAATAAAAAAAGACATAAAAGAAAACCTTGAAGGTCTTATGGGAAAAATCGACGGTTTATCCGAAATCAAGGTTTATACCGAAGGTCTTGCTTCATCCAACGCCGACCTTATGCTTGACTCTTCTTTTGTAAGCGTTGACGCACTTAAAGGTTACGCAGTTCATCCAGACCACGTTTACGTTGCTAATACTTTTGTTCGCCCCTTTACGTTAAACAGAAGCTGTCTCGATTTTGAAATTTAAATCAAGCTTTATTAAAGAAAAGTCCTGAGTAGAACTCAGGACTTTTCTTTAATTATTCTTCTGCGCTGAACATATCTTTGCCTACACCGCAAAGGGGACAAGCAAAATCTTCAGGCAAATCCTCGAATTTAGTGCCGGGTTCAATGCCTAAATCAGCATCTCCCAGTTCCTCATCATAGGTCCAACCGCAAGCATCGCATACGTATTTCATAAAAACAACTCCTTTTTTATTTTTAAAGTTCTTTTGCAAGAGCTTTTATCTGATTAATATTTTCTTCATTAACCGACGAAAGAATTTTAACCTCATTTTCGCACAAGGTAAGGTTTTTGCACACCTCTAACATACCCTTCATAGTTTTTACCGCATTTGGCGCCCAGCTTCCGTTTTCAATAAAGCCTATGGTTTTGTTTTGGAAGTTTCGTTCGGTTAAATGATTTATAAATTCCTTCATAAAGGGGAAAATATCATTATTATAGGTAGTGGTAGCAAAAACGATTTTGCCGTAACGGAAGGCATCCTCAACCGCCTCCGCCATATCGCATCTTGCAAGGTCGTTAACTACCACCTTTTCATGTCCCTGCGCTTTGAGTTCTTCTGCCAAAAGCTCTACTGCTTTTTTAGTATTACCGTAAACCGAAGTATAAGCAATAACTACTCCCTCACTTTCAACACCGTATGAAGACCAAGTGTTATAAAGGTCAAGATAGTATCCGAGATTCTCATTTAGTATGGGGCCGTGCAAGGGGCAGATAGTCTGAATTTCGGTATTTGCAACCTTTTTAAGTAAGGCTTGTACCTGCGCACCGTATTTTCCAACTATACCGAAGTAATACCTTCTTGCTTCACACGCCCATTCTTCATCTGTATCAAGAGCGCCGAATTTACCGAATCCGTCAGCAGAAAAAAGGGTTTTTGTAGTGCTTTCATAGGTCATAATAACCTCAGGCCAATGCACCATAGGAGCGGTAACAAAGTTAAGACTGTGTTTTCCAAGGTTTAGGGTGTCCCCTTCCTTTACAACTATTCCTCTGTTTTCAAAATCGTTACCGTAAAAATTCTTCATCATAGTAAAAGCCTTAGCCGAAGCAACAATTTTTGCTTCTTTAAAGGTTTCGGCAAAAAGCATAAGACTGGAAGAATGGTCAGGCTCCATATGCTGAACAACTATATAATCAGGGGTTTTGTCTTTAAGAACATTTTTTATATTTTCTATCCATTCATCGCCGAATCTACCATCAACCGAATCCATAACGGCAATTTTTTCGTCTGTTAAAACATAAGAATTATACGCCATCCCGTTGGGAACGTCATATTGTCCTTCAAACAAATCTATTTCTTTATCATTTACACCAACATAATAAATTCCGTCTTTAATAATCATAATATTCTCCTAAATAAAGTTTTAATCATTATAATGATTATAACATCATTTTATTAAGAAATAAAGAAGTATTTATTACTTCTTGATTATCAAGAGAAAATTTGTTATATTTTATATATAGTAACTTGAAAGGATATTATTTATGGATTTAACCGAAAAGACACTAAAAAGCGAAACTGTATTCAAAGGCAGAATAATCACGGTAAAAAAGGATGTTGCCCTTCTTCCCGACGGAAGTCAGGCAGGCAGAGAATATATCACCCATCCCGGCGGAGTATGTGTTGTACCCTTAACCGACCAAAAAGAAATTTTAATGGTACGTCAATACCGCTACCCCTACAGCGAAGTGGTTTTGGAAATTCCTGCAGGCAAAAAGGATATAGGCGAAGACCCCTTTACCACAGGCAAACGTGAATTAAAGGAAGAAACAGGAGCTACTGCAAAAGAGTATATTAATTTGGGTGAGCTTTACCCTTCTCCCGGATACTGCGGTGAAATAATCTGGATGTACGGTGCAAAAGGTCTTGATTTTGGCAAGGTCTGCCCCGACGAAGATGAATTTTTAGAGGTGGAGAAGGTGCCGCTGGACAAAGCCGTAGAAATGATTTTAAGCGGTGAAATAAAGGACGCTAAAACTCAAAGCGCAATACTAAAAATAAAACTGCTTATAGATAGCGGGAAGTTTTAGGAAAGTAAAATTAAATATAAAAGAAAAAGAGCAATCCCTACGGATTGCTCTAAATTCTAATCTTAAAGAATTAACTTTCTTAGATTGCGCGTGTAACCTTTCCGGAACGCAAGCAACGGGTGCAAGCGTATATACGACGCGGAGAACCATCAACGATAGCTTTTACTCTCTTAACGTTGGGCTTCCAAGTACGGTTGGTACGTCTGTGAGAGTGGGAAACTTTAATACCGAAAGTAATTTCTTTGCTACAGATATCACATTTAGCCATGCGTTAAGCACCTCCTTCAGAATTTCGCTATAGCGATTTTTACATTAGCAAAAGTTATTATAGCAGAAAGTTTTTGAAAAAGCAAGTATTTTTTTATAAATATAATAAGACATTGAAATTTGATGTTTTTTGTGATATAATTTTCAGCGAAATATATGCGTTTGTAGCTCAGCTGGATAGAGCACTGCCCTCCGACGGCAGGTGTCGGCGGTTCGAATCCGTTCAAGCGCACCAAAAAATTCGACTTGTTTCGACAAGGCGAATTTTTTTATCCATTGCGAAAGCAATGGTATATCATCAGCCGTTAGACTGTATATCATCAAGGGCGGTCTTGCCGCCCTTGTATCTCATCACACCTTTAGGTGTGTATCAAAAGCGTTTTCGCAATGATGATATACAAGACTTCGTCTTGATGATATGCAATTCCTTTCGGAATTGATGATATACAATGCTTCGCATTGATTACATACATTTAATTTTAAGTTTTTTATAGGTTTTTACACATATAATGACTTGAAGAACCAAAGTGATTGCCCAACTGATGAAATAACTTAAAAACAGATAGAAATACTGTTGGTATGGATTTTCTGTCAAACCCCTTAATATCGGGAATACAACCCATATCCACAAAAATCTTAATCCGCAAACGCCGAATATTGATACAAGCATTGGTGAAAGCGAAGTGCCCATTCCTCTTATACAGCCTACCGTTACATCCATAGCTCCGCAAATAAAGTAGGGAATGCATAGTGCAACTATATGTGTCATACCAAAGGTTATTGCCTCCTCGGTACTGGTGAAAAATCCTAAAAAGAATTTGCCGTATGCCACAACGGGAATTGTAAGCGCAATACCGATTACTATAGCTACACCGTTTAACAAGAATATAAGCTTTTTAATCTGCTCTATTTTTTTCGCACCTGTATTCTGTCCGATAAAGGAAGTAGCAGCATGGTGAATAGAGTTCATAGGAATAAATATGAAATTTGCCACACTTGTGGCAGCAGCGCTTCCTGCCATCGCAAGAGGACCAAAGGTATTTATAGTCGCCTGTAAAATTGTATTGGATACTGAAAAAATCATACCCTGAAGACCTGCAGGTACACCTATATAAAGGGTTTGCATTAAAGATTTTTTATGTATTTTAAGTTCCTTAAATCGAAGTCTGCAGTCATTATTCTGTTTTTTCATATAGCTGACCACTAAAACTGCCGAAACACTCTGAGAAATAACAGTAGCCAATGCCACACCTGCCACACTCATATCAAAAGCCACAACAAACAGTATATTAAGTCCTACGTTTAAAACCCCTGACACACCTAAAAATATAAGAGGACGGGTAGTGTCCCCAATAGAACGCAAAATTGCGCTTCCAAAGTTATAAATCAATTGTACGGGAAGTCCTAAAAAGTAAATTTTTGTATAAAGAGCCGCTAAACCCAGCACCTCTTCGGGAGCGTTCATCAGTTTAAGCAACGGCTGGGCGCAAAAGAAGCCTACAGCACCGATAATAACACCTAAAATCACCGATAAAAGCATAGAAGTATGTACTGTTCTTTTTACTGCTTCGCTGTTTTTGGCGCCCACGTTTTGAGCAACCACAACACCCGAACCATTGCCAAGTCCCATAGCCAAAGCAATTAGCGCATTTATAAGCGAAGCGGTAGAACCTACAGCAGAAACGGCAAAGTCGCCATCAGCAGAAAACTTGCCTACAATAACCGTGTCGGCGGCATTAAAAAGAAGCTGTAACAATCCCGATATTATTATAGGAACAGCAAACAGCAGTATTTTTTTTCAAAAACGGGCCCGTTGTCATATCCAAGGTTCTGGATTTAGTCACAAAAATACTTCCTTTCCGCATTAAAACGGGACAGTAAACTGTCCCGTTGTTTTAATTTACAGTATTCCGACAAGACTTAGCTTTAAGTTTGCCGTATCAGCAATATCTACAATACCGCTTTTATTTTATTATAAACCTGCCAATTTCAGTTTAAGCCTTGCAAGATCAACGGCATCAATTTTATTGTCCGAGTTAAAATCGACGGCATTACCTACTTTTTTGCCTATTCCTGCCAGAAAAAGCTTTAGGGCAGCAAGATCAACCGCATCTGTTTTTCCATCTCCGTTGGCATCCCCTAAAACACCTGTGAATTGGTCACCCTGAGCAGGAATAGTCTGTCTCTCTACTATATCAGCGCAGTAATAACAGAACTTAACCTGTTCGCCCTCTTCTGTTTTAGTAGGCTGTTTAACAATTTCCCAATCGGTAGGATAATGATGAATTTGCTCACCCAAGGTATATTTACCCTCTACTACCTCTGCGTTAAAAATATTGTCGGGACTTATTAAATAGCTAATGGTTTTGCCCTCCATATTAAGACCGTAATAATATTTACCCTCAGGTCTGTCTATAGGAACTTTTTCAAATTTATTATGGTGGCTGTCATAAACGTAAATGTCTGTTTCGTCATTAAAGAAAAGATGTCCGTTATATTCAAAAAGACCTGCATAATAATTGTTTTGAATTATGCCGTCATCCCTCTCCCAGCCGCAAATACCCCACTGTTCAACATAACATCCGATTTTCATAAGTGTTTCGGTATCTTTAAAATCCTTTGTACGCATAAGTCCGCCGTCTTCTTTACTGTTATCAAGATAATACCAATATTCACCGATTTTATGAACGGCAGTAGTTGCTGTTCTCCAGGAGGCATTACCCTTGTATTCATTACAAACTATACCATCAACAAGAGGAATATAAAAATCATCGTGACCGCCATCTTCCAATATCTGACTATCGGAAAGCAAGAATTTATCGTGTCTAACTTCGCCTACATAATCATAATGATAGGTTTCGCCTAAAATCGGATCGTCATAGGTGGCATCGACGTGATACCATTTTCCGTCTATCTGTACCACGTTCCAACCGTGATTATCGGTTTCGCTTATAACATAATAACTGTTTATACCCATACGGCGAAGAATATACATATATGTATAGGCATAGCTCTGGCAAACACCTCTTTTATACTTCAAAAAGCCGACTATATCGTGGTTTTCCTCACCGGGTTTTTCAAAAAGATTATAGTCATACATATAGTTAACGTCTAACCAATCGTGTACATAAAGGGCTTTTTCCGCTTCTGACCAATCTTTGCCTATTTTATTTATAACCTTGTTGGTTTCATTTTCCATAAACATACGCTCAATAAGCATCTGTTCCTTTGTCATAAAATATGCAAGTTGGAGCGTATCCCATTCTCCTGTTTCGGAATTAACGGTTCCGCCGCCAATATTCCAATAATAATACTCGGGATACTGATTAAAAAGATACTGTAAATAAACGAGTATTTCATCTTCACCGGTATATTTAATCTTATATTCACTTAGGTCAACTTCGGTTTCCATATTATGAATAGCGTTTATAATTTTTTCCTGATAGGTAAGCGCCTTACTTTCAGCAAACGATACTACCGAAAATGCGCCTAAAAGAATAACTATGCTTAAGATTATTGACAAAAGTTTTTTCATTTGTTTATTCCCCTTAACTTAGTATTTAACGGATATTCAATATCCCAACCCATTATATTTTATTATCAAACAATTAATAAGTCAACTGCTTAAAAATAATTCTACGAAATTTATAAAAATATCCTACACAAAAAATATTTTCGTGTAGGATATAGCTAATTTATACAAATTAAGCTTCTTTTGCTACAAAGGCTAAAAGTCCGCCTGCCTTTAAAATAGCCTTTTGTCTTTCGGTGAAGGAGCAAGAAAGTATAATTTCTTCTCCCGTTGTATTGTCTTTAAGTGTCATTTCGCCCTTGTCCATACCGTCATAGATATCATTAAGGCTAAGGCTGTCGCCCTGACTAAGCTTATCGTAATCATCGGGATTTTTAAGGGTAACAGGCATAATTCCCGCATTAATAAGATTTGCAATATGAATTCTTGCAAAGCTCTTTGCTATTACAACTCTGACACCTAAATACATAGGAACAAGCGCTGCGTGTTCACGGGATGAGCCCTGACCGTAGTTAGAACCGCCGAGAATAAAGCTCTCCCCTGCCTCTTTTGCTCTATCGGGGAAGGTTTCATCACAAACACCGAAGCAGAACTTACTAAGATAGGGAATATTTGAACGGTAGGGAAGTATTTTAGCGCCTGCAGGCATAATGTGGTCGGTGGTAATATTATCGCCAACCTTTAAAACAAGCTCTGCAGTAAGGCTATCGTTTTGAGGACGGGCATCGGGGAATTTTTTAATATTGGGGCCTCTGAGCACTTCGAGGTCCTTGCTTTCCTCAACCGATGCAGGTTCAAGTACCGCGCTGTCGTTAATAAGGAAGCTTTCGGGCATATTTGCCTCGATTTTTTCTCCCATAAGTCTGGGATCGGTAATTTCGCCGGTAAGGGCAGCCGCAACAGCGGTTTCGGGAGAAACAAGATACACCTGACCGTCTGCAGTACCGCTTCTGCCTTCAAAGTTACGGTTAAAGGTACGAAGGGAAACACCCGCAGAGTTGGGAGAAAAGCCCATACCGATACAGGGACCGCAAGCACACTCTAAAACTCTTGCACCCGCAGCAATTATATCTGAAAGCGCTCCGCAGTCGGAAAGCATGGTAAGAACCTGCTTACTTCCCGGAGATACAGAAAGGCTAACGCTTTCCTTTATGGTTTTGCCCTTAAGCATAGCCGCAACCTTTAACATATCAAAAAGAGAAGAATTGGTACAAGAGCCAATACATACCTGATCCACTTTGGTACCCTTCAGCGTATCCACATTGACGATATTGTCAGGGCTGTGAGGGCAGGCAATCATAGGCTTCAGCGCAGACAGATCGATGGGGATGATTCGGTCATACACAGCATCTGCATCACTGCAGAGCGGCACATAATCCGCTTCTCTTCCCTGTGCTTTCAAGAAAGCTCTTGTCACTTCATCGGAAGGAAAAATGGATGTGGTAGCACCCAGTTCTGTACCCATATTGGTGATGGTTGCTCTCTCTGGAACAGAAAGACTCTTGATACCTTCTCCACCCCACTCAATAAT
>JAZSHI010000033.1:0-10530 GCA_045533195.1 Acutalibacteraceae bacterium
GGGTGTAGCACCGGGTAACAATGAAAGTGCAGGTAAACGCCGTAGCGGTAGGACAACAAAAGGCAATCCTACACTTAAAACCACCCTTATTCAATGTGCTCACGGTACATCCAAACACAAAGACACCTTTTTCTACGCACAGTTCCAGCGTATTAAAATACGCAGAGGTTCTAAAATTGCGGCTATGGCAGTTGCTCACTCAATGCTCACTGCAATTTACTACATACTAAAATACAACCAACCGTTCCACGATTTAGGTGCAGATTATTACAACAAGTTCAACCGCGAAAAGAAAATTAATTCGTATCTTAAAAAACTAAATGAATTAGGCTATGACATGACAGCCGTTCCTGCCATACCATAGCCTATTCTTTACATACTTTTATTCACCCCGCCGCAAGACGGGTTATTTTTGTTGCCGTGTTTTTGTGGTTATCTATTTGTTTTCATAGTAAAACATTAATTTTACGATTCACATCTGCCTATGGCTCTGCACGCAAAATTTTCACCCGATTCAATACTAATTTGCCCATCTGAACATCGAATAAACAAATTACCACTCAAAACCTCTTTATATGATTTTGCATATTCATCATATCTATCCACTGCCTCTTTTTTAAATCTACTACACATTTCTCTTGAATCTCCTTTCGGATCAACAACCTGTGCGTTTCCATCAATTACGTCATATACAAAATATCCCGCCAAAGCACCTGGTTCTTTTATAATATTATCCGAATAATTCGAAACCACGATTTGAAATTTATCATATGCTTCCGAGAGTTCTCCTTGAATTTGATGCCAAAACATCTTGTGAATTGAAAGAAGTTGAACAACATATTCAGCTAGTGTATCTGTTAGTGCAATCGTTGGAGTATCATGATACTTTGTCCGAATTTCATCTATTATATCCTTCATTTGATTTTCAAATGTTTTATTATGGTTGTAGTGTGGCTTATCAACTATTTGTGAGAGATCAAAGCGATAATTATTTTGCATTGACGAAACCGGTAAGTGTCCATGTTGAGAATAATCTCGCAATCTAATTAACAGTCGATATGAAAAAGAAGAATCATATATCTTATGATAAAAATCCAAATACTTGTTTTTTGCTTCATTATCAATATTCGAATTGCTGTTTATATAACATTCCATTGATTCAACCAAAGTTCGTCCCGCACTGATTATATTGATGATATATGAATTTATGGAAATATAGTCACGTTCATCATTTGCTGCTCTATCCCTGTAAAATACATCACCATTGTTCATTAATACATACTCTTTTTGCAGATTGTCAATATTATTTATAAAAATCAGAAAGAGATAATGTATCTCTTGTAAATGCCGAGTTACTTCTATAAAATGCCTAGCCACCTCCAGATCATTCTCCAGAAGTTCTTTATAAGTAAGACTGAATCCTTCATCTGTTAGAAACATTCTTTCTGTATCCATAACATTCCTCATTCCAATCCTTTTATATTTAGTACCATCTATTTCATTATTATAACATATTTCCCATTTATTTTCTATACAAAAGGCGCCGCATTTCTGCGACGCCTTTTGTGATGTTTTATTTCTGTTTCCTTATTAACCAAGTAACCAACATACTAATCGTGCAAATCACAAGATATATAGCCGAGTACACAATTGGGAATGCAGGTTCGTATGCAAAACTCGAAAATGCCCAAAATAATACTGCAACGAGCACCGGTGAAAACCAAAAGAATTTAATGTCTTTTCCTGCTAGTATTCCAACAACTACTGATACAACAGGATGCACAATAAAAAACAGCATCATTGTAACAATCATTCCTGCATCTGCTTTCACCGTATTAATTGTGATTAAAGGAATGATTAGCATTGCAATTACTATGATTGCTAATATCGTTATAAAGCGTTTCACTCTATTCATGTAATCTCCCCTCTCACAAAACATACTCCCAAAATAGTTCCTAACAGTATTGAAATTGCAACACCAATCCCAGTGAGATATTCTACACCAAACATAATCGGCATTAATGAGGTCACGGTGGCAAAGGCAGTAACACTCTTGATTGCAACATTTAGTCCTCTGCTATACTTAAACCACGCAATAATAATTAGAACAATCAGTACACAAGTCATTACTGCTGTAATAAACGGGCCAAAGTTCGCGTAACCAAACGGCGTCATGTTGAAATAAGAATAGGTTTTCACCCACGGTTCACCTTCAGGATTAGCAAATCGTAAAACCACTCCACCGGGTAGCAATGCCAAGATTAACACGACAAGGGCAAGAATAGATAAAAGAATCTTCTTTATCTTCATACTATCACCCCTTTACTTAATCTCGGCGCCGCCCCATTCAACAACCGTAAAACCATTACGTTCGGGTGAGGTCAACTCCTGCTCAGGCAGATCTACAGCAGTTTCTGATGCCTGCCAAGCCATAAATACACGAATCAGTGTATCGGGAGCAGGATTCACTTCGAGCTGTGCTGCATCGGTGTAAATATCAGTCTGGAAGGAAATGATGTTATACTCATTCTGTTCCATCAAAGGCAGCCAGTACACGATGAACTCATTTGCTTCACGACGGGTAAGACCAAGCTTTGCAAGAGCATCCTCAAGGAACGCTGCAGTATCTTCACCCTTCACACAGAAGCCTTTGGACAGGTCATACTGTACGTAGGTTTCGCCCTCCCAGTAGAGATAGTTATATGTCTGTCCTTTAGCGTCGGTCAGTGTACCATCAGGAGCTGCTGTTACAGTCCAACCATTGTTATATGCAGGATAGGTGCAGGTCAGTTTGCCATCAAGAGTCAAATCAACAGACACTTGTGTTTCTTTTTCGGGATAGAGGTAGATAACCGGCTTATATGCCGCATTCGGATCCGGCTGCCAGTCGCTCGCTTCCACTGCTGTGAAATCACACTCTACACGCTGATTTTCGTCATCGTAATAGACGTTGAAATAAGTTGCAGTTACTTGGTCGCCTACGCACCATTCATCCGACAATGTACCGTTGAGCTTGATTTCATATGGCATAGGGATAACCGTTCTGGCGAAAAAGCAATTGGAATAAATTTTTGTAATCTTAATATGGTCAAAGATATTATGGTCGTATTTTTCGGCCGTCGTCTTATCAAGCCACTGGTCAGTATATTCCATATGACGCAAGTCATCAGATAATTTCCAGCTTGTTGCTCTGATTTGTGCCGGATACGATTCCATAATGTCGCCTTTATAGGTTACCTGTACCACGCTACCAACTTCAACATCTATTTTTTCTAAATCAGCAATTCCGAAAGAAATCTTATCACTGCTTAATTTTTCAAGTTCGCCCTCAACAGGTTCAACCAAAACAGAATTACCATTTATCTCAATAATGGTAGCAATAAATTTTTGTTCTACATTCTGACATTCAAGCCGCCATAATTCATGAATGGTCTTATTACGGTCACTACCAAAATAAATGCGTGTTTTTTCATATACACCGTCAGCCGATATTCTGTTCCAGTCTACAATTCTGTATGTCAGCGCAATATAATCTCTGGTCCCGCCATCGTCAAGAGAACCCTTCGGAATAGGAACAAATAAAACTGCAAGTAATACCGTGACAGCAACAATCGGTATCCATATTTTCTTTTTCATTATGGCACCTCCTTCAATCAATCGTATAGGAATTCATATTCGGGAAGAGCCTTCCATTCTTCAGTTGCGGTGATGATATCCCGAATGCCTTTGCAAGTATCAAGAAACTTTTGTCCTTTTGTATTGTTTGTTTCATAAGATAGTACCGTTTCTTTAACTGTAATAGTCTTATCAATACCATCCGCTTTCACGGACAGAATCAAAGTCATATACGGAGTCGATGCAGCACCTTTATGAGGATTGTAATTGTCGGGATAAGACTCAATATCCAAACTTTTAATTAGTTTCCATATCTCTGAATATTGCTTTTCGGTAAGCTTTAAGTTGGTTGTGTAATCTTTCGGATTCGTAGCATCCTTAGTTTTAATCAGCGTTCCAGTTTTGCTGTCATATGAACTAATACCGTAGGTGTTCCAGGTCAGCGAGAAAGAGTAGTTGGGGTAATTGGCACTCGGCGTGATAACTCCTGCTTCTTCTTTTGCCCACAGTATAATTTCTTTTAGTTTATCAATTTGTTTCTGTGTCAGATCCGCCTGACCTTTATCACAACGGGCATAGCCTTCGGTGAGGTTTATGCCATAGCCGGTTCCGAACTCAGTATCAACCTTATATTCAGGTAGACATTTACAGAGTTTGTTTTTATCGTACTTCAGATTTACAAGAATGTCTGTCATAGTAACAGAGTTGCCAGACATAAAGGTGTGGCTCTTGCCGTTGTCGAAGTAAATAGTCGTCTGCGTATTGCCGCAATATCCGGAAACAGGGTCTTCTACTGTTTGCGCCTCGTTTGCAGGACCATGAGTATGCTTATTATATATTCTTGCATCGTTATAATAGATAACAACACTTTCCTGGTTCTCAGGAGCCTTATTCTTTGGAACCTCGGTCATAATATGCCAGTAAGCCATATCACAGGTCCCTACTTCCGGTTCGACAGAAAGGATATTTATATACATAACGCCGTTTGCATCCACTTTTACTGTTGAAACGTTATGACGAGTAGAACCACTACCTTCTTCAAGCACAACAAAAACAAGCGCATTATTCTCAAAAAACTTATTATCATATTTATCGCAGGCATCGAGATAACCAATAGTGGTATCCGAAGCAGGATCCTCTCGGCGCTCCAAATAGAATTGTTCTTTATTCTCCTCATAGTATGCGGTCAAGTCATCAGTAGAGTGTATTAACGTTACAGCAGGAAAAGACCCTTCATAATTCTGTGTACCGGTACGGATATATTGAACATTAAAATCCACACTCTCTGAAGCAAGAATTGCTCCATCTTCACCTAATATTCCAATACCCAACACTGCATCTGCGGGTTTATATGTGCCGTCACCTTTAGATAAGCAGAAGATACGGTATCCTCCGGTTTGGGCAGGATATGTTTCTTCTACGCCATCGTGAAACAAAATCACTTTATCACCGTTCTGATAATCCTTAAAGAGTTCTTTATCATCTCTGCAATCAAACACCCGCATTGCCATATCATCGCTGTCTATCAGATAAGTGCCGTTGTCTGCAAAGTATAAACGACCGATTGAAATACCATACCCTTGTGCGCTTAGTATAGCACCAAATGCAAAGACAGCAACAATGCAGAGAATAACCACTCCGCCTATAATACTTATGGGCAAAATCCACTTTTTCTTTTTCATACACCGCCACTCCTTTCTCAGTCTGTCAGTTCAAGAAACTCCAAAAATTCCTTTAGTTGCTCTTGGGAAAGCTGTATCCGATTATCGTTGTTTTCATTACGCAATTCATTATTGTTTAACACGAATCGAATTTCAGAGCCATCTACAGTAGTGAAACAAATTGTGTATTCAACTTTTGCACTTGAATTTCCCGTAGCAAGGTCTTCGTCTTTTAATTCTCCCTTTTGAGTATCACTGTCTTCAACAGAAGTACCGGCATTTACGGCATTATACAAATCCAAAATAGCACAATGAATTGCCGTCACTCTATCAGAATCAGTAATGGTCTCAGTTTGAGATCCGAGTTTATTAGAACCCATTATTACAACGGACTCAAAACTCTCCGTATTTCCCAAAACTCCATCAAACGCGTTCTCTTGTTCGGCATTATCTATTCCTGCAGGAAGCATTGCCGGAAGAATCGTCACCGACCACACGGTTAGTATCAAACATAGAGGGATACATATAGCAAGGAGGCGATTGCGGTTTCTCTTACGTTCTTTTATTCTATTTTCACTACGGCGGAACACTTCCGCTTTTCTTTCTTCAAAATTTCTCATAATAACAGCTCACCATCCTTCCCAAGAATGATGCGAAGTTCCTTTTTAGCACGATATAAAAGGTTGTCAACCTGTTTGCGGTTTTTCTTCATAACCTTAGCAGCCTCGTCATATGACAGGTCTTCAAAGTAAATCAAGTGAATGACAACACGCATATCATCCGACAAAGAGTTAAGAGCGTTATTTACCACGCGCTTTCGCTCGTCTGCAAGAACAATTTCTTCTAACGTTTCCTGTTCGGTCGACACCTTATCTGCCTCAGTAAGCTCCACAAAGTCAATAACCTTGCGGTGCTTTATGTAATTTAAGGCCCGGCTACGGCCGAGCATAAACAAATAGGTTTTCAGTGTTACCTTGAAATTGTACCGATGTTTATTAACCACCAAATCCGAAAAGGCATCAATGGCAATATCTTCGGCTGCGTGGATGTCATGCACATAACGGTCAATGAAGAAAACGAGGTTGTCAAACAACTCCTTCATTATTTCGTCAAAGGCACTCTCATCACCATCAAGGAAACGGCGGTAGCTACTTGCGCCGTTATCCATAGATTTCTCCTCCTGACACGGGATCACGTCTGACCCCTTCATTTATTATACAACTGAGCAATACTTAATTCCTTATGATAAAACGCAAAAGCCCGTAACTTTTTTCAAGTTACAGGCTTCATCATCGTCCGTTTTCAGTTCTCGGGTGGGCAGATGTTCCTATAACCTCACCGAAAATTTCTTATAAATAGTATAACATACATCGTTATAAAAATCTATATTTTTTCTGGTTATTATTCATCCAAACACGTAATTTTTAATTCTAACCAAAATTTTTTCTCAAAAGTCATTGTCCCACCGTTAGTGTAACGGTCCTAGTGTGTTCACTTGCCATCCAGAACATTGTACAATAATGATGGGTAAGTTTACTTTTTACCCATACAAAGTTAAGGAGGTTATATTATGAAAAAAGAGTACACAAAGGAATTTAAGCAGCATGTTGTGGGGGAACACTTTGCCGGTAGCACTGTCTCAGCTTTAGCAAAAGAATACTCTCTGTCCCGCAACACGGTATATTCCTGGATCGAACAACACGGTAAAGAAATCAAAAGAACAAAGCCAATCAACATGCGAGAATACAATGACCTAAAGCAAAAATGTGAGCAGTTGGAACAAATGGTCGAGATTTTGCAAATGTCGCCCTGCACTGTAGATGCACCGCTCTTAGAACGCTACGCTTTCATTTTCAGTCTTGCAAATCAATATAGCGTAAATCTGCTCTGTAAAACTATGAAAGTGGCAAAAGGCAGCTATTATAATCACATTCTACGAAACAAAAACGAAGATACGATTGCAGCCCAAAGAAGAGCTGAGATCACTCCGATTATTGAAGAAATTTTTGATGAAAGCGACCAAGTATATGGTGCGAGAAAAATCCATGCTATATTGAAAGAGCGAGGATATCAAATTAGCCCCAACACTGTGGCTGACATTATGCACGATAACGGCTGGTTCTCTTCCAGAGGCGGAGCAAAGAAACTCTACCTTAAATCGCAAGAGCGTAAACAACTTGCAGCAACATATAAACTGAACGCAACCAAACCCAACGAAATATGGGTTGGTGATGTAACAATCTTCAAATTAAAAAATATTTATTATTACATCTGCGCTATTTTAGACATCTATTCTCGCAAAATAGTCGGCTATAGGATTTCCACTTGCAATAGCACTCATATTACCAAGGCGACATTCAAAATGGCTTATGAAAACCGCCAGCCCGAAAAGTTGCATTTTCATAGTGATCAGGGCAGTAATTATATTGCTCGAACCTATGTTGACTATCTAAAAGAGTTAGGTGTAAAACAAACTTTTTCAAGACCAAGCAAGCCATATGATAATTCTATCATTGAAGCATTTTTTAAATCGTTAAAATCCGAAAAACTTTATCGCATCCAATTTCGTTCTGAGCGCGAACTAAAAGAGGCTGTAAAAGAATACGTAGAGCATTATAATAGCCGTCGCCCACATGAGTTCTTGAATTACCGGTCACCTGACGCATATGAAATGAACTATTTCAAGAAGCAAATAAGTTTAGAAGCATAGGAACTGAACACCTGTAGTTCATATTTATGATATTTCAGAAATCAGGAACTCATTTTAATGGATTTCGGAAACCGTGCGCAATTAACCCAAAAATAAAAAAGCGGCTTAGAGCCGCATAAACACTGATAATAAAAAAATGAATCACCCTTCAACTGAACATTAATGGTTCAGATTTGAGGGGTGATTCATGTGGAGGCACCACCCAGAATCGAACTGGGGATAAAAGCTTTGCAGGCTTCTGCCTTACCGCTTGGCCATGGTGCCATATTCAATTTGTTGGGGGTTAAATAAAGGGCGCTTACCTTGAAGCGCCCCTTTGGAGCGGATTACGAGGCTCGAACTCGCTACCTCCCCCTTGGCAAGGTCGCGCTCTGCCAGATGAGC
Organism: Acutalibacteraceae bacterium; assembly: GCA_045533195.1. Lineage (GTDB taxonomy): Bacteria > Bacillota > Clostridia > Oscillospirales > Acutalibacteraceae > SIG607. The sequence continues at coordinate 8,371 of JAZSHI010000033.1, forward strand.
TAAATCCGCATAATATTGGTGCCTCCGGTCGGAATCGAACCAACGACACGGGGATTTTCAGTCCCCTGCTCTACCGACTGAGCTACAGAGGCAAATTGGCGACCTGAATGGGGCTCGAACCCACGACCTCTAGCGTGACAGGCTAGCGTTCTAACCAGCTGAACTACCAGGCCATATTGACTGCACCCCCACTATTGCAGGCATGCGTCAAATTATTGGTGGGAACAACAGGGCTCGAACCTGTGACCCTCTGCTTGTAAGGCAGATGCTCTCCCAGCTGAGCTATGCTCCCACACAACAGCGCTTTCGGGTTTAACCCTTAGCGACGAAATTTATTATACTCTAAATTTCAGGGTTTGTCAACCGTTTTTTTGAAAGTTTTTTTAATTTGGGATATTTTACAAAAGGTTTTTTGGTTTTCTCTACATTTTGTGAAAACTATACTGTAAATATCTTCTTTTACCTTTACATTACTACTTATTTATGTTATGCTCTTTATGTAGAATAATGTATAAAGGAGATGTAAAATGAAGAATTTTTTCAAGAATATTTTTTGCAGCATAGGCGGGCTCAGAGTGATATGTATTATATCAACCGTAGTTGCTATTGCGCTTGGCGTTTTGCTCTTAATTCCTGATAAAGAAGAGGTAACCTTGCCGACAGATACACAAAGCGAGGTCAGCACCCCTGATACTCAGGAAGAGACAGCGGGTAAAATTTACTATAACGAAGGCGCGCTCGGTCAGATGTGGATTTCTGTACTTCCAAATGTTCCAAAAAGCAATGTAGCGAAGTATTCTTTCAGAGAAACCGATGAGGGATATAAGTATTATATAAATTCAGAGGGCGAAAAAACCTCTATGATAGGTATTGACGTTTCATATTATCAGGGCGAAATTGACTGGCAGAAGGTAAAAGCCGCAGGTATTGAATACGCAATACTGCGCTGTGGTCTGAGAGGCTACGAAACGGGAGAGCTGAGAGTTGATACTAAGTTTCACGAGTACATAAAGGGCGCTAATGACGCAGGCATCCCTGTAGGCGTTTATTTCTTCTCTCAGGCAATTTCACCTGAAGAGGCAAGAGAAGAGGCGAGCTTTGTTTTAGACCAGATAAAAGGCTACAAAATTGATTTTCCGATAGTTTATGACTGGGAAACGATAGGCGAGGATACTGCGAGAACAAATCATGTAAGCCCCGATATGCTCACAGACTGTACAGTTGCGTTCTGTGAGGAGATAAAGGCAGCAGGCTTTACACCAATGTATTACACAAACAGAAATATCGGCTACAGAAAGCTCGATTTGTCAAAGCTTTGTGATTACGATTTGTGGATAGCCGATTTCAATGAGTATCCTAGCTTTTATTACAAGTATACAATGTGGCAGTATTCATATACGGGCAGAGTTGACGGCATTGAAAATGATGTTGACCTCAATGTATGCTTTAAAAACTATGCAGAAGAAAATCCTGACAGACTTTCATAACAAAAAAGCGTGCAGTAATGCACGCTTTTTTGTTATTCAAAATCAAATTCTACGCCATTGATTTTTACGGCTACTACGCTTTCAATATCCATTACGAAGCTGCCCAGTTCCTCATTACTATACTCATTTGATGCGATTACAAGGTCTGAATACATATTGCTTTCAAACGGATATGCAGGACACATTGAGCCGTTTTGCACAGGCACTACACTACCGTCTGCCATTACAAGCTCGACTGTCGGCATAGGCTCTTTATACAGCCATGTTCCTCTTACTCCGCCTTCACCTCTTACCTGTCTATAAACACCGTTCTGCATACCATAAACAGTAAACGAAAGCTTTGAGAGTCTTATACATACAGGCTCAAAGTATTCGCTCACCTTTTCATCAGATACAAGCTTATAGGTTTTAGCCTCAATATTACCCTCAACATCAATAATCTCGTTGACTTTACCGCTTGGCGTATTGAATGTAAGGTTTGCCTTGAAGTCCATATAGTCAACGCTTGAGATGCTTGTTCTTACTAAGAACCATCTCTGATTTTCGGTGTTGTTCTCTAAAATATCTTCGATGGATATTCCGTAATTTACTCTGTAATCCGCATCATCAGTCAACTGGATATACGGCTCAATTGTTACGCACCAGTTATTAGATGTGCCAATTCTCATATTCT
>JAZSHI010000029.1:0-41008 GCA_045533195.1 Acutalibacteraceae bacterium
AGAAAAAACGTAGTAAAATAAAGATTTTCTCTCCCTCAGTCACCTTACGGTGACAGCTCCCTCGTCAGATGGAGCCAAGGTTTTGGCTATCAATTAACTCACTGATAAAACGAAACTCTGTTTTTTTACAGCCCCTTTTTATTTTATTCAATAATTTCCTCAATAATATATGGCGGACGGTGCTTTGCTTCAAGGTAAATTTTACCGATGTATTTTCCTATTACGCCAAGAGCGATAAGCTGAATACCGCCTAAAAACCAAATGGAAACAAAGGTACTGGTCCAACCAACCTCGGTATTACCCGTGTAATACTGAATAAGAGAATATATAAGCATTATAAAAGAAATAAAGGTTATAAAAAAGCCTAAGGAAATAATGATGTTAAGAGGACGGGTGCTAAGCGAAGTAATACCCTCGTTTGCAAAGGATATCATTTTTCTTAAAGGGTATTTTGATTTTCCTGCAACACGTTCAAGTCTTTCATAGTAAACAAGGTCAGTTTTAAAGCCAAGCATGGGCACAATACCCCTTAAAAAGAGGTTGACCTCTTTAAATTCCTTTAAGGAGTTTAAAGCGCGGTTGCTCATAAGCCGAAAGTCTGCATGGTTTTCGACTATTTCACCGCCTAAAAGCTTGGTGGTCTTGTAAAAGCAACGGGCAGTAAAGCGTTTGAAAAAGGAATCCTTTTTTCTGCTGCTTCTAACTGCGTAAACTATATCGTTACCGCCGTTAAAGCTATCAAGCATTTTATCAATAGCATTAATATCATCCTGTAAATCGCAGTCAAGGGAAATGGCGCAGTCGCACTTATCGGCGGCATAGTGAAGCCCTGCCAAAAGCGCATTTTGATGCCCTTTGTTTCGGGATAGAAAAATCCCCGAAAATAAACGGGAGTCTTTATGAAGGGTACGTATTATATCGGCAGAGCTATCCTTTGAGCCGTCGTCAATAAAAACAATACGGCTGTCATTTGATATTTTCCCCGATTTATAAAGCTCTTCCATTTTGCCCTTTAATGCTGTGGCGGTAATAGGAAGCGCCTTTTCTTCATTAAAGCAGGGAACAAGCAAAAATAGTTTAGTCATCGTTATCACCGAATAAATAATATCATATTTACCGTTTCTTTGCAAGAGGGCGTATTTTGATACAGATCGCTTTAATTGCTACTTGATAACAATATCTTTGAGAATTTCATCAAAATGTTTGGATGCAATATGTAAGCAAAATTCCATCATCATGTCCATATTTTCTTCTTTGCTACCATAAGTTTTCCCTGTTAATGGAGATTGTAACTGTATCATAAAGTCTTGTAAAATCGCCATTGTATCATTGCCGTTTGCAATATCTTTGTAGCGCTTAATATATTGTAGCAATATGCCAAACCGTTCATGTGATATAAGGTCGTTTAGTATTTTAAGTGTAGCTTTTCCTTGTGAAATATTATATGGAACAATTTCTTTTTCGTAATTAAAACCTATTTCTGCACAATCGTTTTTCATAAAATCGGTTTTTCCACTGGCAAATCGTTGTAACCCTGCAAAAAAATTCGCAGTATGTTCTGTAAGACCTAATTGCTGGGCAGTAAGATTAGCGCTTTTGTCGGTACGAATATCACTAAGCCCTATTAGATAGTCGCACGAAACTTCTAAGTATTCTGCCATTTTTCCTGCAAGAGCAATATCAGGATTGCGTTTTCCTAAGATATAAAAGTTTATGCTTTGGCGTGAACAACCTACGATTTCGGCAAATTCACCTTGCGAGATACCTTTTTCAAAAAGTAATTGCTCTAAACGTTGACCAAAAATCTGTTGCGTTTCCATATAAAAATCCTCCTTAGGTAAATATTTGTAGCGTATGACTTTTAATTACTTCACAAATATCGACAAGTAAATATTGTAGCATATAATATATATTAGCAACAAAAATGTTGCGTGTCAAGTTGTTGGTTGTTATAAAATTTTAGCTATACTTATAAACTTGAAAATGTTATAATACGAAAGGAGGAGAAAGATTGAACTTAGAATCAGCAATTATTAAGGCTGCTATAAATGGTGATAAACTATCGCCCGAGATTTCAAAAAGCACTCAATATAAGCATTGGCTTACAATTGAGGACTGGAGACGTTGCTATGAATGTGCAACAAAACATGGTAAGATTTTTTTGATTGATGAAATTGTCATACCTAAACCACCGCTACATGAGAATTGCCGATGTTGGATTGAAATTATGAAAGCGATTAGAGCAGGAACGGCCACTATTAATGGATTAAATGGTGCGGATTGGACGTTGATGCATAAATACAGTTTGCCAGATTACTATATATCGCAACAAGAATTAGAAAATTTAGGTTGGCAAAGAGGCGATAAAATTTCAAAATTCGCCTCTGATAAAATGCTAGTTGGTGGCATATACAAAAATGCTAATCAGTATTTACCACAAGAGAATGGTCGTCTGTGGTATGAGGCGGATATAAATTATAAATCTGGAAAGAGGAACGGTCAGCGTATCTTATGGTCGAATGATGGATTAGTTTTTGTTACATACGACCACTACGAGACATTTTATGAAATTGTATAAGGAAGGTGAAATATTATGAAAAAAGCAATATTGGATTTAACAGAGTGCAAATATCTTTATGAAGTGCATCAACGAATTCAAGAGGCATTAGACTTTCCTGATTATTACGGTAAAAATTTAGATGCTTTATGGGATTGTCTAAACAGAGATTGTGATGTTAATTTTGTAACAATAATAGGTATTGAAAAAGTCGCCAAAGACTTGAAACCGACAATAAAAAGTATAATTGATATATTCGAGGAAAACAAAAAACATTGGTTTAACAGCGAAAACTCTTTTGATTATGAAATAGTAAATTAAACAGCCGGAAGATGTGCGGAAATTTTCTGCACATCTTTTACTGTGTTTTATAGCCCATAGTTCAGGATAAAGGGAGCTATGCAACTTGACTTTAACGCGGTAAAGTATTATACTTAAATAAATATATACATATATAATAGGTGAAAAGTTATGAGAGCAGTAATAAAGGTAGGTACGTCAACCCTTACCTACGGAAACGGAAATCTTAATATAAGGGGCATTGAAAATCTTTGCAAAGTCCTATCTGACCTTAAAAATTCAGGGATAGAAATTATACTTGTTTCTTCAGGTGCTATAGGAATGGGAGTAGGAAAATTAGGTCTTAAGGAAAAGCCCTCGGATATCCCCACAAAACAGGCTGCCGCCGCTGTGGGACAATGTGAGCTTATGTACGTTTATGATAAGCTTTTTTCCGAGTACAACCATACCGTTGCGCAGATACTTATGACGGGGGATGACTTTTCTCATACCGACAGATACGAAAACTTCCGCAATACCCTTGACAGACTTCTTACTCTTGGGGTACTGCCTGTAATTAATGAAAACGATACCATTGCCACAAGTGAAATCAAGGTTGGCGATAACGATACCCTTTCGGCTATGACTGCCGTAGGCGCGTCTGCTGATATTTTAATACTTCTTTCTGATATTGACGGACTGTTTTCGGCAGATCCTAAAAGCGATAAAAACGCAACCCTTATAAGTGAGGTTAAGTGCGTTGATGACAGCATAAAGGCTCTTGCAGGGGGAAGCGGCAGTGAGCTTGGTACAGGCGGGATGGTAACAAAAATCCACGCTGCTGAGCTTTGCACCCAAAAAGGAATTGATATGGTTATAGCGAACGGTACCGACTCAGGTATTCTTTATGATATTTTTGAGGGCAAAAGGGTTGGTACACGCTTTTTAGGAAAGGCAAAATAATGAGAGTAAGTGAAATTTTAAAGGTGGCAAAAAATCTTAAAACCTTTGCCGCAAACCTTAGTGAAGAAGAAAAAAATAGAGCTCTTTTCTTTATGAGTGAGTCTCTTAAGGAAAACTGTGAAGAGATACTAAGTGAAAATAAGAAGGATCTGGAAAATTACGGCGAAGGGGTTATGGCTGATAGACTCCGCCTGAATAAAGAACGGATTTACGATATGGCGCAGGGCATATGCGACGTGGCAAAATTAGAAGATCCCGTCGGCAGAGTCTTAGAGGAAAGAACCCTTTATAACGGTCTTAATCTTAAAAAGGTCTCTGTTCCCGTGGGGGTAGTTGCAATAATTTACGAAAGCCGTCCAAACGTGACAAGCGATGCCGCCGCCCTTCTTCTTAAAAGCGGTAACGTCTGCATACTGAGAGGCGGAAAGGAAGCCTTTTTGTCTTCATCAGCAATAGTTAAGGCGCTTAAAAGCGGTCTTAAAAAAGCAGGTCTTCCCGAAGACCTTGTTAATATGCCCGATTCCACCGATAGAAGCGAAACAAACCTATTAATGACAGCAACGGGCTTTGTGGATTTACTTATTCCGCGAGGTGGGGCAGGGCTTATAAAAGCCTGTACCGAAAATGCAACGGTGCCCTGTATCGAAACGGGAACGGGTATCTGTCACATTTACGTTGATGAATTTGCCGATATAAAAAAGGCTCTTGATATAACCGAAAATGCCAAAATGAGCAGACCGAGTGTATGTAATGCGGCAGAGGTGTGCCTTGTTCACAGCGCTGTAGCTGAAGAATTTTTGCCAAAGCTTAAAGAAAAAATAGGCGAAGGTTGTAAATTTATTTTAGATGACAGAGCTATAAAAATAATAGACGGCGAAAAAGCAGGGAAAAAAGCCTTTGATACCGAATATCTCGATTATATTCTTGCAATAAAAATTGTAGATAGCATAAAGGAAGCAACCGAACATATATCGGCTCACTCCACAATGCACAGCGAGGCTATTATTACCGAAAACCAGTCTAATGCCGCCTTCTTTACTTCCCATATCGACAGCGCAGCGGTTTACGTTAATGCCTCTACCCGTTTTACCGACGGCGGCCAGTTCGGAATGGGCTGTGAAATAGGAATTTCAACCCAGCGCCTTCACGCGCGAGGTCCTATGGGGCTTGAGGCTATGAACACGTATAAATACGTAATAACAGGAAATGGAGAAATACGATGAAGAAGTATAAATACGGCTTTATAGGAATAGGTAATATGGGCGGCATTATCCTTGATACTGTCCTTAAGAAAGCTCGTAGAAGCGAAATTTGCGTTTGCGACAGCAATATGGATAAAATCAACAGAGTAACTCCTTTTGGAGTGACGGCAGTTGATGGGGAAACTGCCGCAAGTGATTCAAAATATCTTTTCATAGGCGTAAAACCACAAGGACTTGAAGGCTTGTTTTCTGCAATCAGCCATAAAATAAGCGAAGAAACTGTTATTGTAAGTATGGCGGCAGGTAAGGAAATAGCTACCATTGAAGGTCTTTGCAAAAATAAAGCTAAGGTTATAAGAATAATGCCCAATACCGCTGTAGGAGTAGGGGATGGCGTAATTCTTTATTGCTATAACGAAAACGTGACAAAGGAAGAAGTTGACGGCTTTAATCTTGCTTTAAGCGAAGCAGGTCTTGTTGATTTCATTGAAGAAGGCAAAATAAATGCCGCCACCGCCCTTTCGGGTTGCGGCCCTGCTTTTGTAGATTTGTTCATTGAAGCCTTGGCTGACGGCGCGGTGTCTTGCGGACTATCCCGCGAAAAAGCCCTTTTATATGCGGCAAAAACCGTTTCGGGCGCGGCAAAAACCGTTACTTATACGGGTAAATCTCCTGCTGAGCTTAAGGATATGGTGTGTTCCCCCGGCGGCTCTACCATTCAGGGAGTAAGAGCTCTTGAAAAGGGCAAATTCAGAAGCGCCGTAATGGAAGCGGTAATAGCATCCTTTAAGAAAACGGAGGAACTGGGCTAATGGAAATTTTATATTTGCTGGAAAATATAAGAAATCCCATTTTGGACGCAATAGTAGCATTTATAACTATTTTCGGTGAAGAAACTGTATTTATGGCAGTTTGTATGATAATATTTTGGTGCATTGATAAATGGCAGGGCTACTATCTTTTGCTGACGGGCTTTGCGGGAACGGTTATTAATCAGACATTAAAAATGACCTTTAAGGTGCCTCGTCCGTGGATAAAGGATCCGAATTTTACTATAGTGGAATCGGCAAGAGAAGCGGCAACAGGTTATTCCTTTCCAAGCGGTCATACTCAGTCCTCGGTTGGTATGTTCGGCGGTATTGCCAGAGCCAACAAAAATAAAGCGGTAAGAATTATTTGTGTATTTATGTGCATACTGGTTCCTTTTTCCCGTCTTTATCTTGGGGTTCATACTCTGCTTGACGTAGGCGTTTCGGTTCTAATCGCCCTCACTCTTATCCTTGTAGGTTTTCCGCTTTTCAAAAAGGCTCAAAATTCTCCAAAAACTATGTATATAATACTATGCGTTCTCACCCTTATGGTAGGCGGCGCACTGCTTTATTTTATTTACGGTAATCATGCGCCATTCCAAATTCTTACCTCTTACGTTGATCCTGCCACAGCCGAGGCAAACGAAAATCTCATCTCCGCCATTAAAAACGGTTGCACTCTGTTTGGCTGTATAATCGGACTTTGGGTGGTTTATACTGTAGATTACTATAGAATAAACTTCTCGGTAAAGGCTGTATGGTGGGCTCAGATACTAAAGGCTGTGGGCGGAATTGCTTTGGTTCTTTGCGTAAAAGAAGGACTGAGAGCTCCTCTCGAACTGATTTTTATTAATCCTCTTGTAGCAAGAACGGTTCGCTATTTTCTTATAGTAATTGCAGGTGGTGTTATCTGGCCGCTGACTTTTCCGTGGTTTTCAAAGCTGGGACGGAAAAATAAATAGGTTTTATAGCGTATTCTACTGAGGGTAGAGCAAAAAATACGATAGTAGAGTAACAAAAAAACGGCGTAGAAACTTGAAATATAACAATAGGTTTACTTTAAAAGCTCCTTATTATAAACTGTGCAAGGGAATTACTCCCACACATTTATTTAAGGAGCTTTATTATGAAAAAACAAATCCCGATATTTTTTGCTATAGACAATTCTTACGCGCCATTTTTATCTGTGGCGCTTAATTCATTGGCAGACCATTCCTCAAAGAACAGAGAGTATGATATAACGGTTCTTTATATGGATTTAGAACCTAAAAATATGTATAGACTTAAGACTTTTGAAAGGGATAATATTAAAATCACCTTTAAAAATATGACCGTTAATCTCGATGCGTTTGAGGATAGACACGAAAACCGCTTTAGATGTGACTACATTTTAGCAATATATTTCAGACTGTTTATAGCCAATATGTTTTCGCATTTAGATAAAGCAATTTACCTTGACAGCGATATTGTTCTTAACGACGATATAGCAAATCTTTATGATATTGATATTAAGGATAATTTGCTCGGCGGGTGCTATGATACGTCAATTTCGCATAATTCGGATTTGTACGGATACACCGAAAAGGCAATCGGTGTAAAGAAAACCGAATATATAAATTCGGGGATTCTTTTGATGAATCTGAAGGAAATGCGTCAGCAAAAATTCCAAGAACATTTTTTGAATCTACTTAATAAATATCATTTTGACAGTGTGGCGCCCGATCAGGATTATATAAATGCAATATGTAACGGCAAAATTTATTATCTGGATAGAAAATGGGATGCTATGCCTGATGAAATGGATAAACCTTTAAAACAACCTTCTTTAATTCATTATAACCTTTTTTCAAAGCCGTGGAATTATAGCGGCATTCAGTACGAGGAGTATTTTTGGCGCTATGCTAAAACAAGTGGCTATTTAACAGAAATACTTACTGTAAAAGAATCTTTTAACCAAGATAAAAGGGAAAAGGATATGGAGTGTATGAAAAGCCTTATTGAACGCGCCAGAGAAATTTCAAAAAGCAGCGTAACTTTTAATACTGCTTTAAAAAACGGAGAGAAAATAAGAATATGTTAATGAATAAAGAACGTGACGCAGTTATTGAAAATATAAAAAACTTTGCTGAAAGCGGACAGTTTCACAACAAAACCGAAATAAACGATCCGGTACTTAGTAAATCAGAGGAACGAAAAATAACCTCTCGTTTTATTGAAAATCGCTCTAAAGCCTCATATAAAATAAAAAAAGCAGTGGCAGTAGCTGTTGCTAAAACCGCTGCAAAAATTATAAATAAAAAAACAGAAATTATAGGACTTGAAAAGGCAGAGCGGGTAAAGGGCGGAGTTATAATCACCAGTAATCATTTTTCGCCTCTTGAAAATACCGTTATAAGATATCTTACCAACAATCTTAAAAGACGGGACTTAGCTATAATAAGCCAAACCTCAAATTTTGCTATGAAGGGTTTTTTGGGCTTTATAATGAACTATGCCGATACCATTCCCATTTCCATAGAGCCCCGATACCTTGCAACCTCTTTTTTGGGAGTGCTCAGGGAAAAACTGGAAGAAGGTCAGGCCATACTGCTTTATCCTGAGCAAGAATTATGGTTTAATTACCGAAAGCCCCGCCCTTCAAAAGAGGGAGCGTATTTCTATGCCGCGAAGCTTAATAAACCCGTCATTTCTTGCTTTGTTGAAATAAGAGAGACGGGAAAACCTAAGGGGAATTTTTTAAAGCTTAGGTATATCCTTCACGTTTTGGATGTGATTTATCCTGAAAAAAATTTAGCGCCGCGAGATAACGCAGCGCTAATGTCGAAAAAAGATTATCGGTTAAAAAAAGAATGTTACGAAAGGGTTTACGGCAAAAAGCTAACCTATGATTTCGAAAGCAGCGATATAGCAGGATGGAAGCCATAAAAAACTCGGTTCTCCAAAAGGGAGGCGCTTCGTAAAGAAGTGTCTCCCTTTTCTTTTTGAAAGAGTCATAGTGGGTTACATACTTTTAAATTTACCCATCTCAAAAATGTGAATAATAAGTGATATTGTGAGACTGGTCTCACAGTGATATTCTTTAGAATACCTCGCCTACGGCGAGATATTTCTAAAGAGTGATATGAAAACCATCGGTTTTCGTGATATTATATTCACCACTAAAACTCGCGAAGCGAATATAACTTGGGCGAAGCCCAAATATAACTGCGAAGCAATATAACTCGCCAAAGGCGAATATAACTGAGGCACCATCCGTAAGGAAGGTGCCTCAAAGAGAACCGAGCAATTTTTTTGCCCTTTAAGAAGTATATAATTAGGAGCAGCCCTGCCACTTCATAGCTTCTGCAACCTTTAAGAAGCCTGCAATGTTAGCACCTGCACAGAGGTCGCCCTCAAGGCCGTATTCCTTAGCAGCATCAAAGGAGCTCTTATAGATGTTGGTCATAATTTGCTTGAGTTTTGCATCAACCTCTTCAGCAGTCCAGCTGTATCTCATAGAGTTCTGGCTCATTTCCAAGCCGGAAACAGCAACACCGCCGGCATTAACAGCCTTGGAAGGAGCGATTACAACACCGTTTGCCTTTAAGTATTCAAATGCTTCTTCTGTGGTAGGCATATTAGCAACTTCCATATAGTACTTAACACCGTTTGCTACTATGTTCTTAGCATCTTCAATGCCAACTTCGTTCTGGGTAGCGCAAGGCATAACAACGTCAACCTTAACCTCCCAAGGACGTTTGCCTGCAAAGAAGGGAACGCCGAATTTATCAGCATAATCCTGAACTTTGTCACGGCAGGAAGCACGCATATCAAGCATAAATTGAATCTTTTCTTCGGTGTCAATACCGTTTTCGTCATATACGTAACCGTCGGGACCGGAAATGGTAACAACCTTACCGCCAAGCTCGGTAATCTTCTTTACAGTACCCCAAGCAACGTTACCGAAACCGGAAACAGCAAAGGTCTTGCCCTTGATATCTTCGCCGAAGGACTTAAGAACCTCAGCGGTGTAGTAAACAGCGCCGAAACCTGTTGCTTCGGGACGGATAAGAGAACCGCCGGAAGGAACTGCCTTACCGGTAAGAACACCTGTAAATGCGTTCATAATTCTCTTATATTGACCGAAGAGATAACCAACCTCTCTTGCGCCTACACCGATGTCACCTGCAGGAACGTCGGTATCGGGGCCGATGTGTCTGTAAAGCTCGGTCATAAAGCTCTGGCAGAAACGCATAACTTCGGCATCGCTCTTTCCTCTGGGGTCAAAGTCAGCGCCGCCCTTACCGCCGCCCATGGGAAGACTGGTAAGGCTGTTCTTGAAGGTCTGTTCGAAACCTAAGAACTTAATGATGGAAGCGTTAACGGAAGGATGGAAACGAAGACCGCCCTTATATGGACCGATAGCAGAGTTAAACTGAATTCTGAAACCGCGGTTAACCTGAACCTTGCCGTTGTCATCCATCCACGGAACGCGGAAAACTATTTGACGCTCGGGTTCAACCATACGTTCAATAACGCCTGACTCAATAAAGTCGGGACGCTGTTCAACTACGGGCTCAAGACTTGCGAGAACTTCGGTAACAGCCTGAATAAATTCGGGCTCACCGGCATTTCGCTTTTTAACGTTTTCAAGTACGGAAATTAAATACTCGTTTTTCATTAAAATCACACCTTTTTAAAATTTATTATATAATTATATTTTATTATACTTTAGTTGTCAATAATTACTTACGATTTTTTATATCATCTAAAAGATTTTTTATAAAATCTTCCTTGCTCATTTCGGTTGTTTCAAGGGTATCGCGGTTTCTTACGGAAATTGTGCCGTTTTCAGCCTCTTTAGCGCCGAGAATAAGCATATAGGGAACGCGGTCAACTGCCTGCGCCTCTCTGATTTTATAACCGATTTTTTCGTTTCTGTCATCAAGCTGACAGCGTACCCCTGCATTTCTTAAAGCTTCATAAATATCACGCGCATATTCAATGGTCTTTTCGGATACGGGAAGCACCTTAACCTGAACGGGAGCAAGCCAAGCGGGGAACTTTCCTGCAAAATGCTCGGTAATAATACCGATAAAGCGTTCAATCGAACCAAAGCATACGCGGTGAATCATAATGGGACGCTGTTTTTCACCGTTTTCATCGGTGTATTCAAGCTGGAAGTTAATAGGCATCTGGAAGTCAAGCTGAATTGTACCGCACTGCCATGTTCTGCCGAGACTGTCTTCAAGATGGAAGTCGATTTTCGGGCCGTAGAATGCGCCGTCACCCTCGTTAATGGTGTAGGGAAGACCGAGCTTTTCAAGAGCGCCCTTAAGTCCGTTGGTTGCTGCCTCCCAGTCTTCATCACTTCCCATACTGTCTTCGGGACGGGTGGAAAGCTCGATGAAATACTTGAAGCCGAATTTCTCGTAAACTTCGTTTATAAGATGAACAACATTCATAATTTCATCTTGTATCTGGTCTTTGGTCATAAAGATATGAGCATCGTCCTGAGTAAAGCAACGAACTCTGAAAAGACCGTGAAGAGCACCCTTTAATTCGTGACGGTGAACAAGACCGAGTTCGCCTACCCTCAGGGGCAAATCTCTGTAGGAATGAAGCTGACTCTTATAAACCATAACACCGCCCGGGCAGTTCATAGGCTTAATGCAGTATGTTTCTTCATCAATGGTGGTGGAATACATATTGTCTTTATAATGATCCCAGTGACCGCTTGTTTCCCAGAGTCTTCTGTTCATAATAAGAGGAGTAGAAACCTCTACGTAATTATCTCTGTAGTGAATGTCTCTCCAATAATCAATAAGAGCATTTTTAAGAGCCATACCGCTGGGCAGGAAGAAGGGGAAACCGGGGCCTTCGTCGCTCATCATAAAGAGGTTCATTTCTTTGCCGATTTTACGGTGGTCTCTGCGTTCTGCTTCCTCTAAGAGTAAGAGATAATCGTCAAGCTCCTGCTGACTTTCAAAGGCAATACCGTAAATACGGGTGAGCATTTTGTTGTTTTTATCGTTTTTCCAGTACGCACCGCTTGTTTTGGTTAATTTGAATGCCTTTAAAGCCTTTGTATAGGTGAGGTGAGGGCCAACGCACATATCAATGTATTCGCCCTGCTGATAAAAGCTTATGGTAGCATCCTCGTCTAAGTCGCCGATATGCTCAACCTTATAGCTTTCCTTTCTTTCTTCCATAAGAGCGACAGCTTCTTTTCTGTCGAGAACAAAGGGCTTAATGGGAAGATTTTCTTTAACGATTTTCTTCATTTCTGCTTCAATCTTTGCTAAATCTTCCTCGCCTACGGTCTTTTCACCAAGGTCAACGTCATAGTAAAAACCTTTTTCGGTTGCAGGGCCGTAAGCAAAATCTGCTTCGGGGTAAAGACGTTTTATGGCCTGAGCCATAATGTGTGCGGCAGAGTGGCGAAGTATGTGGAGTTTTTCCTCTTTTTCTTCTACTTCAGCTACGTGTCCGTCGTTGTAGATGGCTTTCATTATAATTTCTCCTTTAGAGTTTTTTGAAAATAAAAACCCTTAACGCCCGAAAGGGCATTAAGGGTGCATTTAACACGGTTCCACCTTAAAGTTTAACTCTTATTTTCTTAACGCGAAATAACGGCATTGCTTTTTACTGCAATACGGCTCAGGAGTGGTCTTCGCTTAAATTTCACGAAACCGCTTTCACCAAATGCGGTCTTCTCTGAACGCTTCCTTTAAACTACTCTTTCCGTCAAAGCCTTTACTAAAATATTTTATCACTAAACTTACAATTTGTCAATTACTTAATTTGCTTCTTCAATAGCGGTTATTTTGTCAACGCGCTTTGCGTGTCTGCCGCCTTCAAACTGGGTGTCAACAAAAAGGTCAACAAGCTCAAGAGCAGTACCTACACCGATTACTCTGCCGCCGAGACACAAAATGTTACTGTTGTTGTGAAGACGGGTGTATTTGGCGGAAAAATGTTCGCTTACTGCAGCGGCGCGGATACCCTTTACCTTGTTGGCGGCAAGAGACATACCGATTCCCGTTCCGCAAACAAGAATACCAAGCTGACTTTCACCGTCTTTTATACTGCCTGCTACCTTTATGGCAATATCGGGATAATCAACCGAAATCTGCTCGTAAATACCGAAATCCTTAACCTCGAAGCCACGATTTGTAAGATGCTCCGCAATAGCATTTTTGTGTTCGAGTCCGCCGTGGTCACAACCGATTGCAATTTTCATTTTATATCTCCTTGTTTTTTAATTTTAATTCTCTTTCTGCCTGAGGCAGCCTTAAATATATAGGTAATAACTGCTCAGAAATTTTGAAAAATCCGTTTTTAAAGAGCTTTTCTGCCGCTTTTGCTACACCGCAACCGCTTTGCAGACGTTTTTCTTTGTGGGCGAGTATAACATTCTTTTTATCGCTTACAAAGGGGAAAAACATTTCTGCACCGTCACCGGCAATAATAATTTTACAACGCACCTTGCTTCTGAAAATCTCGCCTTTCAGATAATCTACCGATACGGCTCGGTCTTCACAAAGCCTTTTAATCTTGCCGTCTTTAATGCGGAAAAGCGCGTTATACACCTGATTGCATCTTGCATCCATTACAGCGCATATAAGAGCGTCCTCATCCGAAAAGTTATAGGCGATAGCCTCAAGGGTGGAAACGGGAATACAGGGGGAATTTTTAGGAAGCGCCATTCCCTTTACTGCGCTGATTCCTATTCTTATTCCCGTAAAAGAACCGGGACCTGCCGAAACGGCAAAAGCACCAATATCACTAAAGGGGATATTAGCGGCGCTAAGCATATTTGTTACCACAGGCAAAAGGGTTTGCGAATGGGTAAGTGGCGATGAGGTGAAATCGGAACATAAAATTTTGTTATTTTCACTTACGGCGCAGGATGCAGTTTTAGCCGAACATTCAAGAGAGAGGATTTTCATTATTATTTTGCTCCTTCAACCGTTATTTTTCGGGAATTTTCATCGGTGGCTTCAATGGTTATATAAATTGTTTTTTGGGGCAGAGCACCGTCGATGTTTTCGCTCCACTCAACTGCAATAACACCCTTTTCCTCCATATAATCGAAAAAACCGCAGGAGTCAAGGTCTTCCCAACCTTCGATTCTATACATATCAAAATGGAAAAGGGGCAGTCTGCCGCCTCTGTATTCATTAACTATAGCAAAGGTGGGGCTGGATATGTCACCTGTAAAGCCAAGACCTTTTGCAAGACCTCTTGTAAAATGGGTTTTTCCCATACCCATACCGCCGCGAAAGGCTAAAACCTCGCCGCCCTGAAGAGTTTTAGCAAAATTGTAAGCAAAATTTTCGGTATCTATAGGGGAAAAAGACAAAAATTCCACTAAAAACCCTCCTTAACTCCATAATATAAGTATTATAACATCTAAATCTTTAACTTTCAACTAAAATATATAGTTGAAAAAAGGGGGATTTTATTATAAAATAGTAAATAGTGAATTGAAAGGAAGTGAAAAGGTATGAAAGGAATTTGGGCGCGTATTGCCGACTATATCCGTGAAATTGATAAGTTTATGCTGTTTTTGTGCCTTTTCACCACCGCTTTCGGTTGCCTTGCGGTTTTATCGTCAACAAGATATACGGGAAGCCCCAAGCAGTTTATAGTTCAGGTCGTTTCTATGATTATCGGTTGCGGCGCGGCAATAGCAATTTCTCTTTTTGATTTTGAAAAACTTATGAAACGTTGGTATTTAGTGGCGGCGGTAGGGCTTATTCCCGTGCTGCTGACCTTTTTAATCGGCTTTGGCCCTGCAGGTACCGACGATAAAGCGTGGCTTAATTTAGGCTTTACAACCTTTCAGCCGTCAGAGCTTTTAAAGGCTTGCTTTATGATTACCTTTGCTCTTCATTTGTCTCGGGTAAGGGAAGAAATAAATAAACTCAAAAATCTTATTCCCGTTTGTCTGCACGGCGCTGTTCCCGTAATTCTCATTCATATGCAGGGCGATGACGGAACTGCTCTTGTATTTGCTGTTATGGTCGTTTCAATGCTATGGACAGCAGGGGTAAAATATAAGTACTTTATTATAGCGCTGGTTACGCTTATAGTTATGGCGCCTGTAATATATTTCTTTATAATGAATGCCGACCAGCAGGCGCGTATTCAGACAATGTTTGATATTGAAGGCGATATTCTGGGCGACGGTTGGCAACAGTACAGAGGCAGGGTTGCTCTGTCAAACGGCGGCTTCTGGGGACAAGGCTATTTAAAGGGAAGCCTTACCCAAATGGGCAGAGCAGGTGTGCCTGAAGGCTATAACGACTTTATTTTTGTTACAATCGGTGAAGAGCTGGGCTTTTTCGGTGCGGCACTTACTTTAATTTTACTTGCCGCTATTACACTCAGAACCCTTCATATTGCCAAAGATACAAACAATTTTGCAGGAAAGCTTATCTGTGTGGGCTTTTTCGGATGGTTACTTGCACAGATTATTATGAATATAGGAATGTGTCTTTCAATTCTCCCCGTTATCGGTGTAACGCTGCCCTTCTTTTCGGCGGGTGGTACGTCACTTTCCTGTCTCTATCTTGGCGTCGGATTGGTGCTTAGTGTCCATATGCACCGAAAGTCCCGAACGGTATATCTGCATGAATTAAGATAAAAAACCACTTTGTAGCGAGACTTCTCTAATGGAAGTCTCGCAGTTTTATTCGCCTTTGGCGAATAAAACAGGCGCTGTATCCATAAGGACACAACGCCTGTTGCAGAGTGTTTTTGACTTATAACATATTTCTTCTTAGTCGTTAACGTAAGGAAGAATAGCTACCTGACGTGCGCGCTTGATAGCGATGGTGAGTTTACGCTGATGAGCAGCGCAGGTACCGGTTGCACGGCGGGGAAGAATCTTAGCGCGTTCGGAAATGAACTTACGAAGACGAGCAATATCCTTGTAATCGATTTCTTCTACGCGGTCTGCACAAAAATGACAAACCTTTTTTCTGGCTTTTCTATGTGCAGGTCTTTCCATTTTATCCATTATAAAGACCTCCTAAATTTTAATTAGAATGGCAAATCTTCGTCAGATTCACCGGGAACCTCTGTAAATTCGTTTACAGAAGCGTTGGAGAAGGAAACGGGAGCATCGCCCGAAGCAGAATCACGTTTGCTTTCAACAAACTGAGCGTTATTTGCAATAACTTCGAATACAGTGCGGTTCTTTCCTTCTTTATCGGTATAACGACGGGTTTGAATAGAACCTTCGATACCGATCATACTGCCTTTTTTAAAGTATTTGGTAATGAATTCTGCGGTCTGTCTCCAAGCAACGATATTTATAAAATCTGCCTGAGTTTCTTCTCCTGCCTTATAGCGACGGGAAACCGCGATAGAGAAGGTGGTTACAGACACACCGCTGGGTGTGGTTTTGAGTTCAGGGTCAGCAGTAAGACGACCTGTAAGAACAACAAGATTAAACATTTAAACGCATCCTCTCTTAATTACTTTTTAATAACCATTGCACGAAGAACGCCGTCGGTAATACCGGCTACACGTTCTAATTCAGCAGGGAAGCTGGGCTCTGCTGTAAAGGTTGTGAAAACGTAGTAACCTTCAGCTTCGTCGTTGATAAGATAAGCGAGTCTGCGCTTACCCCAATCAGCAACGTCTTCGATGGTACCGTTTTCAGCTATCAGGGCATTGAACTTTTCTACCAAAGCTTTGGTAGCTTCATCGCCGGTTGCTACGGAAAAAATCATAGCAGCCTCATACTTGTTAGTCATCGTGTTGCACCTCCTTATGGACTTCGTCCGAGATTTGTCTCGGCAAGGAGCTATAGGGGCATAATACCACCAATAGCCTATCTATTATATCGTTGTGGAACTGATTTGTCAAGAAAAACCTTGAAAAAAGAAATAGCATATATTATAATAGCTGTTATAAATCATTTTGAAAGGAAAAACAATGAAAAGGTTATTAAGCGTCCTTCTGGCACTCGTATTAAGCGTTTGTTTATTCTCTTTTCCTTTAAAAGCGCAAACAGACGAAACGGCGCCTTTGCTTGACACTACACTTCTTGCGCAGTTAAAATTATTCCTTGCGGGAATAAACGAAACAATTTCAGGTTGTGATTTTAACAACGATAATGCTGTAACAACTCTCGATCTTTCGATTTTAAAGATTAAACTTTCGGGGAATGATGAAATAATTCCTATGCTAAATTTTACTAAAAAAGGTTATATAATTGAAGAAAGGGCAGGGGTTACGTATATTGACGGAGTTTTAGTAGTTAATAAAACCTACGGACTTCCTCAAAATTATTCTCCGGGTAGAATTGTAGATGAATGTCAAAAAGCCTTTGATGAAATGAAAAAATCGGCAAAAGAAGACGGAATCAGTATCTGGATTTCTTCCGGATACAGAAGCTTTAATACGCAAAAGACGTTATATGACAATTACTGTAAAAGCGACGGTGTTTTAAATGCGGATACCTATTCTGCCCGACCGGGACATTCCGAGCATCAGACGGGACTTGCCATTGATGTAAACAAAGCAAGTTCGGCTGCCTATAAAACTACGTATAAAAAGGTCGGAGAGTGGCTTGAAGAAAACTGCTGGAATTATGGTTTTATAATCCGATACCCGAAAGGCAAGGAGCATATTACGGGTTATATTTACGAGCCGTGGCACGTGCGTTACGTCGGCAAAGAGTATGCAAGAAAAATTAAAGAAAGCGGACTTTGCCTTGAAGAATATTTCGGTATAGAAAGTAAATATGAATAAAAAATGTAGTATAATAATGTTAAAAAAACGGAGGGAAAACGATGACGGTTAATCTGATTTTTAATATTTTAGAGGCTATAGCAGCCATTATTGTTCCCGTAGGGGCAATATACTATATCAAAAATAAGTTCGGCGCAAAGCTTAGAAATGCCTTTGACGGCGCGGCGGTATTTCTTATATTTTATTGCCTTATTTACGCAGTAGTCGCTACCTGTGTTGAATTTATGACACCTCTTTACGAAAAGGTAAAAAGCGATTTATGGCTTATTATCATAAACGTATTTCTTGAAACGGTTTGTGTTTTTATAGGATACGGTATATGGTTTAAGGCTATAGTAAAAACAAAAGACGATAACGGCGTGGGACTTATGACGGGCGCAGGCTTTGCCTTTGTCCGCACAATTTTCTCCCACGGCATTACCGCCGTTTTAAGCGTAGTTACGGGAAGTCTTTATATTTCGGGAAAGCTTACTGAGGTGCCCGAAATTTTAAGCAGCAGTCTTGACGGCTTTTTAAACACAACCCCTTACTATAGCTTTCTTTTACTTATTCAGCTTATAGGCTTATTTGTGCTGGAAACCGCAATTGCATTTATAATCTACAGAACAAAATGCTGTGAAGATGCGGGATATTGGTCATTTATCGCCTTTATTTTACGTATGGCGGCAATAACCGTTTTAAAGAGCGGAATATATCTTAACAGAACGATTATAGTCTTTATAGTTGCTTTCATAGCTGTTGTACTCGCCGGTATGGGTTATTCTCTGGCAAAACCCTTTGTAAGAAAACTGGAGGAAAATTAATTTAACAGATATATTGCAAAATTAAGATAGCCTGCAAAGGTAACCCATAAAATATAGGGTATTAAAAGATATCCGGCTCGTTTGTCTATTCTATAGAATAAAACAGCATTTATAATTATTAATATGAGGAGAATTACAATCCAAATAAATGCAAAAAAGTAAGCCTTTACCGAAAAAAAGATTATTGACCACAAAAAGTTAAAGGCTAATTGTATGCCGTAAACCGTAAGAGCGGTTTTGCTTCTTGCAGGTTTATCTGACGTACAAACAAGATATGATGCGATTCCCATCAGGATGTAAAGAACTGTCCAGACTATTGGGAAAAGCCAACCGGGAGGGGATAGCGGCGGCTTATTAAGCGCCTCGAAATCCTCCATTGATTTCATTGTGAAAAGGGCAGAAAGTCCTCCTACAATAAGCGGTATGGCGATACATACTATTAGCTTTTTATAATTTATTTTCAAAAAAATCATCCCCTTATCTTTAAGATATGTAGGGGATGATTATTTTATTCAACGCCTCTTATAAACATTCCTCTTGTAAAGGAGGTATCGCTACCCATTCCTTTGCGGTACATATTAAGCACCCTTTCGGTACGTTCTTTTGATTCGTCGGTAAAATATAAAAGCGCGGCATCGGCATTTACACCGCTTAGCTTGTCGCCCAGCCATACGGGGCGGTCACCGTAAATTTCGCTGTAAGAAAATCTGCATCGTACAGGAAAGGATACGCCCTTTCTGTCGGTGATTTTTCTGTCTTTATTGCAGTTTTTACAGCCCGAAAAAGATACAGGACAGTTTTTTGTCACCATAAGGGGCAGTCTGCCATAGGCGAAAAATACCGTAGGTATAGTAGAGTTTGCGGAATTTATCATACTGTTTGTCATTTCAATAGACAGTACTATTTCACAAAATCCCATTTCCTCTGCCGTAAGACAGGAATAGGAAGAATAAATATTAAGCCCCATTCCTGCGACCGAGTCAAGACCTGCTTCCTTTACGGCATTTATCTGAGCGGTGTTTTGTACTAATGCTCGGCTAAAGCCCAGCTCTTTGGCTCTGCTGAGCAGTTTTTTTAGTGTTTCGCCCGAAAGATTGGCTTTGGGAAGCTCGGCAATTTTTAAAATATCTTCGCTTAAATTTAAAGATTCAACATTTTCAATAGGCAAAATAACCGCGCCCACTCCCTTAAGGCTTTGGGGCAAAAGCTCTGCTTTTTCTACCCTTACCCAGAATTTCGGAGTTGTCTTTTTAACTTTAGAAGGCAAATTAGTTATATAATCCCTTGCACTTCTTTGCACCTTGCTTCGTTTTTCGTCAAGGAGTAAAACGGCTTGTCTTCTTATGGCGTTAAGAGATGAAATTTTTACGGTCAGCCCTTCGCCGAGGGTGATTGCACATTCCTGCGTAAAATACGGTGTAGAGCCCAGCTTTTCCAGCTGCTCTTTTAAAATTTCTTTTGTTAACGGTCTGTTAATGGCTTTTTCGGGGATATCTCCAGTAACCGAAACCTCGTTTTCACCGTCGCTCAGTGTTAATAATACGGGTTCGTTTTCTATAACCCTTGCCGTTATTTTTACTCGAACACTCTGCCTTTCGTGACGGACTAAAGAATGAAGAACGGGATAGGCTTCCTTTGATAAAGCGGTGTCATCCTTTGTGCGAACACCAAACATATTTTGCCCTAATTTTTCGGTATAATAACCGTCGGTAAAGCCTGAACGGCTGAATACGCTTTCAAGACATTTTTTGATTTGATCGGGGGTATGTCCGTCAAGGGCGGTTCTGAAAGCGTTGGTGGCGGCGGCAACGTATTCGCTTCGCTTCATTCTGCCTTCGATTTTTAAAGAGGCAACCCCCATTTCTTTAAGCTCGTTTACATAGTCTAAAAGGGATAAATCCTTAAGACTTAGCACATTTTCAAAACCGAAATCATCTTTAAAGGGCAGTCTGCAAGGTCCTGCACAAAGTCCGCGGTTACCGCTTCGCCCACCCAAAACGGCAGACATAAGACATTGTCCCGAAAGACACATACAAAGTGCGCCGTGGACGAAAACCTCTATTTCGATACCAAGCTTTTTGCCTTCTTCACAAAGTGCGGAAAGTTCTTTCTTGCTCATTTCTCTTGCGGCAACAACCCTTTTTATGCCCAATTCCTTAAGCGCCTTAAGGCTTTCTTTATCATAAACGGTCATCTGAGTAGATGCGTGTAGTGGTAAATCAGGAATGGAGGAATGTAAAAGTCTTATGAGTCCTAAATCGGCAATAATAATGCCGTCAATACCGAGCAAATAGGCTTCCTTTGCCAAATTATATGCGTTTTCAATTTCGTTGTCACTTATAAGAATATTAAGGGTGAGATAAACCTTGACAGAGCGGATATGGCAGTAATCTATGGCTTTTTTAAGTGTTGCCATATCGAAATTATCGGCATTTCTTCTTGCGTTGAAATCCTTTGCGCCAAGATAAACAGCATCAGCGCCTGCTCTTACTGCTGAAACAAGCATTTCTTCGTTTCCTACAGGGGCAAGAACTTCGGGCAAGGATAGGCTTTTATCCATTATCTCACTTCCTTCTATGTTTTTACCAATCTATTCTAACATAAAAACAAAATTTTGTAAAACACTAAATAGAAATATTGCAAAATATTATATATAGTGTTATAATAAATTATATATTGTCTTAAAGAGAGGTGAACTGCGTGGACGCGGTCGCGAATCCCCGAAGTAGAAAAGTAAATATAAGCGGCACGCAGTTAGCTTTATAATTGCCGCCGCGAAAAACGGAGGCATTTATGGAAGAAAAAAACGAGATACTCCTTCCCGAAGAGGAAGCGGTTTTTGAAAACCGCGATTATACCGAAGACATACTCGGTATAATCAGAAGCGGGTTGAGTGCAGAACAAATCAGCGAAAGTCTTGAAGATTATCACGATAACGATATCGCGCAGGCTTTTGAATTTTTAACCAAAGAAGAACGCGATAAGCTTTACGATATTCTTGGTACCGAAGCGGTATCGGATATTTTCCCTTATCTTGATGACGTTGATGCCTATATTGAAGAACTTGAAAACGATGAAGCGGCAGACATTATAGAAAGTATGGATGCCGACGAAGCGGTGGAAATTCTTGATGAACTGGAAGAGGAAAAACGTCAGGAAATTATTGAGCTTCTCGATCCTGAAATAAAGGAAGAAATAGAGCTTATTGATTCCTATGACGAGGATGAGTTCGGTAGCATTATGTCCACTAATTTTATAGTGATTTCTGCGGATATTACTATAAAACAGGCTATGCGTCAGCTTATAACTCAGGCGGCGGATAACGATAATATCAGTACCATTTATACCGTTGATAATGAGAACCGTTTTTACGGAGCAATTGATTTAAAGGACCTTATTATTGCCCGTCAAAACGCTAAACTTGAAGATTTAATTGTTACCTCTTACCCTTACGTTTATGCAAATGAAAGCATTTCTCAAACAATTGAACAGTTGAAGGAGTATTCCGAGGACTCTATTCCTGTGCTTTCTCCCGAAAACAAAAGCCTTATCGGTGTTATTACCTCGCAGGATATAGTTGATATAGTTGAAAGCGAAAGCGGAGAGGACTATGCAAGACTTGCAGGTCTTAGCGGAGAGGAAGACGAGAAAGAGCCTCTTTTAAAGAGTGTTAAAAAACGTATTCCGTGGCTTATAGTGCTTCTCGTTTTAGGTATGGCGGTTTCTGCTGTGGCGTCGCTTTTTGAGGGCGTTATAAAGGAACTGGCACTAATAGTTGCCTTTCAGTCGCTTATTCTGGGTATGGCGGGTAATGTGGGAACTCAGTCTCTTGCGGTTACTATAAGTACCCTAACCGGCGAGACTCCCGATTTTAAGGAAAACGTCAAAAAGGTTATGAGGGAGCTTAGAATAGGTCTTTTAAACGGTGTTATTGTAGGTGTTTTATCGTCCTGCTTTATCGGCCTTTATATCTATTTCTTTAAAGATTGTTCCTTTGCGCAGGCATTTATGACCAGCGGATGCGTAGGTCTTGCAATGTGTATTGCTATGACCGTTTCAGGCTTTATGGGGACCTTTATTCCCCTTGCCTTTAAAAAGATAGGCATTGACCCTGCAGTTGCGTCAGGTCCTCTTATTACAACCGTAAACGACCTTGTTGCAGTTGTTATTTATTACGGTCTTGCCTGGGCGTTGCTTTTAGGCGTAGTGTAAAATAACGGGCGGTTAAACCGCCCGATTTCTTTGGAGCGAATATGAATATAAACGGCTTTGAAATTGAACGCAAATTTTTAATAAAATATCCCGATGTAAGTTTTCTTTTAAAAAATCCTTTGTGCAGGGAGCTTAAAATGGAGCAAACCTATTTAAAGGGCGGCGCAAGAGTAAGGAAAATAGAAGAAAAGGGAAAGGTTTCCTTTATAAAAACCGTTAAAAAGCATATTAGTGATATAAAACGGGAAGAAAAAGAATGGCAGATAAGCGAGGAAGAATATATAACGGACCTTCAAAACAAAGTGGTGGGCACAAGCACCATAAAGAAAACCCGTTACGCCTTTCCTTTAGGAAATTTTGTTTTGGAAATTGATGTTTTCCCTTTTTGGAATGACAGGGCTTTTTTGGAAATAGAGCTTGAAAATGAGGAGCAGGAATTTTTACTGCCTGAGTTTTTAGAGATTATAAAGGAAGTCACCTTTGATAAACGCTATAATAATTCTTCCCTTGCGAGAGAAATATTAACCGAAGATATTAATTAGAAAAAACACTTCTCTTTTTAAGAGATAAATGATATAATTATATAATAATTAATTTTTAAGGAACAGCTTATGGAAATTTTTATTGATTCGCTTAAAATAAATTATGTTGAAAAAGGTCAGGGAGAGCCTGTTTTAATGCTTCACGGCTGGGGCAGTTCTACCGTTCCTTTTAATAATATAATAAATCTGCTTAGCGCAAAATACCGTGTTGTTGCCGTCGATTTCCCCGGTTGCGGCGGTAGTGAAACCATGAAAACACCTTGGACGGTTGATGACTACTGCGATTTTGTTTTAAAGCTCTGTGAAAAGCTGGAGCTTCAAAATCCCATACTTATGGGACATTCCCACGGCGGCAGAGTTATAATGAAGCTTGTGGGCGAAAAAATGATAAATCCGCCTAAGGTAGTATTTTTTGACTGCGCGGGACTTATTCCTAAAAAGAGCTTTAAAAAGAAGATGCGTATAGCTACCTTTAAATTTATTAAGAGGGTGCTCACCCTTCCCATTATAAAGAAGTTTTCGGGAAAGCTTCTCGAAAAGGCGAGAAATCATTTCGGAAGCAGCGACTATAAATCCGCTCCCGAGGTGCTGAGAATAACTATGGTAAATGTTGTTAATACCGACTTAAGACACCTTTTGCCGAATTTTAACTGTCCCACTTTGCTTATATGGGGCGAAAATGATACCGATACTCCCCTAAAAGACGCAAAAATAATTGAATCGCTTATTCGTGATTCGGGGCTTTGCGTAATAAAGGGCGCCGGACATTTTTCCTTCCTTGACAATGCGGTGCAGACTGCCGCAATTTTAAAAAGCTTTTTGAAAATCGGGTGATATAAATGGAAAAAATAATTGAATTTATATTTAATATTAGATTTTTCTATGCTTTTTGCTCACTTTTAGCGCTTATATCTGCAGTTTTTAATATAACAAGACAGATGCAGATGTTTCAGCAAAATTCTTATTTTCCGTCTCGTTATCTTCCGTGGCTTAAAGCAAACGAAAAAGGGAAATTCATTTTAAGAGCGCTTTTTTATATTCTTTATGCTGTTATAATAGGTTTAGGCGGAGTTTTAGTGGCGGCAGGACTGCTTTTTGTATTTGCTGTCGCATCCATTATTAAAAGCGCCTCCGTTCAGAAAAAATCGGTTATTCCTCTGAAATTTACAATGAGGGTAAAAAGAATGTACGCCACCCTTTTGGTGCTGGGTTTGATAATTACATCTTTACAGTATATTTTACTTAAAGATAATTCTTATTGGCTTTTAAGTCTTAACGTGCTTTTGGCGGTTTTCCCATATCTGAGCGTACTGCTTAGTTGGGCGCTTATGTACCCCGTTGAAAAGCTTATTACAAAGCATTATATAAACGATGCTAAAAGGATACTTAATTCTTTCGGCGGAAAGCTAAAGGTTATAGGAATTACTGGTTCTTTCGGTAAAACCAGCAGTAAAACAATTTTAACCGCTATGCTGAAAGAAAAGTTTGAAGTATTTACCACCCCTAAAAACTTTAACACCACCTTGGGTGTAGTAAGAAGCATAAGAGAATACCTAAAGCCACAGACCGAGATTTTCGTTTGTGAAATGGGCGCTAAAAAAACGGGCGATATAAAGGAGCTTTGTGACCTTGTTTCTCCCTCTTGCGCTCTTATTACTACCGTAGGCCCTCAGCATCTTGATACCTTTGGCAGCGTAGATAACGTATTTAAAACTAAATTTGAACTGTATGACAGCGCAAAGAGCAGAAACGGTAAAGTATTTACCTGCGGAGACAGTGAAGAGATTAAATCAAGAATAAACGGTATGGACGTTATTCTTTACGGTACCGATTCTTCCTATTCTTATTATGCCGATAACATTGAATATACTGCTCAGGGTGAGACCTTCGATTTGCACCTTGCAGGAGAGACTGTTAAAATCACCACCAAGCTTTTGGGCAGTCATAATGTTCTTAATATTGTGGGAGCGGCGGCTGTAGCGCACAGCTTCGGTGTAAGCGCACAGCAGATAAAATTTGCGGTATCGCGACTTTCTGCTCCTGAACACAGACTTGAAATTAAACGCTACGCAAAGGGCTCTACCCTTATTGACGATGCATATAATTCTAATCCGGTAGGCTGTCTTGAGGCCTGCAGAGTGCTTTCGCGCTTTGCTCCTATGAAGAGGGTGCTTATTACTCCCGGACTTGTGGAGCTTGGCGAAGAGGAATATAAGCATAACTTCCGTCTCGGTGAAGTAGCAGGAGAAAGCGCTGACTATATAATCCTTGTGGGTATCGACAGAAGTAAGCCCATAAAGGAAGGCGTTTTAAAAAGCGGCTTTAACCCCGAAAGGCTTTTTGTTGCAGAAAGCTTCAGCGCGGCTTATAATATATATTTAGAACTTGCCGACGGTAATACGGCGGTTCTTATTGAAAACGATTTGCCCGATAATTATCTTTAGTAGGAGGAGAAACTATGAAAATCAATGTTGCGGTTTTTTTCGGTTGCGTGAGCGTTGAACACGAGGTGTCTATTATTTCTGCTGTTCAGGCTATGGCAAGTATGGATAGAGAAAAATATGATATTTATCCCGTCTATGTAACCAAGGAAGGCGAAATGGTGACGGGAGAGGCTCTTTTTGATATTGAAAACTTTAAGGATATTCCGAGTCTTCTCGAAAAATGCACAAGCGTTACTTTTCTGAGAAAGAACGGCAAGGCGGTAATGAGTAACGAGAAGAAAGGGCTTTTTGCCAAAAATAAAGAAGTGGTTATAGATGTTGCTTTCCCCATAGTTCACGGAACCAACTGCGAAGACGGAACTATGCAGGGCTATTTTGAATTCCTCGGTCTTCCTTACGTTGGCTGTGACATAGTTTCAAGCGCTGTAGGTATGGATAAGGCTGTTTTTAAGGACGTACTTAAACGTTTTAATCTTCCTGTTCTTGACTGCATAACCTTCTATGCAAGAGAGTATGCTGAGGATAAAGAAAAAATGGCCGATGAAATCATTGAAAAAATCGGTCTGCCCGCTATTGTAAAGCCTGTAAATTTAGGCTCAAGTGTAGGTATAAAGAAGGCAAACGACAAAACAGCTCTTATTGATGCCATTGATTTGGCGGTTTCCTTTGCAGACAAGGTGCTTGTTGAAAAGGCAGTTACCGGTCTTAGAGAAATAAACTGCTCGGTTCTTGGGGACAGCGACGAATGTATTGCATCGGTTTGTGAAGAGCCCTTTATGACCGACGAAATCCTCTCCTACGAGGATAAATATACATCAGGCGGTAAAAAGACGGGCGGCAGTAAGGGTATGGCTTCTCTTTCACGTAAGGTTCCTGCCGACCTTGACGAGAAACGCAACGAGGAAATAAGAAAACTTGCCTGTAAGATATTTAAAGCCCTTGGTTGCTGCGGTGTGGTAAGAATCGACTTTATGATAGATACTGATACCGATACCGTTTATGCAAACGAAATAAATACTATTCCCGGTTCACTTTCCTTCTACTTATGGGAACCTGCAGGAGTGCCCTATAAGGAGCTTCTTGACCGTATGATTTCTCTTGCCTTTAGAAGACAGAGAAAGAAGGAAGATTTAACCTTTACAATAGATACCAACATACTTGCAGGGGTAAAACTGGGCGGAACAAAGGGAAGCAAGGGAAGTAAAATATGACAAAGCTTTTGCTTAAACTTTTTGTTAAGGATAATGAGAATATCGGTGACGTAAAGGTGCGAAGCGCCTACGGCAGTCTTTCGGGAATTGTCGGAATCGTTTGTAATTTTCTTTTAAGCCTTTTTAAAATAGCTGTCGGAGTTATAATAGGCAGTATTTCGGTAATGGCGGACGGTCTTAATAACCTTTCGGATATGGGCTCTTCGGTTGTTACTATGGTTGGCTTTAAAATGGCGGCGAAACCTGCCGATAAAGACCATCCCTTTGGCCACGGCAGAATGGAATATCTTTCTGCTTTTATTGTAGCAATGCTTATTCTGCTTGTGGGCTTTGAGCTTATTAAAAGTTCGGTAGAGTCTTTAATTGCAAAGGAAACCGCCCCGAAATATCCCTTAATGGTTTACATAGTATTGGGCATTTCGGTGATTATAAAGCTGTGGCTTTTCTTGTTTAATAAGAAACTAGGCAAAATTCTTTCTTCAGATGCTCTTTTTGCTACGGCACAGGATAGCAGAAATGATGCGGTTGCTACTGTGGTGATTATATTATCGGCAATTTGTTCGCGCTTTGTACCCGCTTACATAAATCTCGATGCTATAATGGGTGTTTTGGTGGGACTTTTTATAATCTATTCCGGCATTGGCGCGGCAAAAGAAACGGTAGATAAGCTGCTTGGTCAGCCTCCCGAAGAAGCTTTAGTAAATGAACTTGAAAAAACAATACTTTCCTTCTCTGATTTTTCAGCCATTCACGACCTTATAGTTCATAATTACGGTCCGGGCAGATGTCTTGCTTCGGTGCACGTAGAGGTATCTCAAAATATAGATGTTGTTCATTGTCACGAGCAGGTTGATTTGTGCGAAAAATTGGTGGAAGAAAGGCTGGGGGTTTTGCTTACAATTCACAGCGATCCCATTGATATTGATAATGAAGAGGTAAACTCAATAAGAAAGCTGCTGGGCGAAAAAGTTAAGCTTATTGATGAAAATGTAACCATTCATGATTTTCGTATGACGCCTTTAGGTAATGAGAGAACAAATCTTATTTTTGATGCAGTATTTCCAAGCACTCTTAAAATAAGCGAGAAAGAGTTCAAAGATAAGATAAGCACTTTGGCACAGGAGATTAATCCTACATTTGTATGTGTAATTACTGTTGATAGAGATTATATGGGTAAATAAAAAACACGGTGAAAGCCAAAGGTTTTCACCGTGTTTTTGTGTGAATTTAGTTTATGCTCTGAATGCCGGCGAGATGAAGTTTTAAAACGGCAAGGTCAGAGGTGCTTAAGGTTCCGTCGTTGTTGTAGTCTGCAACAGTCAGGACGTCATCGCTTGGTGTTACGCTGCCTGATAATAAAAGCTTAAACGAGGCGAGGGTGGATGTGTTTAAGGTTTCTTTATTAAATATACTGCTATCCACTTTTATTTGTTCCCATACGGCATACAGAGTGGTTGTTGCATTTGAATAGAAGGATGCACCGGGGAGATAGGTGGGTATAGTAGCGGTTGGGGATTCAGCCCAACCCAAGAAGGTGTAACCCGAACGAGAGGGAGCGCCTTCACTTAATACTAAATCATAACCGTGAATTTTTGTTTGATTGGCAGGAGCGTTAAAACCGCCGTTGGCACTAAAGCTTAAAGTGTATCTGTTGGGAGTCCAAACAGCATAAAGGGTAAACTGTGTGTCGCAGCTGTAGGAAGAAGTCCATTCTTCGCTGAAGGTGAGAGTAGTTCCGTTAATATAAGCAGTTTTTGCGGTGGCTTTTTGATAAATCTGTTCCTCAGTAAGCCAACCGTCAGGGGTGAGCCATGTGTTATCGCGTGTGCGCTGAACATTCCAACCTACAAGAGAATAACCGGTTCTTGTTGCGGTGTGGTTAATGGTGAAAGCTTTGCCGTACTCTGCGGTAAAGGCATTTTCGTTTTTCTCACCGCTTAAAGTGTTGTAAGCGAAGGAATAGGTGTAGGTTTCGGGACCTTCGTATCTTAAAACGTATGTGTATTTTTGATTTCGGCACCAAGAACATTTGCTTAAAGGTCTGATGTCAATTTCATTACCCTTTGAGTCTCCGCTTTTGCCGTCGGTGTTTTCGTGAGCGCCTGCGCAATAGCCGTCGCCGAGGTAAAGCTCAACGTGGCTGCCAGGCTGAACGTAAATATCGCCGCGACGAGGGGTTACAGTGCCCTTTTTGTATGATTTAAAGCCTATCTTGGTAAAGGTGGAAATAATAGTGCTTGAACTAGGGATGCCTTTGAATGAAAAACCTGCGTTTTTGAAGGCGTAACTAACAAAGGAAGAACAGTCGTAGTTAGGGCCGTTTCTGCTGGACATACTATAACCGTGAGTATTATCGTTGGCGGTAGCGGTAGCCCATTCGATAGCTTTTTCTATTTTATAATCTGCAGCGTGGACTTGAACGGAAAAAACGGGGATAATTGCAACTGCCATCAACATTGCCAAGATCACCGATAAAAATTTTTTCATAATAAACCTCCGAAATATATAAGCGCCGTTAAGCACATAAACTTTTGAAATTTGTGGGCACACAAAGCCGTGCAAATATTATATCACAACGAAAACAAATTGTCAAGTTACGGTTTTGTATTTTTTAGTTACAATTTAAAAACGAAAATTTACAAATTTGTTTACAATATAAAAATGGCATTGTACCCTTAAGAATACAATGCCATTTTGTTCTTTATATTTTGTTTTTACATTCCTGCCAGATAAAGTTTTATCTTACCAAGGTCGAGGGTGTTTATTTTCTCGTCTTTATTTATATCGCAGGTTAAAAATGCTTTGCAAAAACCGGAATATTCACGAGAAAGAAATAATTTGAGTGCTGCTAAATCTATTGTTGAGATCGTTCCATCCATATTTATGTCGCCGTATGTTAGAGGAAGGGATGTGCCGCATGGATAAGATACAGTAGGCGTTTTTCCGGTAGTTACACTATAGTTCCAATCCATATAAAAATTACCGTCAGTAAGTATAGTTCCTGTTATTAATTCGCCTTCAGTAAGGGGCGTGAAGGCGAGTGCCTTTACAGATTCTTTTGTTCCGTCAGAATAATTTAAAGTGATCTGAGCGTTTTCTCCCCAAACAGCAGAAGGCTTGCCTGAAAGAGATGTTGAAGATATGGCCTTTGAGCCTACAACGGTTGTAAAGGCGCCTTTATAGGAATCCAATCTTATGTAGCAGTCATTGTTTCCCTCCTTGGTTACAGCACCGTCAATATAAAAACTGTAATTTCGTTTATTAAAACGGAAGGTCTGACTAACAGTACTGCTGCAATTTTCTGATATGGTTACACGCGTTGTTTTTCCCGATTTGAAGGTGAATTCAACTACGCTTCCTGTAAAGGATACAGTACTGTTTAACGGATAGCTTGTTCTTTGGTTTTTAGTGCTTACAAGCACAACACCTGAACATTCTTCATAAGGAGTGACTTTCCATGTGGCATATGCGGTATAGGAAATATCTGATAAGGAATCGGTTATAAAGCTTTCATCGAATTTGATTTTTTGACCGCTGTTTATAACAGTGCGCGGATTAGAACTGCTTATATCCTTATCTTCTGACCAACCGTTTTTAGAAAGCCATTTTCCGTCTGTATTTCTTTTAATATTAAAACCTGCAAAATCATAATCATTATGGCTGAAACCGTTGGCATTTAAAGTGAATTCTGAGTTATAAGGAACAGTAAAGTTAGCCTGACTTCCTGTTCCGCCGTTAGCATTATATGAAAAAGTGTATGTATAATCTTCGGGAGTATTTCCGTAAAGAGTGTCGAACCATTCTTCTGTAGGCTGAACTATATGGGTTATCTTTCTGCCCTTGCCCGAAAGCTGCGCGGAGTTAAACTCGGAATAGGTACGCTTAGTAATTCTGACCAAACCCTTGCCGTCACCGTTGCCTTCAAGATAGGTGATATGTGTTGAGTCATAATCTAAAATTATCATAGAATGTCCGTCACTGCCGTAATAAGAGCCGTCGGACTTAGGAGAAGTGCGGATATAAGCGCCTGTCATAATATTTGCGTTTTTAAGTAGGTTGTATGTCATTTTTGAAGCGCCTTTTCCTACAGCTATGTAACAGTTTTTAAGCGAAGCGCCGTTGTGTACATATTCTCCAAAAAGCTTATTGAAAGCGCCGTTTGAATAAATGTAACAGGTCCAACCGGATGTTTGGGTGTTTTTTGAGGTGCTGTACATATAGTACTGCTTGTTCATAGAAATTCTGTATCCCAGCGGCATAGAAACCTCTTTTTTGCGTGCAGAGTCGCTGTAAAGGTCGATGTCTCCCGCAAAAAGATCGTCAAGCGCCTGCGCAAAGTTGGGATTATCTGTATAGTCGCTTCCTTTAACCGCATTCGGTGAGGTGAACTGTACCCAAGCATTTGCAGGAACAGAGAATACAGATATTATAAGTAAAAACGAAATAATCAGCGATAAAAATTTCTTTTTCAACATAAAAACTCCTTGAATTTGGTAACAACACAAAGTATGTTAACATAAATTCAAGGAATTTTCAATGGAAATATTGCACAAAAATTAAAATTTGTAACCTGTTTATTACAAATTGTAACTAAAAAATGTAGAAAATTAAGGTTTTTTATCTTTCAGAATTTCATTAATTTTCTCTTTATCTCTTTCAAGTGCGTTTTTAAGTTCATCAAGTCCTGAAAATTTTTGCTCATCCCTTATAAAGCGGAGCAAATAAAGGCGTAGGTTTTTGCCGTATAAATCACCGCTGAAATCAAATAAATGGGTTTCACAAAGGGGTGTATTTGATGGGAAGGTGGGACGGTAGCCTATATTTGTCATACCGTAATATTCCTTGCCGTCAATTATCATTTTCGACATATAAACTCCGAATTTTAAAAGAGCGGTTCTCTCGTTTAATAGCTGATTGATGGTGGGGAAGTCCATCTGTCTTCCGCGCTTGTCTCCGTGAAGCACCTTGCCGCTTACCGAGAAGGGATGTCCCATTAGCTTTGCGGCGGTTTCGCAGTTGCCGTTTTTAAGCAAATCTCTTATTCGGGAACTTGAAACAACCTGTCCGAAGGCGGAAATTTTATCTACAACCTTAAGGGTTATTCCGTTTTCATCACAAAGCTTTTTCAGTTGCACGGTATCGCCTGAACAGTCTTTGCCAAAGGTGTAATTAAAACCGCATACCATAATTTTCGGGTTGTATTTTTCCTTTAAAAATTTAAAGAAATCGGTTGCGGAAACATCCTTTATCTTACTGAAATCAAGATAATGAAGCTCTTTTACACCCGTTTCTTTTATGAGACGGGTTTTTTCACTTAAATCCGAAAGAATGATTTTTTCGTTTTTTAAATAAGCCTTGGGCGGTATAGAGAAAACAACTGCAACAGGAAACAGACCGCTGTTTACAGCAGTCTCTAAAACGACTTTATGACCAAGATGAACACCGTCAAAGGTGCCAAGCGCAATGGCAGTTTCCTTCATTTTTATACTTCCTTCAGGGGATTTATAAGACATTTAATGCGTATTTCTTTGTTCTCTTTATCGGAAAAGCCAATTCCGATAAAAGTATCTTTATATTTGATTCTGTAGCACATATCTTCTT
This sequence comes from Acutalibacteraceae bacterium, assembly GCA_045533195.1. GTDB lineage: Bacteria > Bacillota > Clostridia > Oscillospirales > Acutalibacteraceae > SIG607. Next base: position 32,372 of record JAZSHI010000029.1, read on the forward strand.
GTATGGCTACATTTAATCGGTCAAAGGAGAGCTTACCGCCGTTAGAAAACCTTTTTGCCTGATTAAGCGTTACAAAAATTTCGGGAAGATGGGCTACAGCAAGTTCTTCATTTAAAAGATATGAAGAAATATTTTCTTCATTTAAAGCATCTAAATCAACGCAAGACTCAAGAGTAAAGCCTCCTGTTTTTGTACGGATGAGCTCTGTAAGGGTAGCACCGCAGCCTAAATATTCGCCGATATCACGGCAAAGGGAACGGATATATGTGCCCTTAGAACAGCTCACGTCGATTTTAAAGGTATAATCCTCCTTGGAAAAATTCAGAAGTGTTATACCGTGAACGGTTATTTCTCTTTTTTCAACCTCTACCGCTTGTCCTTTACGGGCAAGCTTATAAAGAGGAACACCGTCTTTTTTTATGGCAGAATATATGGGCGGAGTCTGAAGCTGCTGTCCGGTAAAATGCTTTAGAGCGAGGATAAGCTGTTCTTTATTAAAGTCAGGCTCTTTTTCACTTAGAATTTCTCCGGTTATGTCAAGAGTATCGGTGGTAAGTCCTGCCTTGACGGTGGCAATATAGCTTTTATCTGCTGTTAAAAGATAATCGCAAAGGCTTGTAGCCCTGCCCACTAAAACAGGCAATACACCGGTAGCTAAAGGATCTAACGTACCGGTGTGACCTATTTTTTTGATATTGGTTATTTTGCGTATAGCCGCAACCACTTTAAAGGAGGTAATATCTTTTGGCTTATTTATCAGAAGAAGTCCCTGCATAAGCGTCCTCCAGACTTTTTTCTACAACCTCTAAGATCTGTTTTTTTACAACCTCTAATTTTCCGCTTAAGCTACAGCCTGCGGCATTTATGTGACCGCCGCCGCCTAAGGTTTTGCAAATCTCGGAAGCGTTAAGGGGAGGATAGGTTCGAAGAGAAACCTTATAGGTGTTATCCTCCTTCTGCTTTATGGAAATTCCTGCAAGAACGCCCTCAACAGAACGTGAAATAACTGCAACACCTTCAAGGTCGTTATCGGTGCAGCCTGTTTTTTCCTTCATTTCGTTGGTTGCAACCAGTAGCATACATTTACCGCCGAAATGAAATTCTGCGCTGTCAAGCACCATTCTTTCAAGCTCCAGTCTTCCGCGGGATTTTGTATCAAACATAAGTCTGCCGATTTCAGCCGCATCAATATCATAGGAATAAAGGTCAGCCGCAATTCTGTGGGTTTTTGCGGTAACGTTGGAATATTTGAAGGAGCCTGTGTCGGTGGAAAGTCCTGTATAAATAGCAGAAGCCGAAACGGTGTCAAAGGGCAGGGGGAAATGACGGAAAATATCATAAACACACTCACAGTTTGCGGCGGCAGAGCTGTCAAGATAAAGTCTGTCGGCAAAACGGGTGTTGGAAATATGATGGTCGATACATAAATCGATTTTTCCCACAAAAACATCGGCAAGACTACCCAGCAGAACAAGGTCGGCAACGTCAACGGCAATAACCGTTTCGTACTTTATTTCCTTGTTTTCAAAGGTGCCGGTAAAATAACTGTATTTTTGGGGAATTTCGTCTGCGCATTTTATCATACACTTTTTGCCAATGGCGGTAAGACCGAGGGCAAGGGCATAAGCGCTGCCAAGGGTATCACCGTCAGGGGTTGCATGGCAAAGAATAAGAAAGTTATCTCTTTCCTTTAAAAAACGGCAGGTTTGTTTAATGTCAAGCTCTTCGCAAATGCTGTCGGTAACTATTTTAACTGTCTTTTTCATCACTATTACCGCCTTCCCCGAAAGAATCAATTATAGAGGAAATATGGGCGCTGAAAGCAATAGAATCATCAGCAACAAAGCGTACCTCAGGTACCTTACGCATTTTAACCTTTAACCCTAATTCTCTGCGGATGTAACCTGCGGCGCCCTTAAGGGCTTTGACCGACGACTCGGTCATTTCCTTGCCCTCAATAGCGCTAACGTAAAAGGTTGCATAGGATAAATCGTTTGTAACCTGCACCTTTATTATGCTGAGCATTTTGCTGACTCTGGGATCCTTGATATCGCGCAAAATATCTGCCATTGCTACGCGTACATCAGAGGTTATACGGTCTATTTTATGACTAGCCATCAGTCTCTGTACTCCTCAATAATATAGGCTTCAAATATGTCTCCAATCTTAATATCGGAGAATTTTTCAAGGCTGATACCACATTCGTAACCCTGAGCTACTTCCTTTACGTCATCCTTGAAACGTCTGAGCGAAGCAATGGCATCTTCTGCTACAACAATACCGTCTCTGACAACACGGATAGAAGAGTTTCTGGTTACTCTGCCGTTTGTTACATAACAGCCGGCAATGGTACCTACGCTGGAAATCTTATAGGTATCTCTTACCTCAATGTCACCGAGTATAACCTCTCTTGTCTTGGGAGCAAGCATACCCTTCATAGCGGCTTCAATTTCATCAATGCAGTCATAAATAACTCTGTAAAGACGGATATCAACACCGTCTCTTTCCGCAAGTTCCTTAGCAACTGCGTCGGGACGAACGTTAAAGCCTACGATAATGGCATTACCGGTACCTGCAAGTACAACGTCGGATTCGTTGATGGCACCAACACCGCCGTGGAGTATTTTAACACGTACTTCGTCGTTTGAAAGCTTAACCAGAGAATCCTTAACAGCTTCAACCGAGCCCTGAACGTCGGCTTTAATAATAACGCCGAGTTCCTTGATATCACCCTCGCTGAGTTTGCCGAAGAGGTTGTCAAGAGTAACCTTGGTTGCGGCATTGAATTCTTCTTCCTTAATCTTAGTCTTACGCTGTTCAACAAGCTCACGTGCGAGTCTTTCGTCGCTAACTGCATCAAAGGAGTCGCCGGCGCTGGGAGTTTCGGCAAGACCTGTAATTTCAACAGGAACGCTGGGACCTGCTTCCTTTAAGGCTTTGCCGTTTTCGTTAGTCATGGTACGAACTCTGCCTACGGTAGTACCTGCAACTATAATGTCGCCGGTGTGTAAGGTACCGCCCTGAACGAGAAGTGTGGCAACAGGGCCGCGTCCCTTATCAAGACGCGCTTCAATAACAATACCCTTTGCTTTTCTGTCGGGGTTGGCTTTAAGTTCAAGCATTTCGGCAACAAGAAGAATATTTTCAAGAAGAGTGTCAATTCCGTCGCCTGTTTTAGCAGAAACGGGAACACAGATAACGTCGCCGCCCCATTTTTCAGGAACAAGCTCGTGTTCGGTAAGCTGCTGTAAAATTCTGTCGGGGTTAGCCTCGGGCTTATCCATCTTGTTTATAGCAACAATAATCTGAACCCCTGCAGCTTTTGCGTGGTTAATTGCTTCTATGGTCTGAGGCATAATACCGTCATCAGCCGCAACAACAAGTACGGCAATATCGGTAGCCATAGCGCCTCTTAAACGCATAGCGGTAAATGCGGCGTGTCCGGGAGTGTCAAGGAAGGTAATATCGTTGCCTTCATAGTTTACTCTGTACGCACCGATGTGCTGAGTAATTCCGCCGGCTTCACCCGATGCAACGCTTGACTTTCTGATAGCGTCAAGAATAGAGGTCTTCCCGTGGTCAACGTGGCCCATAACAACAATAACGGGATCTCTTTTCTTTAAGGTCTCCTCGGTGTCTTCGGTATCGTCAATAATTCTGTCTTCAATGGTAATAACTACCTGTTTTTCGATTCTGCCGCCCATTTCGGTAACAACGATTTCAGCAGTGTCATAGTCAATAACCTGATTTACGGTTGCCATCATACCAAGCTTTAAAAGAGTCTTGATAACCTCAGCGGCAGTTTTCTTTAATTTTTCTGCAAGCTCGCCTACGGTGATTTCATCTGCAACGGTAACAAGTATGGGAGTTTTCTTGATTTTTTCAAGCTGGAGACGGCGGAGTTTGTCTGCTTCGGTCTCGCGCTTTGCACCCTGAGGACGCTTATAGTCCTGAGATTTCTGACGGATTTTCTGCTTTTTGGAAAAGTTATCCTTCATAGAGTTTGCAGGGGCGATGTTTTCGTATTTTTCGTTGTATTTTTCCATATCAATGGTATTGGTACGGGTATCAACACGACGAATTTCTGCAGGTCCTCTGTTGGGAGTGGCACCTGCATTTTCCTTCTTTTCTCTCTTCTTGAAGGGGTTGGGATCGGAAGGCTTAAATTCCTTCTTTTCAGGTTCGGTTTTAACCTTTTCAGCCTTCTTGGGTTCGGCTTTTTTAGGCTCTTCTTTCTTTATTTCAGCCTTTTTGGGTTCTTCTTTCTTTACTTCGGCTTTTTTAGGTTCGGCTTTCTGTTCAGACTTCTTTTCCTCGGCTTTTTTGGGATTTTGAGCCGCCTGAGCCGCCTTTAACTGTTCAAGAATAGCTAATTGGTCGGCAAGTTTTTTATCCTTTACAGCCTGACGCTCTTGAGCCTTCTTTTCGCTCTGAGCCGCACCTGTGGCAAAGTATTCGTCAAAGCTCTTAACAGAGTTTTTCTTGGTAAGCTTTTCTATAATAATACTGAACTCGTTTTCGTCAACACTGCCTGCTGTCTTTTTCTCGGTACCTAAAGCAGTTTCGATAAAAGCAACAAGCTCTTTAGAAGTCATATTAAGGTCTTTTGCTAAATCGCTGATTTTTATTTTAGCCATTGGCATTTCCTCCTTTGATAGCATCGGCAAATCCTTTTTCGTTTACACTTATTATTCCGCCCTTTTTTCCCGTGGCGTGTGAAAGAGTCTCAATGTCATAATCTGTATCCATAACGGGAATGTTATTTTGGGAAGCAAAAAAGCGTATTTCTTTGCGGGATTTTTCCGAAATGTCACTTGCTATAATAACAAGCTTTGCTTTACTTCTTTTAAGGCTTTCTTTTACGCTGTCAGCCCCAAAAGACAGGTTGCCTGATTTTCTGGCAAAACCCAGTAAAGTGAGTATTTTATCATTCACCGGAAGTTAGCTCCTTTTTAAGTCTTTCGAAAATTTCTTCGGGAATACTTACGCCGAAGGTGTTTTCAAGACGTTTCTTTTTTACGGCAAGACCGAGACAGTCGCTGTTTTTACAAATATATGCTCCGCGACCGTTCATTTTGCCCGAAAAGTCCAAAACAATATTGTTTTCGGGGGTGCGTACCACACGGATAAGCTCACCCTTGGCTTTTCTCTCCATACATCCGGTACATTGGCGAAGAGGTATTTTCTTAACCATAGTTTATTCCTCGGATGCGCCTTCATAGAAGCCGCTTTCGGGATGGATGTCTATCTTCCAGCCGGTAAGTCTTGCGGCAAGACGAACGTTCTGACCTTTGTTGCCGATTGCAAGGGAAAGCTGAGAATCGGGAACGGTAACTCTGCAAGCCTTGGGATCTTCGGAAAGAATTTCACAGGTAATAACTTTAGCAGGGGAGAGGGCTTCGCTGATAAATGCGGCAGGATCGTCGCTAAACTTTACAATGTCGATTTTTTCTCCTGCTAATTCTTCAACAATTTTATTTACACGGGAACCGTGAGGTCCGATACAAGCACCAATTGGATCGATTTCGCTGTTACTGCTATATACGGCAATCTTTGTACGGCTGCCCGCCTGACGTGAAATGGATTTAATCTGAATGGTGCCGTCGAAAATTTCGGGAACTTCAGCTTCAAAAAGACGCTTAACAAGATCAGCGTGTGTACGTGAAAGCATTACACGGGGACCTCTTTCGGTCTCTTTTACGTCAACAATATATACTTTAATGTGGTCGCCTTCCTTAATAACCTCGTCAGGCACCTGTTCGCTCTTGGGTAAGGTGGCTTCTGCGTGGCCGATAAGAATGGTGGCGTTGCCGGTTTTGGGGTCGATTCTCTGAACCGAAGCGGTAACGATTTCTTTGGTTTTGCTCTGGAACTGAGCCAAAGTCTGACCGCGTTCAACGTCTCTTACACCCTGATGGAAGTTGTTTCTGGAGTTTTGCGCAACAACTCTGCCGAACTTAGCGGGGTCAAGAGGAATATCAACAAAGCCCTGAATCTCGGCATTGGGGTCAAGCTTTACCGCTTCGCTTACAAGCATCTGGGTAAAGGGATTTTCAACTTCCTCTACAACTTCTTTTCTTGCAACTACGGTGAAGATTTTGTTTTCGGGGTCAATGGTGCATTTTACAACATCGTTTCCGCCGTAATCCTTACGTGAAGCTACTACTATAGCCTCTGCAATTTTTTCAGCAATAAACTGCTGGGGAATGCCTTTTTCTTCCTCCATAGCAGCAAGAGCTGCAAAAAATTCCGAATAATCGTTTTCCTTTTTCTTTACAGTTTTTCTAGCCATTTTCCGTTATACCTCCAAAATTAAATATCATCATTAAGATAAACCTTGGCAATAGCGCTTTTTTCAAGAGCATATTCGTTTTCCGCGGTTTTGATTATAAGTTTATCGCCAAAGGAAATAAGAGTTCCTATAATTTCTTTTGAACCGTCTAAGGCTTTGTAAAGCTTAACCTTAATATCTCTGCCCTGCATTTTAAGAAAATGCTCGGATCTTGTAAGCTCACGTTCAATACCGGGGGAGGAAACCTCCATACAGTAGGAACGGTCAATGGGGTCAGCCTCGTCGATAATAGGGTCAATTGCGTGGGATACATTTACACAGTCGTCGATTGATACGCCCTCTTCCTTGTCGATAAAGATGCGTAAAAACCAGTCTGCGCCTTCCTTTACAAAGCGTACGTCCCAAAGGGATACACCCTGCGCTTCAACAGTGTCTTTGATAAGAAGGGTTACTGTTTCTGCTATGTTAGCCAAATTTATCACTCCTTAAATAGCGAAAGAAAAGTGAGCGGTTTTATCCGCTCACTCAACATTCCTTTATCCAACTGTCGATAGTATAACACATTCCCTAAAAAAAATCAAGACTTTTTTATTCTTCCATCTGTTTGCTTAAAAACTGCGCGGCAACACGCACTAAATTCTTATCGCTGTCGGTGGGAATTTTCCCGTCTCCGTCATTTATAAGCATAACCGAGCCGACTAAATCTCCCGCAGTTATTATAGGACAGGCAAAGGCGACGGTAAAGTCGGCTCCGTCAAGGGCGTATTCCTTTTTGTCACTCTCTAAAACGTATTCTTTTCTGTTTTCCATAAATTCTTCTAAAGTAGGGGAAACCGACTTTTCGAAAACGTCCTTTTTGGGAATTCCTGCAGCTGCTACACAGCTGTCTCTGTCGCAAATCAGCACGGGAAGAGTCGAACAGCGTATAATCGCCTGAGCAAAGCTTTCAGCAAATTCACTCAGCTCTCCAACCGGAGAATACTTCTTAAAAATAACCTCCCCACCCGCACCGGTAAATATTTCCAATGGATCCCCTTCTCTTATCCTCATTGTTCTTCTAATCTCTTTCGGAATAACGACTCTCCCAAGGTCGTCAATTCTTCTCACAATACCTGTTGCTTTCATATATAAATCTCCTTTAATTTCAAATCGTGTTGTTATTATCTGTATTTTGAGGAGATTTATACTGCAACAATTTACTTTTTAGACTGGGTTAATCTCTTTTGTAGTTTTTGAAATTCTTCATTGTTTTTTAGAGACTCGAAACAACTATCATCAAGATTATATAACAATTGTTCTTGTAATGTTCCGTCCCAATTGGTGATTATGTTTCTTGGATTCCAAGTCATGTGACTAAACAAAATAGAATTATATTTCTGTTCACCTAAATCTAAAACACCGTCATGATCTACTGCGGATTTTTCTGCAAGCAACAAATATTCAATAGCCTTACCTGGCATGTCTTTTTGACAATGCAACTTTGCAATCGTTAAATTATAGAGAGAAAGTTTGCCACTGCATAATCTTTCCCTTTCTTCGTTCCCAAGTATCAGTTGATTAAGCTTGATAGCAGTTTGAAGAATTTTAATTCTTTCTTCTACTGTAAATCCTTGTCTCAAATCGCTACGACAAGCCATTTCATAAAGAATGCTGGAACTGTGGTCAATCATATATCTCAGGTTGTGTTGGTTTTGCTTTAAACAATCTTCGCCCGAATGAATCCTGCTAAGTAGCATTTCTTTACAAGTAAACATATCAGGCATATTTTCGGCAAGTCGGATTGCTTCTTCCTTTTTGCCAATATGAGGATAATTGTAACAAAGTATTTGGATGGCACTATGTCTGATACCATCAACAGTACAGTCCTCTAAAACTCTTTCACACAAACCAATCGCTTCTTCTATAAATTTGTGTTCTTTGCGATATTTTTGTTGTTCAGTTGTAGCCCCATAAGACACTAACCCATACGCAAGATTCAACATCCATTGATAATTTCTTGGGTACAAATCAAGCACTCTGCGTGAAAGTTCTATTTTTTCCAAAACCTTTCCTTTGCGTCCGAGTTCATGATACTCTTTTTCGAATTGTTTTAATTCTTCATTATTTTTCTCTGGTTTTAATCCTAACAATTCATCCGAAGTTATACCAAAGAAATTCGCAATTTTTGGAACGAGCGTTATATCAGGCAGAGCGGTTCCGTTTTCCCACTTGCTAACCGCTTGATACGAAATATTAAGGTATTCCGCTAACTTTTCTTGCGTTACATCCTGATGTTTTCTTAATCTTTTAATTGTTTCGCCAATTTTCAATGTCATACTTTTCACTCCTTAAAATTCACTCGAAAG
>JAZSHI010000040.1:0-10920 GCA_045533195.1 Acutalibacteraceae bacterium
GTATTCAAGGTGTAAGCATCACCGCAGTCACTCTTACTGCCGAAGGTGAACTCTCTATGAAGTTCTCTAATGGTCAGGTTGTTCCTCTTGGAAATATCAAGGGTAAAGACGGTGCCGACGGTGTTGGTATCGCAAACACAGAGATAAATGCAGATGGCAATCTCGTTATCACTTATACTAACGGAGTAACCAAAGACCTCGGTCCTGTGAAGGGCCCGAAGGGCGATAAGGGTGACCAAGGCGAACAGGGCCCGAAGGGCGACAAGGGCGATACTGGTAGAGGTATTGCTAAAACAGAAATTATCAATGGACATCTTTGGATAACTTACACGGATGATTTAGATAATCCTGTTGATTTAGGTGTTGTTGCGGTAACTAACGATGAAGGTACAGACGGGTTGGAATATTATCCGTTGCCTGACGGCACTTATGCGGTAAGTTCTGGCAGAGCAATTTATTTGTCTGAAATCGTTGTGCCGTCTACATATAACGGAAAACCTGTAACAAAAATTTTAGAAAATGCTTTTAAAGAAAATCTTAATCTCACCAAAATTAGTATTCCTTCTAGTATTACACAGATTGGCGATTATGCCTTCTATGGATGTAAAAATCTAACAGAGTTTATTTTCCCAAAAGATACAACATGTATCAAGGAATATGGAAACTACGCTTTTGATGGATGTAGCAGTTTGAAAGAAATATACATCACTGAAGGAACAACACATATTGGCGAGAACACGTTTAGAGCATGCAACAATGTGACTTCTATAACATTACCTTCAACCTTAGAAGTAATAGGAAAAGGTAACTCGTTTGGTTCTTTTTCAAAACTTGAATACGCATCAATTAATTGTACTGGCAAATGGCGGACATACTCTTCGAATGCTTATGCACCCAACGGTACTGTTTATAAAAAGAATCAAAACGGTACTTATAGTGTGTTGAATAATGATGGGTATTCATATTCATATCTTTTTATAGACGATATACAGTTGGTATACCAAGAAGGTATGCAAAATGGTGAAGTTTATTTGCGATATTCAACATCTTCTGCTTGGCCGACAGCCAACAAATATATTCTTTTCTATTCTTTATCCAGCGCAGGTTGGGAAAAAGTAGAATAAAAAGGGAGGCGACGTTTATGCCAAGGACATATTTTAAATTTGTTGGCGGCAAACAACTAACTAACATAGGAGCAAGTTGGTTTGTGTCATATATGTATTATCAAAAAGTAGATAAGACTCATAGCAACTGGAAAAATATTTCCAACCCAATGGATAGAGTAGCAAAATGTAACAAACATAGCATATACCATAAGGTTTGGATAAATGAAATAGTTGGTATGAACCCAAATCGCCTCGGAAGGAACCAGTTAGGATTGTCGGGGAACGATATAATTTCTATGGCAAAAATTCTGCTTCCTAAAATATAGGTATATTGACGAAATAATACTTGTTTTATCTCTCGAAATTCAAATAATGGCAAAATTAAAAACTTTTTAAAAGAAAACCAGCAACGAGTTCGTTCTCGCTGCTGGTTTTTGCTTATTTTTCACATTACAAAAGTGGAACTCGCCATACCCCCAGACCGAGTTCCATAGTAAATTGCACCGCAAAGTACAAGACTGATTAAAAATTAAGATAAAATTATAAAAAAATCAAGTATGGTATTCAAAAAAGTTTTGAAATCTACGGGGATTTCGTGTTTGAGAGTTTGGATACCATTATTTTTACAAAACTCTTAAAATGAGATTTTTTTGATTTAAAAAAATTTAAAAGTTAATTTTTCTTTGTAATCAATTTTTATATTACAAAGGAGAAATTTTATAAGACAGGGGACGGTTCTGTGTCTTGGATGATAACAAAACAAATGGTGTGATACCGGATGTACAATGATACAAAAATCAGCCAAAATTATTCTGTAGGCTGAAATTTACTCATTTTCAAGCTAAAATGCGCATTTTGGGGTAAAAATAGGCTGAAAATCGCTCAAAAAACGTGTTGTATCCTGCTTGACACACTCGTGTCGGGCTCTCCTATTATCCAAAACGGCAAACTTGTGGGCGCTCTTACCCACGTGCTAATAGATAATCCCAAAAAGGGCTATGGCATATTTGCCGAAAATATGCTTGAAACTGCGCAAAGTGTAGCAGAAAACAATAAACTAAAAGATGCTTCGTAAATTAGAGCCTCCCTTGCCCTAAAGGGAGGGGGACAGAGTTTGCTCGGTGGAGGGATATGGATTTCATAAAAAGTATCCCCTCGCCACGCTGGCGCGCGGCCCTCTCCCCTCTAGGCGAGGGGCGCTTTTTTATTTCTTACAATTTTTAAAATAATGTGATAAACTAATATACGCAAAACTAACTGAATATTGTGTAAAACAATATAAGTTCTGACTTGACTTAAAGTATAGTTTATGATATAATCACTTGCGTAAAATGAATAAGCCCTTAGAGAAATTGAAAACGGGAAATCAGCGAGTTTTTGGCTCGTCTGTTTCCTGTTTTTTACATAGGCGCTTAAATTACGGATGGGATAGAGTGGTTAAAATGCAACTTAAAGGAATAGTAAAAAAAGCGAAATTGTTTCTGTTTGATTTAGACGGTACTCTTTATTGCGGAGAAAAAATTTTCTCCTTCACAAAAGAATTGTTGGAGGAGATAAAAAGGCAAGGGAAGGAATATAAATTTATAACTAATAATTCCTCAAAGAGCTGTGATGACTATGCTGTTAAAATGAGGACAGTTCATAATCTGAATGTGAAACCGGAGGATTTTGTTACTTCAGGTAGCGCCACAGTCCGATTTATATTTGAAAACTATTCGAATGAAGAATTGTTTATTTTGGGAACCGAATCATTGAAAAATGAGTTTTTAAATGCAGGTTTACATTTAACTGATGACATAAATCGCGTCGGTTGTATCGTTGTTGGGTACGATACAGAGCTTAGTTTCAAAAAGATTGATGATGCGTGTAATATTTTATATACCAAAAAAGTTCCTTTTATTGCGACTCATCCCGATAAGACCTGCCCTACGAATTACGGTTTTATGCCCGATTGCGGAGCAATATGCGATATGATTGCCACAGCCACAGGCAAAACTCCAATTTTTATCGGCAAACCCGCACCGCTGATGCCGGAAATTTGTATGCAGATGACGGGGATTGACCGTAGCGAAACGGTTGTAATTGGGGATAAGATGACAACCGATATACTGTCGGGACTAAGATCGGATACCAATACTATTTTGGTATTGAGCGGAGATAATACAATAGATGACGCACTTAACTCCACATATAAGCCGGACGCTATAATTAAGGATTGCGGAGAGCTTTTAGAAGCACTCAAAAAGTATTGAGTAATATAAAAAGTGAATAAGTATATAAATGCGGCAAGAAAGCACTTTATCTTGCCGCATTTTTTACTTAAAAGAAGATTTTACATTGATTTTACATATGGTTGATTACGAATTTTACATTGCTATTGTAAAATTTTAGCAAATGCAGATAAAACTAACTGTAAACAAAAATTATAAAGATACGAGGTTATGCAAATGAACATTTTTGACGTACTTACGCTCATAGGCGGACTTTGTTTGTTCCTCTTCGGAATGAACCTTATGGGCGACGCTTTGGAGCGAAGCGCAGGCAGTAAACTTGAAATTATGATCGGCAAACTGACTACAGGTAAGCTTGCAGGTCTGCTCACCGGTCTTGGTGTAACCGCAGTTATTCAAAGTTCCTCTGCAACAACGGTTATGGTTGTCGGTTTTGTAAACTCAAAACTGATGACATTAAAGCAGGCAATTCACGTGATTATGGGCGCTAATATCGGTACTACCGTTACGGCGTGGATCTTGAGTCTTAGCGGCATTTCAGGAAGCAATATGTTCCTGAAGCTGTTGAAGCCTTCTTCTTTTACACCCGTTCTTGCGCTTATCGGCATTGTGCTTTTTATGTTCACAAAGAGCATAAGCAAATTAAATCTCAGATGGAAACCCTGCGCCGTAAATCCGATGAGTTCGAGCAGATCGTTTCTTCGATGAATGAAGGCCTTGTGCTTCTTGATGAACATGGTATGGTGCTCAGTATGAATATGGCGGCAAAGAAGATATTTGCTGTGAAAAAGGATGTTAAAGGTAGCGACTTCTTGCTTGTTGATCGCACAAGCAAAATGAGCAAGGCAATTTGGAATGCCCTTGATGGCAACCATAGTGAATACACCGAAGAAAGAAACGGTAGCGAATATCAGTTTACCGTCAATCCCATTGAATCGGACGGCAAAGTTCTCGGTGCGGTTATTCTCGTATTTGATATCAGCGACCGTGCTTTTGCTCAGCGTAACCGGCAGGAGTTCACTGCAAACGTTACCCACGAATTGAAAACTCCACTTCAATCCATTATCGGTAGTGCCGAACTTCTCGAAAACGGACTTGTTAAACCCGAAGATACAGCAAGATTTGTCGGCAACATCCGTAAGGAAGCAACAAGGCTTGTATCTCTTATCAATGATATTATTCGTCTTTCTCAACTCGACGAGAACAATGAACCTGCAACCGAAACGGTAGAACTGACAGAGGTTGCCAAAGAAGTTATTGAGGTGCTTACCGTATCTGCGGCAAAGAAAAATGTTGAGCTTAGCATCAATGGTGAACCGCAAACCATTTTCGGTGTGCGCCGCTATATTTACGAGATTATTTATAATCTTTGTGATAACGCTATCCGTTACAACGTGGACGGCGGCAAGGTTGAGATTAAAATCGGCAAGGATAACGGACGAGCAGTAGTATCTGTAAAGGACACCGGTATCGGTATTGCACCCGAACATCAAAGTCGAATCTTTGAACGTTTCTACCGTGTGGATAAGAGCCATTCCAAAGAAACCGGCGGCACTGGTCTTGGACTTTCTATCGTAAAACACGCAGTAGCATATCATAAAGGCACCATTAACATTGATAGTAACGAGGGAGAGGGAACCGCAATTACGGTTGTTTTCTGAAAAAATATGCCTAAAACTTCGTAATAGCCACGTTATTTAAAAGAGGTTAACTGCTCAGTAGTTAAAAATAGTTATAAGAACCTAATTATTCTTACTGCTTAGATATTTTTTGTATTTTAGCGGTGTTATTCCAAACATTTTTTTAAAGCATTTTATAAATACGGAAGAATCACAGAATCCTGAAAGGGCGGCGGTATCGGTTACGGTACCGCCGTTTCTTAATAGCTTTTCTGCCATAAACAGTCGGTACTCTGTTAAATAACAGTAAGGGGATTTACCCGTATGTTTTTTAAAAATCTTGGATAAGTAAGATGTACTGCAATTTGCAGCAGCGGCTATATCTGTTATTTGTATGTTTTCGGAAAACTCTTTTCTGATAAATTCGGTTGCGGTTTCCAGTATTGCGGGAATGTTTTGATTAATATTTTCTTCCTTTTGATTATAAAGTTTGACACAAATATTTAAAATTTCAATTAAATCTGCAAATAATTTAGCATCATCCTCAAAAGAAGGGTGTTTAGTTTCGCTCCAAATTTTTTCTGCCAGAGAAAGAATAACCGCTCTTTCCTTTGGGGCAGGGCTAAGAAGGTTTGTTCTGTTTTTGGTGGTATCATTAAATAGTGAATGATATGCTTTATAATTTGGGAAATATTCGGTTGGTATCAAAATTTCGATATATTTATGTATCCCTTGGCGTAGAATCCTTCCGTGGTGTATCTCTTCGGGACCGAAAAAAAGTAAATCTCCCGAAAAAGTATTGTAAATGCCATATCATCCTTTAGGTATTTCAAAAGCAGAAAATATCGGCGAGAAATATGTTTATGAAAATAATGAGTTTGCCGAAACTCAAACTATTGAAAATTATTGTAAGATGATACAAAAATACACCGAAAAGGCTGTTAGTGTATCCCAATAAATAAAGCGTTGCAGAAAAATTACATCTGCAATGCTTTATGTTTTTATGACATTTATTTCCTTATAGAAAATTATGTTTAATTCATTCTATTATTGACAAAATAATTTACATAAAATATAATTAAATTATAAAATATAAGGAGGTTTTTATATGCCGTATTTAATTGGATTTTTTGTATTGGTTGTTCTTATATTTATCTTTTGCTTAAAGATTGTGCCTCAGGCACACGAATTCGTAATTGAACTTTTAGGTAAATACAGAACCACTTGGTCAGCCGGTATTCACTTTAAGATTCCTTTCATTGAAAGAATTGCAAAACGTGTTACACTAAAGGAACAGGTGCTTGATTCTCCTCCTCAGCCGGTTATTACCAAGGATAACGTAACAATGCAGATTGATACCGTTATTTATTACGCTATTTATGATGCAAAGCTTTATGCTTACGGTGCTGTTAATCCTATTTCTGCACTTGCTAATCTTGCTGCAACCACCCTTCGTAACTTAGTTGGTGAGCTTGAACTTGACGGTACCCTTACTTCCCGTGATACTATCAATGCCAAAATGACCGAAATTCTTGATGAAGCTACTGATAAATGGGGAATTAAGGTTCACAGAGTTGAACTTAAGAATATTATTCCTCCCGCTGAAATTCAAAATGCTATGGAAAAGCAGATGAAGGCGGAACGCGACAGACGTGAAACACTATTACAGGCAGAAGGTCACAAGGCTGCCGCTGTTACCAGAGCAGAGGGTGAAAAACAGGCAATGATACTGGCTGCCGAAGGTGAAAGAGATGCCCGTATTGCCAGAGCTGAAGGTGAAGCCAAGGCTATTTATCTTGCTAAAAAGGCGGAGGCTGACGGTCTTGCCGCTTTAATGGAAGCGGGAGTTGACGGCGCTGTTTTGGAACTTAAAAAGTATGAAGCCTTAGTAGCTATGAGCAATGGCAGAGCTTCTAAAATTATCGTTCCTACCGATGCGGTTAATATGACTAAATCTAACGTTATTTTTTCCGAAACCACAGGAATAGGTGACACAACACCCGAAGCAGAAGAACCCCCAAAAGAAAAAAAGAAAGACCCTTGTTGTGATTAACAAAAGACTCCGTATGGAGTCTTTTGTTTTTTAGGAAATAGGTTGTAGGGGCAATTCACGAATTGCCCGAAATGAGCGGTTGATTCGTGAATCAACCCTACTTCCGCCTCACCACCCTATGCCTCCCTCGTCAGATGGAGCAAAGGTTTGCGCTATCAATTAACTCACCAATTAAACAATGTAAACAATGTTTTTAAACTTTTTTATAAATAATAAAAAAATAAAATATTTTTATTATTTTTAAATCTTTTATAGATTTGTTGTAGAGATTGTAGAGATTTTGTTGAAACCCCTTTGTTTATGCGGGTTTCGGATATCTACAACCATATCTACAACGTATCTACAATAGTGGCTTTTTCTTAATCCATCCTCTTGCATTTCCATAAATTTCAATATAATAGGGAATGGCTGAGCTATACTTTATCACTCGCCCCTAATCCCTATTCCCTAATCTTTAATGAATATTCTTTAAAGCTCACTAATATATATTACTGAGCATAAGTTCTGAAAAGAGAGGTATTCATTATGGATTTAAAGATTATAAGACAACCTTTGACGGTTAATGATGCTGTGTTTAGCAGCAGCGGTGAAATTCCTATTGACGAGGATTTTCAATTACCTGATTATTTTGCCGAAATAAACAAAATGTTAAAGTGCAAATGCGAAGGACGTATAACCTCAAAGGCTGTAAGTGGTATGAGTATGGTTATCGACGGTCACGTATGCATTAACTTACTCTATTGTGACAAAGACGGTGAACTGTTTAGTTATGAGCATATATTTCCCTTTAGCAAGACTTTTGACGTGTCACAGGATTTAACGGGCGCGATAATTGAAGCAACCCTTAAAAACGAATATTTGAACTGCAGAGTGGTTACCGAAAGAAAGGTTTCGGTACACGGTGCGCTCACAGCTCAGGTGAAAGCGGTGCTTATGAAAAAATATGAAGTAATCGCCGATATAGATGAGGATAAAATTCAAATTAACCGAAAAGAAATTCCGGCACTTAATTCTGTTGGCAATGCTGAAAAAAATATGCTTTTAGAAGAGGAGCTTACATTATCCTCAGGGCAGCCTTCTATAGTTAATGTTTTAAGATACAGCGCTTTTCCGACGGTAACAGAGGTTAAAGCTTTGAAAAACAAGGCTTCGGTGAAGGGAAATCTTGCTGTTACGGTACTGTATAGAAGCGAAAAGCAATGTGCGGTGTATAAAAGTGTGGTACCCTTTAGTCAAATACTTGAAATAAACGGTCTGTTTGATGAGTGTGTCACTTCGGCAAAGGTTCAGCTTTGTTATCTTGAGGTAAAACCCATAGTAAGTAACAATGAACAAAGAGCTATGCAGTTAAGCGCTAAACTGAACGTATCGGTCAAAAGCTTTTGCGATGAAAAAATTCCCATAATCAGCGACCTTTATTCCACCGAGTATGAAGTAGCTGTAACCAAAAACGATATGAATATTGAAAGGGTTCTCGGGCATATCGGGGATAATTATATGTTTAAATCGACGCTTGATTTCGGGGAAGCTCAGATTAATAATATAATTGATTCCTGGTGTGATACCGAAATTGTCAGCTGCGCCTTTAATGATGGTTCGTTAACTATAAAAGCTATAGTCAACATTTGTATTTTAGCAATGGATAGTGACGGTAAGGTATCATTTTTTGAAAAGAAGCAGGAGTTTACTTATAAAAAACCGCTTGACTATTCATTAGACGGAAGTCTTAAATGTGATGCAGTTTTTGAACCTATTAGCGTATCCTTTACACTACTTTCTGAAAACAGTATTGAATATAGGATAGAATACAGAGTAAATGCTTCAATGTGTGAAGAAAAAATATATCCTATGATTTGCGAAATCGGATATGACCAAAAGAATAAAATAGCAAAACGTCAGGACTGTTCTATGATGATTTATTTTGCCAAAGAGGGCGAAAAAATTTGGGATATAGCAAAAATGTATAGCTCAGACCTTAATGAAGTAAGACAGATTAATGGTATAACCGGAGAAGCGCTTGATACCGATAAGCAAATTTTAATACCTATAATTTAACTGAAAATACGGCATACTAAAATTGGTATGCCGTATTATTGTGTCTTGACAGCAAATTGAAATTATGTATAATTGTTTGTGTGATTTTAAAAAAGGTGGGAAGAAAATTGGAATTTAAATCGGTAACAGAAAAGGATTTACCATTAATCAGAAGCGTTTTACGTGAATTCAATGAGTATTCCTGTGAATTTTCGGCAATCAATCTTCTTGTTTGGCAGGAGTATTTTGGTTTCGGCTATTGTATTGAAGACGGTATGCTTTTCAGCAAAAACTGTGTGGGGGGAAGAACCTCATTCGGTATTCCTTTTTCAAAAGATATGCCCACTGCCATAGCTAAACTAAAGGAATACTGCAAAACCAATAACCTTAAATTAGCGCTTTTCGGCGGAAAAGGGGAGCGTTTTGACCTACTGACAAGTCAAATGTCTAATGCTTTCACCTTTACGCCAATTAGGGATACATTTGAATATATTTATAATTCTTCCGATTTAATAGAGCTTTCGGGGAAAAAATATCATTCTAAAAGAAATCATATATCCACCTTTAAAAAGAAGTATAATTGGAGCTACGAAAAGCTTAGCAAGGATAACAGCGAAGATGTTCTAAAGCTGCTGTATCACTGGTACAACTGTTATACCGAAAAGAGCGCCGATTCAATGGAAATAGAAAAAGAGGGCATCACTAAGCTTATTAACGATTATAATTTAG
The DNA here is from genome assembly GCA_045533195.1 of Acutalibacteraceae bacterium. GTDB lineage: Bacteria > Bacillota > Clostridia > Oscillospirales > Acutalibacteraceae > SIG607. The sequence goes on from JAZSHI010000040.1 coordinate 9,773, forward strand.
AGGGTGTAAAAGGCGGAGTTTTAAGGGTAGATGGAAATATTATCGCCTTTACTCTCGGATGTGAAATTTCAAATACTGTGTTTGATGTTAATTTTGAAAAAGCTTTAGTTGAATTTGACGGCGCTTATGCTATGATAAATAATCAATTTGCAGCTAATGAACTGTCAGGGTACACCTATATTAACCGTGAGGAAGATATGGGAATTGAAGGGCTTAGAAAAGCAAAGCTTTCATACAAACCTGCCATTTTACTTGAAAAGTATATTATGGAGGAAATTTGATGATAAGCATACGTGAACAATGCAAAAAGCTTTACATTGAGGCTTTTAAGGATGATTTAGAATTTACCGAACTTCTTTTCGATGCTCTTTTTGACTCGTCTTGCCGCTACCTTTTGGAAGGGGAAAGGGTTGTATCTATGCTTTTTGCCGTAGATGTAGCCTTAAACGGCAGTAAGGGTAAGTACGTATATGCGGTTGCTACTGATGAAAAAATGCGTGGCAAAGGCTATATGCGAATTTTATTTGATAAAATTACGGATGAATTCAGCTTTGACTACGATTTTTTATGCCTTAGACCTATGAATGATACCTTGTTTTTGTTTTATGAAAAGCTTGGTTTTGAAAGAAAATTCAAAAAAAGCAAAATAATAAAAAATATGTCGAAAAATAACCCTGAACTCGTTTTGGTGGAGGATATAAACAGTATCAAAAAAATAAGAAAAACTCTTCTTAAAGAAAATTATGTAGAATATAGCGATGATTTTTATAAACTTATTTTTTCATACTGTAATGCCTACTGCGATGATATAGATTCTCCTACAGTGTTTGCTGTGAGTGAGAAAATTTCGCAAAAGGTTAAGGAAGTGCTTGGAAATCATAATAATTTGCCCGAAAATTTCAGTAGTAAAGAACTTTTGATTAATGGCGATGAATTTGACTTTGCAATGATAAAGCCGCTAAACAATAAGAAATTTGAAGGATATTTAGGCTACGCCCTCGATTAAAAAGGGGCTGTAAAAAAACAGAGTTTCGTTTTATCAATGAGTTAATTGATAGCCAAAACCTTGGCTCCATCTGACGAGGGAGCTGTCACCGTAAGGTGACTGAGGGAGAGAAAATCTTTATTTTTCTGCGTTTTTTCTCTCC
>JAZSHI010000014.1:0-19385 GCA_045533195.1 Acutalibacteraceae bacterium
CTTCCTGAATAGTAACCGAAAACATTTTCGCCTTCTCTTATAAATTTCTTATCAATTACCTTTTTAGGATTAAAGTATGCAACTCCAAACTGAGTCGTTTTTGGTATATAGTAAACACCCGTATCAAATCTTACAAGTAGTTTTTTAGCACACAGTCTGCTTAACTCTCTATAGACTGCTTGGCTATCATAATTTTCGTATTCGACTTCACTAACCATAATAGGTTGATTGTATCCAAAGTCTTTAATTAGTTTTTCAAATAAAGTCATTTTTTCCTCCTGTCTATTGAGAGAAAAATGAAGATTACTACCTAATTTTTCTCTCATTGATTTTGATAAAATTTTGTTGTAAAATAGTGTTAAACGCTTTCTTTTATCCGTTTACGAATTAATAAGCAAAAATGCTCAAAACCCGCATAAATACTGGGTTTGTAGATGTTATATGTAGTGTGATAAGCCTCCCTTTATGTAGATTTGTGTGTAGAAAAAGACCATACCCTCGTGTCTTGGGTATGGTCTTATTTTAACATCATCAGGTGCCATAGCGGCGCCCATATTGTTTTGGTCAACTATTCCCATATCCTTTATTTCGCCGACAGTTGCCATTACTATTTTAGGACAGTTTTCTCTTTTCTCACTTGAAAGAACAAAGGCTCCCGCTCCCGTTACAGTCCACTGTGAAGTGGGGGTACGCTGATTACCGTACTCAAGGGGAAAGCGGTACTGTCTTTCGGCGGCGCAAAAATGGGATGAAGCAGCCGTAAGACCGTTTTTTACTGCCCCTGTTTCCAGCATAAAGGAAACAACTATCATAGACAGCGCCATAGTCGAACAAGCGCCGTATATTCCCACAAAAGGAAGGTTCATATCCCTTGCCGCAAAGGAGCTTCCCGTACATTGATTCAGTAAATCTCCTGCACAAACAACATCTATTTCATTTTGCTTTATTGCCGCTTTATCAATGGCATAAACAGCCGCCATCTTCTGCAGAACGTTTTCTGCCTTTTCAAAGGTTTTTTCACCAAAATAAGCGTCCTCGCCTATAAAGTCAAAATAGTTACCAAAGGGGCCGCTTCCTTCCTTTTTCCCCGTTACTGCGCCCGAACCTGCAAGATAAATATCCTTTTCAAAAAAGTAGGTACATTTTCCAATTTTTTTTGCCATAAAATCACCTTTTAAACATAAAATAAAACTACGATTAATATTAGCTAAAATGAGCAAACTATTCGAAAAAGGATTTGATTATATGAAAAAGAAATTGTTTTTTATAAAATTCGGAGGATATGTTTTTGTGTCCTGCCTTGGCACACTTTTTCACTTTTTATATAATTTAACGGGAAAAAGCCTATTATTTGCCCCCTTTACCGCCGTTAATGAATCAATATTTGAACATATGAAGCTACTGTATTTCCCCCTTCTTTTATGGACGGTTATTGAAGCCTTTATTTTCAAGGGAGAATACAAAAACTTCTATAGCGCAAAGGCAAAAGCTTTTACTGTAGGCATATTTTTAATTCCCATTTTATATTACACCTATACGGGAGCATTGGGAATTTATGCCGATTGGTTTAATATTTTAATATTCTTTTTAAGCGGTGCCGCCGCCTTTACGGTTGACACAGTAGCCTTAAAAAACAATAAAAAATGTGCCTTTAGCAAAAAAGTCTATATAATATACATTTTAGCTCTTGGAGTAATTTTTATTATACTAACCTTTTTCCCCTTTAAAATACCTCTGTTTTTAGACAGACACAGCCAAAAATATGGTATATAAAGCTTGAAATCGCCATTTTACCCTCTTTACTTAATGAAGAAATTATGCTATATTTTAATGGGTAGAATTTTTGCTTTAAGGGGACTAAAAAAATGAAGAAAACAAAATCGATTTTATCTTATATTTTTATTATTTTTTCTGCTGTGCTTTTAGCCTTTAACTATTATATTTTCATAATAGAAAACAGCTTTGCTCCTGCAGGACTTAACGGTATTGCTACTATGATACAGTATAAAACGGGCTTTAGCATCAGTTATATGTCACTTATTATAAACATTCCGTTATCAATATTCGCTTACTTTTTCACCAACAAAAACTTTGCCGTTAAAACCCTTCTGTTTTCGGTGGTATATTCCGTTTTCTTTCTGTTTTTACAGCATATTGACCTAACCTACATACAATATAAATGCAACGGACACGACACAATTTACCCCGTAATATTAAGCGGTGTTATAAGCGGCTTTGTTTACGGCGTATGCTTTAAAAGCAATGCCTCTACAGGCGGCACCGACGTTGTTTCCCGTCACATCACAAAAATAAGGCCTAATTTTAATTTCTTTACCGTAACCTTTATTCTTAATTCCATAGTTGCCATTTCTTCACTTTTCGTTTACTCCGAAGACAAGGTTGACTATAAGCCTGTAGCCCTTTGCATAACCTATTGCTTTATTTCGATTTTTGTAGGTAATCTTATATTAAAGGGTACAAAAACAGCCTATAAATTCACGGTTATAACCACTCACCCCGATGAGATTACAGAAGAAATAACCCATATTTTAAGACACAGCGCCACAAAGATAGATGCTGTGGGAGCCTATACAAATCAGGAGAAAAGCGTTATTATCTGTGTTGTAAATAAGCATCAGCTCAACGATTTCCAAAAAATTATTTCAAAATACGATAACACCTTTTCCTTCCACGAACTGATTAACGAAACCTACGGAAACTTCAAACACATAAAATAAACGCAGTAGCCAAGGTATTCACATTCCAAAAAGCTTGATAAAGCATTAATATACATATCTAATTAGATGGCAACACCGTAGGGGCGAACACAGTTCGCCCCTACGATATCAAGGGTAATGAAGCAATTCAAAGGTTCGATCACGAAGCAAATCGGCATACCCATTTGGCAAAAATCATTCTTTGATCATGGAATACGAAATCAGCAGGATTATGATGAAATTTGTAAGTATATTGAAAATAATCCATTGAAATATGCATTGAAAAAGGCACCGTGATGGTGCCTTTTTTTGCGGGCGAACACAGTTCGCCCCTACGAATAATCTTTCAATTTACCGTAGTTAAAACAATGTCGTAATCCAATAAACAACCCCGTAAATCACACTTGCCACCACACCATAGACAATAACCGGTCCTGCGATGTTGAACATCTTTGCGCCAACGCCTAATACATAGCCTTCTTTTTTATATTCTATAGCGGGGGAAACAACAGCGTTTGCAAAGCCTGTTATGGGAACCAGAGTTCCTGCCCCTGCCCTTTTTGCAATTTTATCGAAAACACCCAGTCCCGTAAGTATCGCCGCTTCAAAAATAAGGGTAACCGATGCTAAAAGTCGGGCGTTTTCTTCCTCTATGCCAAGATTTTTAAAGATATAGAAAAAAACCTCACTCATAGAGCAGATAATTCCGCCTATAATAAATGCCCATATAAAATTTTTGAGATGGGGAGAATTGGGCGATGCTTTTTTTACCATTTCGCTGTATTCTTTTACCGTTATTTTCATAAAAAAACTCCTTTGCATTTATTTTGTGCAAAGGAGTTTAATTTATACTTATTTATAATGATTATAGTTTGTCGAAACGTCCAAAAGCGCTTCGTCAAGCCGATTTTATCGGCTTTGCACAATTAAATTATTAAAGAATTTAATTGTGCACCATACTCATTGCAATGGGGAAATAAATGGTTATTTGGCGCATTCTGTTATCATTAAAATGCTTAACACCTTCATAACCCTCAAATTCATCCTTAGGCGGATAATAGCTACCAAAGTAAACATCTCTGCCGTCTTCCTCTACGTAAATGTCAAAGCCTGTTTCGGCAAGACGGGTGACATGGGGATTTGCAAGTACGGTTTTTTTGAATTTAGAACGGATGCCAACATATTTTGAATCGGTACAAAAACGCACTCTTACACCTGTTGAATTAGCGTGGTGACCTGTAATACCGGGGGCTTTTTTTAATACGTCTTCAGGAATACGTCTATAAGAATTTTTAGGATCATACAGTCCGTAAATTTTAAAAGGCTCTTCCTTTACGTTATAAAACTTATCGTCTGTTTCTTTAATTTTAAGACCTTCTAACGAATAGACTTCCCAAATATTTCCAACATCAATTTCCATAATAGTTTTTCCTATTATTATCTTTCTTCTCGGAAATAGTTTATACCAAGACTTTCAGGGGGTTGATTTTTCTTACGGCTTCTCATACTTGTAATTATAAGAACAATGATAGTTACAATATAAGGAAGCATTTTGAAAAGTTCTTTACCTGCAAAGCTAATGCCAGTAATATAACTACTTGCAACGTAAAGTCCACCGAAAATAAGAGAGCCGAAAATTGCAAGGTTAGGTTTCCATACAGTAAAGATAACAAGAGCAACTGCAAGCCAACCAATATCGTCAATTACATATTCCCAGTTACCGTTAAGATAATCCATAACAAAGGAAAGACCGCCAAAGCCTGCAATACCGCCGCCTATACAGGTTGCAAGATATCTGTATTTTAAAACGTTTATACCTGCGGCATCGGCTGTTGCAGGGTTTTCACCAACTGCACGAAGATGAAGTCCTAACTTTGTACGGTTTAGCACATAAGCCGTAACAAGTGCCACAACTATAGCAAGATAGGTTAAAATACCGTGGGATAAAAACACCTTGCCAAACCAACCAAGTTTATCTGCAAAGGGTAACGATGCCTTGAAATAAAGTGCACCTTTGATATAGATATCCCCTGTTTTATCTATCATAAAGTCGGATATACCTACACCAAGAGTAGTAAGGGCAAGACCTGTTACGTTCTGATTAGCTCTTAACGTAACGGTAAGGAAGCTGAAAATAAGTCCCATAAATGCGCCGCCGATAAAGGTTGCTAACATAGGGATAAGCACGGCAAGAACGGGTATTACGTTTTCACCGCAATTACTTAAATAAATGTATTCAGCGTAGCAGCCACATGAAGCGCCAACACACATAACACCCGGAAGACCAAGATTTAAGTGTCCCGATTTTTCGGTTATGGTTTCACCTGTAGAGCCGAAAAGAAGCATCATACCGAGTCTTATCGCACTAATTAAAAACGCTACCATTTAGCCTTCCTCCTTTACACGTTTTGTAAAAACAATTTTATAACGAAGGAAAAATTCGCAACCGATAATAAATAGCAGAATTATGCCCGTTACAATATCGGAAATTGTTTGAGGAATTCTGAAATCGGTGGAAACCTGACCTGCGCCTCTGTCAAGGAATACAATAAGGAAGGAGGTAAGCACCATATAAAACGGATTAAACTTAGCAAGCCAAGATACCATAATTGCAGTAAAGCCTCTGCCGTCAACGGTGGTTGTGCTTATGGTATGATTTGTACCGCCCACAAGGAGCAAACCTGCTATACCGCAAATAGCACCCGATACCATAAGGGTACGGATAATAACCTTTTTAACACCGATACCGATGTATTTTGCAGTGTTTTCGCTTTCACCGACAACAGAGATTTCATAACCCTGCTTTGAATATTTAAGATAAATATAAGCCACTACAGTAAGTAAAGCCACAATAATAATATTAAGCAGGAACTGATATTTACCGATTACGGGAAGTCCAAACTGCGGCATAGGGGTAAGCACACCCGAGCCGTCCTTAACGAAAACCTTTAAGAAATATGCAACAAGCTGAATTGCAACATAGTTCATCATAAGGGTAAATAGGGTTTCGTTTGTATTAAATAGAGCCTTGAAAACTGCAGGAACAAGCGCCCAAATCATACCAGCAAGAATACTTGCGGCTATCATTACTATTATAAGCAAAGTCAGGGGCATTTTATCGCCCAAGAACATCATAACCGAAACTGTGGCAAGACCGCCGATAAGCACCTGTCCTTCGGCGCCGCAGTTCCAGAACTTCATTTTAAATGCGGGAGTTACCGCAAGTGAAATACAAAGAAGAATTGCAACGTTTTGCAAAAGATTCCATATACGTCTCTCGGTACCGAAGGCGCCGTTAAACATAGAAGCGTAAACGGCTATAGGATTTTTGCCCGAAAGAAGCATTATTATTACGCCTGATACTATAAGAGCCGCAACAACAGCTGCTGCACGGATAAGTACGCCGTAGTACCACGCTACACCGTCTTTTCCTCTATTTACAATATGAAAAAGAGGAGTTTTTATTTTTCTGTTTTCAGCCATATTATTCCTCTCCTTCGCTATCTACCGATTTCGTCATAAGAAGACCGATATGGTCCTTCTTAGCGGTTCTGCCGTCAACCATTCCCGTAATTCTGCCTGAATTTATTACCATAATTCTGTCACAAAGCTCCATAAGCACGTCAAGGTCTTCGCCTACGAAAATTACGGCTACTCCCCTTTCCTTCTGTTCATTAAGAAGGTTATAGATGGTATAGGAAGCATTTACGTCAAGACCTCTTACGGGGTAAGCCGCCATAAGCACCGACGGAGCGGCGGCAATTTCACGTCCTACTAGAACCTTTTGAACGTTACCGCCCGAAAGCTGACGAACGGGAGTGGTAGCGCCGGGGGTTGACACGTGAAGGTCGTTAATAATACGCTCAGCAAGGTCTTTAGGCTCTTTTCTCTGCAGGAAGGCTGTTTTGCCTTTTGAGTAACTTCTGAGCATCATATTGTCAATGATGTCCATATTGCCTACAAGTCCCATACCAAGTCTGTCTTCGGGAACGAAGGACAGACGAACACCTAAATCGCGTATCTGTATAGGACTTTTGTCCCTCAAATTCTCCTTCCTTTCGGTTTTGGGATCGATATAGGTTATCTCGCCTTCACTTAAATGATGAAGACCTGCAATAGCTTCCAGCAGTTCTCTTTGACCGCTTCCCGCAATACCGGCTATTCCCAAAATCTCACCGCTTTTTGCAGTAAAGGAAATATTATCAAGAATTTTTCTGCCTTCGGTGTTAACGCTTGTAACCCCTTTAAGTACAAGTCGGTCAACGCTTTCTTTAGGCTCACTTCTGTTAATATTAAGACTAACCTTTTCGCCCATCATCATTTCGGTAAGCAAGGATTCATTAGCTTCGCTTGTGTTAATTGTACCGATATGCTCACCGCGTCTAAGAACGGCAACTCTATCGGAGATAGAAAGAACCTCATGCATTTTATGGGTGATTATGATTATGGACTTGCCGTCCTCTCTCATTCTGCGAAGCACGTTAAAGAGCTTTTCAGTTTCCTGAGGGGTAAGCACCGCCGTAGGCTCGTCCAATATAAGAATATCGGCTCCACGGTATAGAACCTTTATAATCTCTACCGTCTGCTTTTCGGATACAGACATATCGTGAACCTTTTTATCGGGATCAATAATAAAGCCGTAACGCTGAGTTATCTCAATAACCTTTTTGGAAATGCGGGAAAGATTATAACGCTTACCGTCATCGATACCCAGAGCAATATTTTCGGTTGCGGAAAATACGTTTACAAGCTTAAAGTGCTGATGAATCATACCTATTTTGTGTTCAAAAGCATCCTTAGGAGATTTTATAACAACCTCTTTGCCGTCAACAAAAATCTGTCCTTCATCGGGAAAATAGATACCTGCCACCATATTCATAAGTGTGGTCTTACCGCTGCCGTTTTCACCGAGAATAGCAAGAATTTCACCTTTTTTAACCTCAAGGTCGCAATTTCTGTTAGCATAAACCTTGCCAAAGGTTTTTGTAATATTCCTACATTCAAGTTTAATATTTTCCAATTCGGCACCTCCAAATCGTCAATTTATATCCCATAAACACAAACTTTTTTCTGTACTTATGGCATATAAATTGCATTTTAAAAAACAGCGTATAGGCGGAGCATACACCCCGCCTATACAAAAGGTTTAAAAGTTATAATTAGTATTTCTCGTTAAGGAGAGTGATACCGTCGATACGAAGATCGAAGTAAGGAGCAGACATAATCTTGGATTCCTTGAAGATGCCGTTTTCAATAACTTCTTTTTCTTCAACCTTGTGGCTATCGAGCTTAACGCCGCCTACAGTGAAGTTAGCGGTATCAAATACGTTAACAGTACCATTCTTTAAGCCTTCGGTAGCAGTCTTAATAGCATCAGCGGTACCTGCAGCAGCAGCCTTTTCGTTGATGTCGGTAAGAACTACAGAGCCTTCTTCAATGCCGCCGCACCAGTCAGTAGCAATAGCTTCGCCCTTCTGAACACATTCAATCATATACTTGTAGTAAGGAGCCCAGTTGATTCTGGAAGAAACGATGAAGGTGTTGGGACAAGCAGCAACGGTAGAACCGTTATAGGAAACGTTAGGAACGCCTGCAGCTACACAAGCAGAGGGAGCGCCCATAGAGTCAGCGTGCTGAGAGATAAGAACGCACTTCTTAGCGATAAGAGCTTCAGCAGCATTCTTTTCCTCGGTAGCATCATACCAAGAACCTGTGAACTGTACTTCCATAGTAACGCTGGGGCATACAGATTTAGCGCCGAGGTAGAAAGAAGAGTAACCGGATACAACTTCAGCATAGGTGAAAGCGCCTACGTAACCCATCTTAGCCTCTTCAGCCTTGATTGTGCCAGCAGCGATCATTTCGTTAAGCTTTAAGCCTGCAGCAATACCTGCAAGATAACGGCCCTGATAAATAGAAGCGAAAGCGTTATGATAGTTAGCAAGACCTTCAGTATGAGCCTTGGTACCGGTTGCATGGCAGAACTGTACGTCAGTAAATTCTTTAGCAGCCTTAATCATAAAGTCTTCGTGACCGAAGGAGTTAGCGAAGATAATGTCGCAACCCTGATCAACAAGGTCAGCAGCAGCCTGATAGCATTCATCGCCTTCGGGAATGTTGGTCATAACGATAACCTGTTCGTCTTTAAGACCAAGAGAAGCCTTAACTTCGTCAACACCGTTGAGGAAGTTTAGGTCATAAGTGGACTTTTCGTCGTGAAGACAGATAAAGCCTACTTTGAAGTCAGCGGAGTCTCCGCCGCCGCAAGCTGCAAGGCTGAATACCATTGCAACCGCAAGAAGAAGTGCAAGTAACTTTTTCATTTTGTTTTTCCTCCTCGCCTTTATAGGCAATTTTTTATAAAAGCCGTCCTAATTTTGCGGACGGAATTTAACGGAATCATCGGTCATAGAGTCAACTATTGCAAGTGATTCAACCCTTATTCCCTGACTTCTCAGCTTATCTCCGCCGCCCTGAAAACCTTTTTCAATGGCTATTGCAATACCTGCGGTCTTTCCCTTTGCCTGAGAAACAATATCCATAAGACCGTTAAGAGCATTTCCTATAGCAAGAAAATCATCTATTATAAGGATGTTTTCGCCCTCCTTAAGATGTTCTTTGCTGACCACCACCTGATACTCGGTATTGTGGGTATAAGAAACCACCTTTGAAGAGTAAACGTCTGCAAGAATATTGGTCGTTTTATTCTTTTTAGCAAAAACAACCGGCAGATGCATATGGGCAGCAGCAGCCACCGCTATGGCAATACCGGATGCTTCAATAGTCAGAATTTTATCGATTTTTGTATCTTTATAAAGACGGGCAATTTCCTCGCCCATAAGCATAAGAAAATCTACGTCTAACTGATGGTTAAGAAAAGACGAAACTTTTAGAATATTACCGGGGAAAACCTGTCCCTCGGCAAGTATTTTTTCTTCTAAAGACTTCATAATAATCACCTCTCAACCCATACCCTTTTAACAGTAAATATTTTATCATTCGCCCACATTTTTGTCAATAGTTTAGCCTATTTATTTTACCGTTTTATGTAAAATAAACAAACTGTAAGTCGAATTATTATATTATTCTAATACAAAAAAGGAAGGTTGCCCTTCCTTTTAATCTATTTGCCTAAGAATTTATCAAGAGTCTTTTGCGCCTTATATTTTGAAAGGTTAAAGCTTCCTGCATTTGCTTTTATTTTATATTCTCTCTTTGCGTCGGTCACTTCAATATCATACATTATTTCTGTCTTTTCGAAAAGCGCTTCCCTTGCTTTAAAACGAAGCTCTGTTTCGTACTGCTCTCCCTCGAATATTTCGTAAAGAGTAGGCACGGCGCCATAGCCCAAATCACCGATAGCCTCTACGTCAAGGCTTTCGGTATATTTCTGCTCAAAGGCATAAAGATTATACTGCGCTACGGTTTTATCAACGTCAGCAAAGCCTAAAATCATCAGAATAACCGTTGCGGCTATAATACCTGTTTTTATTACGGGAATCCTTTTTATAAAGGCACGCAAAATAACGGCTATAAAGAGCAAAGCCAAAAATACCATAAAGGCGCTGGTTAAAATTCTCAGTCTGGTCATACCGAAGCTTTTGATATAAAGAATCATTTTTGAAAGAGCGGTAGCAATAAGTAAAAGAGTAAACACGCCGATAAAAACTATAATCCCATTTAAAAGCGAACTTCTCTTTCCGTTTTCCTTTTTTCGTGTCAGCAAGCAGGCAAGACTTATAAGTATAAAGTTTATGGCGGCAATTACCGACATTTCAAAAAAGCCACGTCTTGCATAGGAAGCGTAGGTAATCCCTTGGGGAAGTAACCCCTTAAACGCATTAAAGAAATATGCAAACTGAGAGAATATGTAGGCAACATAAACCAGCGATATTGCCGATAAAAAGGAAATTGTAAAGGCTTTATCCATTTTACCGTTTATGCGCCACTTTCTTTGTTCTCTCTTATTTTTAGCAAGACCGATACCAAGGGATACGGCAAAGGGAAAGAACAAAAGACCTACGTTTATTTTGAATATAAGGTCGCCTAAATTTCCGAAAGCATCTCCGATTTTTGAAAGCAGACCGTCAAATGCGGCATCGGAGGAACGAAGCAAAAGCACAAGTATAAACATAGCGGGAACAGCACAGCCAACACCTGCAATTATCTTTCCTACTCCCTTTTTCTTTTTGTTTTCGCTGTAAAAAACACTACTGAGACTTTTTTTCATACTACCGAATGCCGAACCGAAAATGCCTATTGCCACAGCCGAAATAAGACTGTAATCATCGGACATTTCGTATCCACCCAGATAGGAAAGCCATATAAACACGTTTAAAGTTAATAGCGTAAAGAGGAAAAATCTCACAGCAAAATCGGCTGAATAGGTAAACAGAGTTGCTGAAATCAGCGACATTATAAGGCTGACATAGGGGAAAAACTTAAATTTTACGCTTTTACTAAAAAGATAAACGCTGAAAAGAATAACGAAAGCTATAGTCGATAAAGTATAACCGCTGTTAAAGCCGCCCCATAAAGTAAGCACCACAAAGGGAACGATAAGCAACGCGATTAAAAGAGAAAAAGCCTTGTCCTTGCCTTTCATTAAAAAGCCGTTATATACCGATGCTTTCTTTTCCGTTTCATAAATACTGCTTTCGTTATACATATTAATCCTCCTCAAAAGACAGAATTTCGCCGGGTTGACAGTTAAGCTCTCTGCAAATACTTTCTAAAGTTGAAAAACGAATGGCTTTTGCCTTTCCCGTTTTAAGAATTGAAAGATTTGCCTGAGTAATGCCGATTTTTTCAGCCAATGCGACAGAGCTGATTTTTCTTTTTGCAAGAATAACATCAAGATTTACTGTAATCATTTTTTACTCCTATATTGTCAAATCATTTTCTTCTCTTAAAATTTTAGCAGAGCACATAACGTTTTTAATAACTCGTATAATAAGCCCCATAAACCCTGCCGCTATGGAAACTATTATAAGAGGGCGATAGAAAACAAAACCGATAACAGTAACAAAGGCAACTGCAAAGCAGCACCACGAAAGTATCCTTAAGCGTTTTATATTAGCGTCGGTAAATATCTCTTCCCTTCTTATTGAAAAAAGCATTTTAACAAGAGAGTACAGAGCCGTAAAGGCAGGAAGCAGACAAACGTAATAGCAAATAAGCACCGATTTATACATAAAGAAAAGTCTGTGGTCAGATGCTGTTTCAAAATCCCCGAAATATATTTTAAGTAAAATCGGCAAAAAGAAGACACCTAAAACCAGCATTATACTAACTGCAAAGCAAACCACCAAGGAAAGTGTTATTGATTTATTACTGTTCCACATAAAGATTACCTCTTTCTTCCTTTTATGGCTATATTATACACCGCTATTTATTGTTTGTCAACAATTTATTATCGAAAAACGATAATTTCATCCAAAAAGAAAACCCGAACAGCTAAGTACTGTTCGGGCAAAAATTATTTTATAAGTTCTTTTTTAGCAGCCTGCAAGGTTTTATTTGCTATGCTCATAGCGCTTTTTCTGCCGTTTTCATCGCCTTCGGCAATTACCACAAAGGCAAGGGGCAGATTTTCATCCTTACAAAAGCCTACAAAAAGCGAATTTTCCATTTTCTTGCCCACCTCGGCAGTACCCGTTTTTCCGCATACGTCAAGGGTTCCGAAGGTGGATTTTCCGTAATTATCCTTTACTGCAAAATCCATAAGAGCATTAAGCTTATTGGCAGTATCCTTTTTTATCATACGCACCGTTTTCGGTTTTGCTTCATAAAGCATTTTGCCGTTTGAAGCGGTAATACTGTTTACGATAAAAGGCTCCCTATACTCACCGCCGTTGGCGATAGCGCTGACCATACAAAGATACTGAACGGGATTACAAAGATTAGTATGCTGACCTATTCCCGACCAGCCGAAATCAATATTTCTCGAATTTTTTACCGAGTAGCTTGACCTTGCGCACTTTATACCGTCAATAGTAAAGGTTTCATTAAAGCCGAATTTTTCAGCGTATTTAGTCATTGTGGATTTTCCGAGGGTTAATGCCATATTAGAAAAATATGCATTACAGGAATGGGAAAAAGCTCTTTCTAAGGTGACGTTTTTGTGTTTGCCGAGGCAGTTAAGCTTTTCTCCCTCGATAACCGTTCCGTAGTCACACATAAAATCGGTACTGTAAGCCGAATCGGAAAGGGTTTCTATAGCGGCGGCGGCAGTAACAATTTTAAAGGTAGAACCCGGTGTATAGGCAGAAGAAATAAATCTGTTCATAAATACGCTGCCAAGCTCACCCTTTTTCGCCTTTTCGTATTCCTTAATATTTTCTATATCATAAGTAGGGGTACTTACCATACAAAGCACTTCGCCCGTTTTATAGTTGCACACACCGACACAGCCTGCGCTGTTTCCAAGGGCTTTCATTGCGGCAACGCTTATATTTGCGTCTATGGTAAGATTTGCATTATTGCCCTTTCCCGAATAGGTATAAACACCGTTAACAAGAGAATAGCCCACAAGCCTGTCTTTAAGCGCGTTTGTAACGCCCGTGCTTATGTAACCCTCATGGTCGCCTACGGTATGAATGGTTGCTTTTCTTATATCCTTATTTTTATTATATACTCGCTCTCCATCCTCGGTTTTAGAAAGCAGTCGTCCTTCTCTATCGGTTATTTCCCCCGCTTGAGTCAGCTTTCCGCCCGTATAAACGTGGCTGTTTGTTTGAAAAAACGCCCAATTTTCTGCCGATGAAGTATATTTAAAGATAAAAACAGCGCATAAAATCAAGAACAAAAGAAGTATTACACGCACTATATTGGCTCTGAATCTTGCTTTTATCATTGTTCTTTACCTCCATTAGACAGAATTAAAGGTGTTCTCAAAAATGCTGTCATTATAAGGCAGGACAGAAGAGACGAACCGCCGTTGCTTATAAAAGGCAGAGTCACGCCCGTAAAGGGCAGCATATCCAGTGTGCCGAAAACGTTAAGAGCGGTTTGGGTAAGCAGTAAAACTGCCGTTGCGCAGGCGGTTACGGAATAATAGGTACTTTTTGAATTCGTCAGTACTCTTATAGAATAAAGCACAAAGACTATAAATACCGCCAAAGCGCAAAGAGAAACTATAAGTCCGAATTCCTCGCTTATAAGTCCAAAAACTATATCGGTATCAGCCGCCGCCACGTTTATAAGTGTGCCTTTTCCGCCGCCTACTCCGAAAAGACCGCCCGAAGCCGTGGCTATCATTGCTCTTGTTTGCTGATAACCGCTGTCATAAGCATTTTCGAAGGCTTTTCCGAAGGAGAAAATACGCTTTGCTACATAAGGGAATAAGATTATAACAGCTCCGCCGCACAGTACTGCCAAAGCCGATAATACAGCAATCAGCTTTACGCTGCAAAGACGAATGGCAATAACCGTAAAAAATACTACGGCATAAATAAGCGCAGTACCAAAGTCGCTGAGATAGAAAAGTGAGCCGAGGCAGAAAACCGAAAAGACGGCAAAAAGGGATATATCCTTTATACTGCTTAGTTTTTCAACCGAAGCGCCGCTCATAAATATAAGCGCTACCTTTATAAATTCAGAAGGCTGAACCGAAATTCCGCCTATATTAATCCAGTTTTGTGCGCCGTTATAAATCACACCGAAAAAAAGATTTACACCGAAAAGCACTCCGCCGATTAAAAAGGCTATAAATCTTAAATGCAACGCACGTTTAGATGAAATTATTATTTTAGAAAGAATCAAAGAGCCAATAATACCCAAAACAAGACATATAAACTGTTTAATGAGAGCAGTTGCTCCCCGATGAGCCGCCACGCTGAGTCCCAAGGTAACCAAAAACAAAACGGGAATTTCCAAAAAAGCGCCTTTAAACCTTGTTACTGCAAAATATATCCATTCTCCAAAAATAAGTGCTAAAAAAACAACGGCTGTAAAAATCACTTTTTCACTAAAAGAAAAGCACAGAGAAAGGGTAATAAAAAACTGTATGAGAGTCAGACAGCTAAGGGATGCCGCCTTATAAAGCCGTCCGTCAAAAAGACTTTTGCCCCTATGTTTTTTAATTATTAAAGAAAACTCCCTGTCCCCTACACTTAAAAGGTCATCGGGCAAAAAAGCTGTTTCTTCTTTCACGCTATGCTTATTTATGCCAACTTTATTTTTAAAGAGCGGTCTTAAGGAAAAGTTTTTGCCCGAAACAGATATAACAAGATGCTTATCTTCTGTTTTATCCATAACAATATCACAGTCTTCATCGCTTCCTATGATATATTCGCCGTCAGAAAGCTGACTTTCCTTCATATCATCAGTTAAAAGCGCAACCTTATATCCTCTTTTTCTTTTTGAAAGAAGACCTGCCCCACTGCAAAAAACAAGAATAACGGATAATATGGGAATTAAAATTCTGACAATGGTAAAAAATGCACGAATATAGTTTTCCATAAAACCCGTCCTTTCTGTTTTTTCTTATTATACTACAGTTTCTTCCTTTTAACAAGAAAAAAAGACCTCCGTTTTCACAGAGGTCGAAAAATTATTTACAGTACATAGCTTTATCATCGACGGATTATTTTCATTTCAAAGCATTTTTTGTCTTCTTTACTAATAGTTACGTAACTTATATTACCTTCGTCAAAACGTTGACAGCAAAGCTTTTCCCCTTCTCTGCATTCGCCGATATAATGCACCTCGATATCACTAATATCGTTTTCAATAAGTTCATCTACGGTGAATAAATCAAGCGCCATTCGTATATATTCTATATTGTTAACGTGACGTGACATATCTATATGCTGACTTCTTACTGTCAGTTCATAAGCAGAAACGGCATTTTCAGAAAGTGTGAATTTTTCAAAGGTTGACAGCGGTTCGTCCTTTTCGGGCTTTGGCAGACAGGTATCACTAAGTCTTTTTACTCTGTGGGTGTCTTTATCTAATACGCACAGCTCCTGTGCGCCCTCTAATAAAAGGTTACCCTCTTTATCATAAGCTTTAGTAATTATATTTACCCTTAGCTTTCCGTCGTTTATATAATCAGACTTAACATTAACCGTTTCGCCCCAAAAAGCTCTTTTATTAATATGAAGCTTTGTTTTTGTGACCGCCCAATATGCGTTACATTTTTCACCCAGTCCTTTATTTCCGCAATCATAAACCTCAAAGCCGTCTATCATAGCGTTTTGCAAGAGGAAAAATGACTGGCAGTATCCAAGTCTTATTGTATAGTCACAATACTCTGTAGGTATATATACTTTTTTATCGTAAAACATAGTTTTTCATCCCTTCCGCAACGTAATTATACAGTTTTTTGAAAAAATTTTCAACTTTTTTGAAAAAGCTATTGACAAATCCTTAGATATATGTATAATTAGATTTAGAATAATTCTAAATCTTGAACAAAGGAGGCTCTCATGTTACTGACCAAACAGCGAAGTCTTATTTTAGACATAGTAAAAAATATGCATGGTCATTTATCAGCTGATGAGATTTATATACTTGCCCGAGAGAAAATGCCGGGCATAGCACTTGCTACCGTATATAATAATTTGAACGCTCTGTACGCCGGCGGTGAAATCGGAAAGGTAAAAATTCCCGATTCTGCCGATTTGTTTGACCGCTCCCCTGTCCTTCACGACCATCTTATCTGTAAAAACTGCAAATCGGTGAAAGACGTTGTTATCCCCGACTTTTTAGAACATCTAAAAAAAAGCATTGGCGAAGACGTTATTTCATACAACTTAAATCTTGATTATCTATGCAAGAACTGTATAAAAAATAATTGCTAAATACCGAATTATCGGTTATAATAAAATAAACAATTTTTTCAAAGGAGATAAATTTTATGGAACTCAAAGGAACAAAAACCGAAAAAAATTTACAGGCTGCTTTCGCAGGCGAATCTCAGGCAAGAAACAAGTACACCTACTTTGCATCCGTTGCCAAAAAAGAAGGTTATGAGCAGATTGCCGCTCTCTTCTTAAAGACTGCTGAAAATGAAAAAGAACACGCTAAAATGTGGTTTAAGGAATTAGGCGGTCTCGGCGACACCGCTGCTAACCTTTTAGCTGCTGCCGAAGGCGAAAACTATGAGTGGACCGATATGTATGACACCTTTGCTAAGGAAGCTGAAGAAGAAGGCTTTACCGCTCTCGCATATAAATTCAGAGCTGTAGCCGCTATTGAAAAGGCTCACGAAGAAAGATATCGCGCTCTTCTTAATAACGTTGAAACCAAGGCTGTATTTGAAAAGAGCAGCGTTACCGTTTGGGAATGCCGTAACTGCGGTCACATCGTTGTAGGTCTTAAGGCTCCTCAGGTTTGCCCCGTTTGCGCACATCCCGAAGCTTACTTTGAAGTAAGAAAAGAAAATTATTAATCGAAAGATTTTTAATAACTACCCAAAACTGAATATTACCCGTAAATAAAAACGACCTCTCGGTCGTTTTTATTTTTACTCTATTGAGTCAGCCATTTTTAAAAGGTCTTCTTTGGAGACTTTTTTGCTACATCTAAAGTAATATTCATAAATGCCGTTGCTTTTAATAAACATCCTTGTTTTACTACTTGGAATATAAACATAAAATCCGCCGTTTATTTCTTCTGTAATTGCATTTTCCGTATTTATATTTCTTCCATTTTCTAAATCACAACTTTGAATATAAACAATTTCATCGCCATTTGAATTTTTAAATGTTTTTATATAGTCATAATCCAATCTTTTTTCTTCAGCGAGAATATATCCTTTTGGAATATACATAGGCTCATAATACACCATAATTTCTGTAGAAGTTGAGCTGTTTTTTCTAAAGACAATCGTCGAAAACTTTTCATAAGCTTCAATAACAAAGTTTTTAACACCCTCTCGCAGCGCTTCTACGCTAAACACGGTGCTTGTTAAAACAATTATTATAGCGGCTATAATTACAGCAACACGCTTTGCAACAGTATTAATTAAACGAAAATACGGCTTTTTATTCCTGTTTATAAGTTTTTCCATTCTTCTTTCGAAATCTAAAGAAAAAGGTACGTCTTGGTTTTGAAATTCTTTATATTTTTCTGCAGTTAGTTGACTATAAATTTCGAAAGCCTTATTTAGTTTATGTGTTTCACTTTTTGAAAAGGTCATAGTTCCACCTCGTTTAAATATTTTTTTGCTCTTGATAGTCGTTTTCTAAGTGTCATAATCGAAATTCCATTTATATCACATATCTGACGATTGCTCATTTTGTAAAAATATTTGAGCATAACTGTATTTCGGTATATTTCGGGAAGCTTATCAATTTTTTTAAGTAAATCTTTTATATCTAAATCTTCGCAATAGTTGTCTATTATTCCATCTAAACGCAGTTCTATTTGCTTTAAAGTTTTTTCCTTTCTAAGCATATCAATGCAAACGCTTTTGGCAACTATCCCGATAAAAGTAACGGTTTTATGGTCATATATATCATCAATTTTATCTAAATAATTAGTCAATTTCAAAAAGGTGTTATGTACGGCATCCTCGGCTAAAAATGAATTACTCATATATTCAAAAGCAATGCTATATATAAGTTTTTTATAGTTAATATAAAGTTGTTCAAGCTTGTCCTTTTCTTCCTCGGTCTCAAGCATTGAAAGATATAAAATTAACATTCCCATTGCTCCCTTTCAAAAAACGGACAGCCAAAGTGCTTAATTAAAAGCACCTTGGCTTAAGTGAGGTTATCTTAAACAGTAAAACTGTTCAATTTTATTTAAACACAAGGAACCGTCCCCTGTGTTTCCCCTGTGTTTCTTTCCTGTGTTTCCCCTGTGTTTCTGTGTTTCCTGTTCCCGTGCATTCAATCAAGTGTTCTTATTTTTATACCGTATTTATTTAAAATATCTTTTATTTCCTCGTTGATAACGTAAAATATAAACATTTTTTCATGACTGATAGTCGCGAAAACAACTTTTTTATTTTTGTAAAAAGAAATATCTTCAGGTAAATCCGGTATTCTCCACGTCAAAAAATTTTTCCTATCAGAAATAAAACGTTTAGTGTTTTTATTTAAGTCATAAACAAAAAATTTTTGTCCTTTTTCATAGTGTTGTGGTAACGAAAATTCATATTGATTACATTTGCAGTAATGAAAATCTTCGAAAAATTTATCGTATGATTCATTCAATTCTTTTTTGTGCACTTTAAAACTGCAGACACTAAAATGCTGACAACTTTCTAACAAATAATTTAATAATGCTTTGTATTGCACTGCATCCAAATCATTTACAATTAAATATCTCATTAGCATCAACGCCTTATCTGTAAAAATCGTTTCTTTTTTTCAAAAATATACTTTATCCAGCTATAATGTAATAAATATGAGCACTATTATTGCGACTATTAATATGATAATGATTATAATACCCTAAACCACCATGTTTTTGATGCCACTTAGCCTTATTACCGCCTGCACAATTAGCTACATATCGAAAACACAGGAAAACACAGGGGACGAAAACACAGGGGACGGTTCTCCGTGTTATTAAAATTTTCTAACTATATTAAAACTTACCCCTGTTAATCTGCTGATTTGTCTTATTGACAAACCGCTTTCTCTTAACTTCTTCAAATATTTATCTCTATTGTTAATACTTAACATTTGAAATTCAGAAACATTTCTGCATTTC
>JAZSHI010000041.1:0-20036 GCA_045533195.1 Acutalibacteraceae bacterium
CAGTGACGTAAGAAGTCATCCGAATACGGTCTTCAGCTACGTTCTAAACAGAAGGCTCGTCGTTTCTACGGCGTTCAGGAAGGTCAATTCCGTCATTATTTTGAAATTGCTGAGAGAAAACAGGGAATTACTGGTGAAAACCTCTTGAAGATTCTCGAAAGCCGTCTCGATAACGTTGTTTATAGAGTTGGTTTCGCTTCTTCCAGAGCAGAAGCTCGTCAGCTTATCGGCCACGGTCACTTCGAGGTTAACGGAGCTAGAGTTGATATTGCTTCTTATCTCTTAAAAGCAGGTGATGTTATCGCTATCTGCGAAAAGAGTAAGGCTCTTGAAAAGATGAAGGGCGTAGTAGAAGCTAACGCTTCCAGACCTGCTCCCGCATGGATCGATGTTGATAAAGATAAGTGCGAAGCTAAGATTATTGCTCTTCCCGAGCGTGATCAGATCGATGCTCCTGTTGAGGAACAGCCCATCGTCGAATTCTACTCTAAGTAATTAGTTAACTTTGCAAATCGGATATTTTCCCGTATAATGTATCCGACTTTAAAAAATTTATTTACGGAGAATGGAGCTTTTAAATGATAGAGATTGAAAAGCCCAGAATAGAAACGCTTGAATTAACAGCCGACGGCACTTACGGAAAATTCGTTATGGAACCTCTTGAGAGAGGTTACGCAACAACACTCGGCAACAGTATGCGCAGAGTTCTTCTCTCCACACTCCCCGGTGCTGCTGTAACTACCGTTAGAATTGACGGTGTAGTTCATGAATTTTCCACTCTTCCCGGTGTAAAGGAAGAAATTACCGAAATCATACTTAACATTAAAGGTCTTATTCCCAAGCTCCTTGGCGATGCTCCTAAGACCGTTTATGTTGAAGCTGAAGGTCCCTGTGTTGTAACAGGTGCTTCCATCAAGTGTGATTCTGAGGTCGAGATTTTAAATCCCGAACTGTACATTGCTACTCTCGATGAGGGTGCAAAGCTCAATATGGAAATGACCATAGACAGCGGCAGAGGTTATGTACAGGCAGAACAGAACAAGCCGGCGCAATCCGTTATCGGAGTTATTCCCGTTGATTCTATTTTCACACCTGTACTTAAGGTGAACCCCATTGTTGACAATACCCGTGTTGGTAAGGTTACAGATATGGGCCGCCTTACTTTAGAGGTTTGGACTGACGGTTCAATAAAAGCTAATGAAGCTGTTTCTTTGTCTGCTAAGATCTTAATGGAACATTTTGAACTCTTCCTCAACCTTACCGAAGGTGTAAGTGAGACAGAGAGCATTATGGCAGAAAAGGGCGACAGTAACAATGAAAAGGTTCTTAATATGACTATTGAAGAACTTGATCTTTCTGTTCGTAGCTTTAACTGTTTAAAACGCGCAGGCATTAACACGGTTGAGGACCTTATCGAAAAATCTGAAGAAGATATGATGAAGGTTAGAAATCTTGGCCGTAAATCACTTGAAGAGGTTATTGCAAAGCTTAATTCCTTTGGTTATAGCCTTAAGAGTGACGACGAATAATTGTAAGGAGTGAATATCCATGCCCGGTACAAGAAAACTCGGCAGAACCAGCGACCACAGAACTGCTATGCTCAGAGCAATGGTAACTTTCTTGCTTGAAAACGGCAAAATCGAAACTACCGTTACCCGCGCTAAAGAAGTTCGTGCAATGGCTGAAAAATATATTACACTCGCTAAAGATACCAGTTTACACAGCAAACGTCAGGCTTACGCTTTCATAACTAAGGGTGACGTTGTAAAGAAGCTTTACAACGAAATCGCTCCCCGTTATGCTGACAGAAACGGCGGTTACTGCCGTATCACCAAGACCGGCCCCCGCCGCGGTGATGCTGCTGAAATGGCTATTATCGAGTTGATATAATCGACTTCTTTGTCATCACGTTGTAAAGCAGATATTCTGTTTTGTAAAGTGACGACTAAGGCAAAACTTTTACCCCTTTGCGAAAGCAAAGGGGTTTACTTTTTTTGTTTCTTATGATACAATGTTGATGTTTTATGATTTCAATTTCCTAAGGGGTAAACAGATGAAGAATTTTTATTTAAAACCGAAGTTCTTTGAAACGATTAAGGGCTATAGCGGCGCACAGTTTGCAAAAGATTTAACATCCGGTATTATTGTTGCTATTATCGCTTTGCCGCTTTCTATCGCACTTGCTCTTGCAAGCGGAGTAGAACCGGCTCAGGGTATTTATACTGCAATTGCGGCGGGATTTTTTGTAGCGCTCTTGGGCGGTAGCCGTGTTCAGATTGCAGGACCGACGGCAGCCTTTGCAACCATTGTTGCAGGTGTTGTGGCAGAGCAGGGAATGGACGGCCTTTTTATCGCAACCGTTATGGCGGGTATTATACTTATTTTAATGGGTATATTAAAGCTGGGCAGTCTTATACGTTTTATTCCTAAAACTATAACCGTTGGTTTTACGGGCGGTATCGCCGTGACCATACTTTTAGGTCAGGTAAAGGACTTTTTCGGTATAACCTACGCTGAGGGAGTAAAGCCCATTGAAACCATAGAAAAAATTGAAGCAAATATTCATCACCTTTCTTCATTTAAGTGGGAAACGCTTGTTATCGGTATTATAAGCCTTATCTGTCTTATAGTTTATCCTAAACTTGAAAAGAAAATTCCGCCGTCTCTTATTGCGGTTATTGTGGGAGCCTTGCTTGTAGGTCTTGTTCCGCTTTTTTCACGAAACGTTTCTACTATAGGTGACCTTTACGATATTCCCAAAGGTCTTCCTAAGGTTGATTTTGGCGGTATGCAGTTAACTAATGAAAAAATCATTGCAGTTATTCCTAATGCATTTACTATTGCGCTTCTTGCAGGGGTTGAATCCCTTCTTTCCTGCGTGGTTGCCGACGGTATGGTAAATGATAAACATAATTCCAATGCAGAACTAATCGGTCAGGGTGTAGCTAATATTGCATCGGTTCTTTTTGGCGGTATTCCTGCTACGGGAGCTATTGCAAGAACTGCCGCCAATATTAAAAACGGCGGAAGAACCCCCGTTGCCGCAATGGTACATTCCGTCCTGCTTCTTTTGGTGCTTTTGGTACTTATGCCATATGCAAAGCTTATTCCAATGCCTGTAATTGCCGCAATATTGTTTATTGTGTCTTATAATATGAGTGAATGGCGTCATTTTGTTGCTATATATAAAACCAAGCGTATTGACGATATTTTGGTGCTCACCGTCACCTTTGTCCTTACAGTAGTGTTTGACCTTGTGGTTGCAATTGTAGTGGGTATGGTTCTTTATGCCATTACCTTGCTTATCAGAAAAATATTTATTAAAGAGGGTGTCAAAAATTAAAGGGAAATTTAAAAAGGCACTTCAGCTTTTTATTGTATTTTTTAAAATAGGCGCCTTTACTTTCGGCGGCGGTTATGCAATGATACCTCTTATTCAGCGAGAGGTGGCAGAAAACAGAGAATGGATAACCGATGATGATATTCTGGAAATTATTGCTATTGCAGAATCTACACCGGGTCCTATAGCAATTAATTCTGCTACATTCGTAGGTTACAGAGTGTGCGGTTTCTGGGGAAGCTTCTTTGCAACCTTGGGCGTTGTATTGCCTTCCTTTATCATAATACTTGCTATCTCGGCCATTCTTAATCAGTTTGGTGATTTAAAGCCTGTTCAGTATGCCTTCAACGGAATCAGAGCAGGTGTGTTGGCGCTTTTATTTAAAGCGCTTTGGACTATGTATAAAAAATGTCCTAAGGGAATAGTTTCTTATATCGTTATGGCAGGTTCTTTCCTGCTTACCGCTATTTTAGATGTGCCTGTACTTTATGTGCTTATAGGCTGTGCAGTTTTCGGACTTGTAACTTCTCTTATAACAGATAGGAGGAGTAAAAACAAATGATATATCTTGAACTGTTTTTAACCTTTTTTAAAATAGGACTTTTTACCTTTGGCGGCGGTTATGCTATGCTTCCTTTAATAGAGGAGGAAATCACCAATAAAGGCTGGATGGCTATGGAGCAGCTTGTAAACTTCATAGCGGTAAGTGAGTCCACCCCCGGCCCCTTTGCTATAAATATTGCAACCTACGTAGGCAGTCAGGTAGCAGATATCGGAATACTGGGTTCTGCCTGTGCAACCTTGGGCGTTGTTTTGCCGTCCTTTATTATAATTTTAATTGTTGCTAAAATTTATGATAAATTCAAAAACAGTAAAACCGTTAAGGGCGTTATGACAGGACTAAAGCCTGCTGTTGTAGGACTTATTGCTAATGCTATAATCTCAATTGCCATAAGCGTAATTTTCCCCGAAAGCGTTTCTCTTGCGGTATTTAAAACTGCACAGACCTACGTGAGCATTGGCATTTGCGCTGTAGCAACAGTACTGGCCTTTAAAAAGGTGCATCCCATAATAATTATTCTTCTTTCTGCCGCGGCAGGAATAGTTAGTGGATACCTGTTATAAAAAATACTGTCATCGAAGGATGACAGTATTTTTTAGGGATTAGGGATTAGGGAAAATGGAGTAGGGCTTTGCCGTATTTGCATAATCACAGATTTTTTTGAAAATTATAAACCTTAGTTGTTTAGTAATTCGTCGTAGGAAACTTTAAAAATTTTTGAAAAAGCGATAATTTCTATGTCGGTAACAAAACGCTTTCCACATTCAATACGCTGAATGGCATTTTTGTCGATATCAATTCCTACTAACTGCATTCTGTCGGCAAGTTCTCTTTGTGAAATTTTTAAAGTAGTGCGAAGTCTTGAGATATTTTTACCACAAATATTGTTTAGGCCATCATCACTTTTGTTGATAAACATATAATTCATCACTCCTGACATTTAGTGCTTGTCAACAGTTAAATTATATGCTATAATGGATAAAAATGACATTCACTGAATGTTAAATTGAAGGAGAAATAATATGAAAAGACAAACATTGATAAATTTGTTGTTGGCTTTAGCTTTTTTTGTTTTAGGAACAATAATGCCTGATTTTTCTGTTTACGGAGAACTTGCTGAATATGTTAAAGGTGATATGAATGATGATTCAATAGTGGATGCTGTGGATCTCGCTTTGCTTAAACTGAAATTAGCAGGGCTTTCAAACGAAACAGAAACTGAGGTTAAAGTATTGGACAGCGGTAAATGCGGTGAAAATCTTATATGGACATTATATGATGACGGACTTTTGAAAATAAGTGGAACAGGTAGAATGTATGACTATGTTAAGTATATGGAAGCATCACCGTGGTATAAGTACAGAAACGAGCCGTATATAAGTGAAGACGGGAAAACTATTTTAAATTCTGATGGTACTAAATATCTTTCTACAACCGATTATTATAAAGATAATCCCAATGGCTATAAAATCAAGAATATTATAATAGATGAAGGTGTAACATATATTGGAGACTGGGCTTTTTATCGTGTTTGTGTGGATGAGCTTACTATTCCTGAAGGGGTAGAAGAAACGGGTATTTTCTGTATCCGTTATTCTCCAACTATCAAAAAAATAAATTTACCTGATTCTCTTAAGGTTCTTGACGATTTTGCGATATCCAGAAACTACGAACTTGAAACCATCAATTTTGGCACTGGTCTCGAAAAAATCGGTACTGCCGGTTTACAATCCAACACCTCTTTAAAGAACGTAATCTTCCCGGCTTCATTAACACAGATTAACACTCAATTAAGCCCCGCTTACACTAACGCAGACATTAACTATGATGCTGTCGGCTTGCTTGAAGGTTGTACCTCTTTAAAAACAGTTTCTCTTGGAAATGTAAAAGCTATTCCTCAAAGAACTTTCTCAGGAGCAGCAATAGAAAATGTTGTTATTCCCAATACAGTAGAATATATTGGAGAATATGCTTTCTATAAATGTGGTCAACTTAAAACGGTTTCCTTTGAACAAAATTCTCAGTGTACTCTTATCGATTCTTATGCTTTTATGAATTGTTCGATGTTACATAGTATAACCGGCGGAACCGCTATCGAAACGATAGAGGGAGGAGCATTTAATGGCACAGTTCTTACCGATTTCGAATTTAGTAATTCCAATAAAACTTTTGCTCAAAATTTGTTTTACGGAAGAGATCTAAAGGTCATTTCTATTGGAACAGGAATGACTACGGTTCCAGCGTATTGTTTCCAAAACTGTGACCAAGCGGAAACTATTTACCTCTCTAAAAATGTAGCAGAAATTGGCTCAGCTGCATTTAACGGCTCCTCTGCTCTTAAAGAAGTATATTACGATGGTACGTTAGATGATTGGAATAATATAAACATGGCTGCCAATGCTTGGGGTGGCTCCACTCCTGCAAAAAATGTTACAGTTCATTTTTTAAATGGCACCACTGAAATTTTGTATTCAATAAGATAATTTCATAATAAACAATTACATTGTATAACATGAAAAGATTAGAGAGTTAACTTAAATTTAAAGAAGTGAGGATAACCTCACTTCTTTTTTAATCCTGTGTTAAATTGCCGTCGCCTTGTATAGAAATGGCTTCGCCAAGATATTTTGGCTTTGGTTTAAAGATGGTATAAAGGAAATCTTTGTTGCGGGCAACTATTTCTCTTATATCGCGGAAGGTTTGTCCGCCGTAGGTGTGATAATCACTGGCGACGCCGACTGCCTCTAAACCTAATTTTCGGGCAATCAGCAGAGCGCGTGAAAGGTGATATTCTTGGGTGACAATTATAACCTTTTTTGCCTTAAATACTTCCTTTGCTCTATAGATGCTGTCATAGGTACAAAAACCTGCGTGGTCCATAAAAATATCATTGGACTCTATTCCAGCATCAAGTGCATACTGCTTCATTGCCGCAACCTCGTTATATTCCTTTTGACCGTGGTCACCGCTCATAAGCAGTTTGGGTGCGGCTCCGCTTTCATAAAGCTCAACACCCCGCCTTAGTCTGTCGGCAAGCATATCGCTGGGCTTTCCGCCAGGTCTGACTAAACAGCCTAAAACGATAATGCAATCAACGTCAGTAAGTGTTGCTGCTTCCTCGGATGATATAATCTGCTTTTTGGCAGAAGAAACAACGTAACCGTTTATAATAAGGGCGTAAATACCAACTATAATCGAAACAACAAGAAGAAATATTATTGTCTTTTTTAAAAACTTGAATAATTTCATATTATTTTCCTCAATTTTCACTGATTTTAAGTAGCCTTTCAACCTCTTCTTTAAGCGGTTTGTGAACGGGTAGGCTTAAATCAGCGTCTTTTTTTATCACCGATTGAGTCGCTACGGCGGAAATACGAAGTAGTTCCATATCGTTATTCAAATCAGCAATTTTAAGCTCGGGAAGGCCGTGTTGACGGCGCCCCATAAAATCACCGGGACCGCGAAGCGAAAGGTCCTCGTCGGCAATTTTAAAGCCGTCGGTGGTGGAACACATTATTTTAAGTCGGGAATTGTTTTTATTGTTTGAAATAAAAATACAGGTGGATTTAAAGGAGCCTCTGCCTATTCTTCCGCGAAGCTGATGAAGCTGACTAAGTCCAAAGCGTTCGGCATTTTCAATAACCATAACGGTGGCATTCGGTACGTCAATGCCTACTTCAATTACCGTGGTGCAGACAAGGAGATTTATTTTGCCTTCCTTAAAGTCGGACATAACCGCATCTTTTTCGGTTGCCTTCATTTTTCCGTGAAGAAGTCCTACGCTGTAATCTTTAAATACGTCTTGGCTTAGCTCCTTGAAAAATTCCTCGGCAGACGCCATCTCCTTTTCATTTTCTTCTACGGCAGGGCAGACGATATAGGCTTGTCTGCCTTCAGCTATATTTTTCTTTATGAAATTATAAACTCTCTCCCGAAGCTTATCGGTTACCGAGTAGGAGTCAATTACTTGACGGTTCTTTGGATACTCGTCAATAATACTTAAGTCAAGGTCGCCGTAAATAATAAGTCCAAGGGTTCTGGGAATGGGGGTGGCCGACATAACGAGACGGTGGGTGAATTCGCCCTTACCTGATAGCTTGGCACGTTGAGCTACACCAAAGCGGTGTTGTTCGTCGGTTATAACAAGGGCAAGATTTTTGAAATCAACCCAATCGCTTATAAGTGCATGAGTGCCTACGGCAACATCAATTTCACCGTTTATAAGCTGTTCCTTTAGCTTTTTGCGTTTGGAAGCGGTGAGGGAGCCTGTGAAAAGTCCCACTTTTATGCCTGTGCCTTCAAAAAAACTGTTAAAGCTTTCGAAATGTTGTTCGGCAAGTATTTCTGTAGGAGCCATAATTGCCGCCTGAAGACCGTTTTTTGCCACAGTATAGCAAAGTGCGGCGGCAACGGCGGTTTTTCCGCTGCCAACGTCACCCTGAACCAGTCGGTTAAGGGCAAAGCCGTTTTGCATATCAAAAATACATTCCTTGGTAACCCTTCTCTGCGCATTTGTGGGAGAAAAGGGAAGACGGGCAAAAAATTCGTCGGTAAAGTCTGTTTTGATTTCAATGCCTTTCTTGTTTTTATTAGAGCTTTTAAGTAGTGAATAAGCAGTTTGAAGGACAAAGAGCTCTTCGAAAACAAGCCGCTTTTTTGCAGCAGCGAGGGCTGAGTTACTTAGTGGGAAATGTATGTTTTTAATAGCGAAATCAAGGTCGCAAAGACCGTATTTTTTTCGTATGTCTTCGGGAATGGGATCGTCTCCCGCTCCTTTCTCTATTGCCGCCTTAACGCTGTTTTTGATAATACTTCCCGTGACACCGCTTTTAAGGGGGTAAACCGCCTGAATTTTTGGTTCGTTTTCAAAAATTACGGTAGGAGAAGAAAGGATTAAATCAAATAGATTTCCCGTTACTTTGCCTGAAAAAGTATAAAAGGTGTTCCTTTTAAGATAAAAAGGCATTTCCTTTTTATGAAAAAGAATAATTTTTAAGCTTCCCGTACCGTCGTTTATATAAAAGGTGGAGCGCGAAACGGGTTGTCTATAAAGGGGCTCGGTAATAACAGAAGAATCAATTTTCCCGCGTACCGTAGCCGGAGAATCGGGAATAAGATTTTCAATAGCGGTTAGAGAGGTAAAATCGTTATAGCTTCTCGGATAGTAACGCAAAAGGGCATCGACAGAGTCAATGCCCAACTTACGCAGTAAGTCGGCACGTTTTTCGCCGATACCCCTTATACTTAAAATACTTCTGGTTTCTTTTGTTTCCATATTATTCTACCGAAAGGAAGAAATAATATATAGGCTGACCGCCTCTTATTACGGTGATTTCCACCTTGTCACCGAATTTTGCATTAAGGTCAGTTTCAATTCTTCTTGCCTGAGCATCGCTTACGTCAGCGCCATAGATAACGGTAAGGAATTCGCTGTCGCGCTTAAGCATTACCTTAACAAGACGGGCAACCGCTTTATCAAGATCGGTTTCGGTAAAGGCAATTTTTCCGTTGTTCATACAAAGGAGTTCGCCTTTTTTGATTTTATGACCGTCAAAGTCAGAATCTCTTGCCGCAAAGGTTATCTGACCTGTAGCAATTCTTTCACAGGCTTCTGCCATATTGATGGCATTCTTGTCATCACTTTGGTCTTCATCAAAGGCAAGCATTGCCGCAATACCCTGAGGAATGGTACGGGAGTGAATAACGATAACCTTTCTGGTACTTAGCGGAATTGCTTGTTCTGCCGCCATAATGATGTTCTTATTGTTAGGAAGAACAAATACTGTTTCGGCAGGGGTAGATTCAATAGCGCGTAAGATATTATCGGTACTGGGATTCATTGTCTGACCGCCGCTTACCAAGGTGTCAACGCCTAAATCCTTAAATAATTCTTCAAGTCCGTCACCTGCGCATACAGAAACAAAACCGACGGGTTTTTCCTTTTTGGCAGGAGTAAAGGTTTCGGTGCGTGTACTGTTCTGAGCAGGTTTTTTAGCAGCATTTGCGCTGTCGTGCTTAGCCTTTTCGTGCTGGTCACGCATATTTTCTATTTTTAAGTGAACGAGGGAACCGAAGGTAAGAGCATTTTCGATAGCGTTGCCGGGGTGGTCGGTATGAACGTGAACCTTTATGATTTCTTCGTCATCAACCACAACAACGCAGTCACCGATAGTTTCAAGATAAGCGCGAAGCTCGGCAGGTTCCTTCTCAGCCTCAGCACTGCGGTTTACTATAAATTCGGTGCAGTAGGTAAAGGTGATTTCACCTTCAAATTCGCCTGCGGCATTTCTTTCGGTGGATTCTTCTTCCTCTTGCGCTACAGCGTGGGCGGGCGCGATGATAACTCCGTCTTTAAATACAGAGTACATACCCTCTAAAATAACTACAAAGCCCATACCGCCTGCGTCAACAACCCCTGCCTTTTTAAGAACGGGGAGCATTTCGGGAGTTTCGGATAAAGCCTTTTTAGCACCTTCAAGTGCGGCTTCAAATACACCGAGGGTATCAAGCTTCTTTTTGTATGCTTTTTCAGCATACTCACTTGCTACTCTTGCAACAGTAAGAATAGTGCCTTCGGTAGGCTTCATAACAGCCTTGTAGGCTGCTTCAACGCCCAGCTTAAAAGCATTTTTGAGATTTTCGGGCTCTACGTTATCGTAACCCTTAAATCCGTTCGCAAATCCGCGGAAGAGGAGGGAGGTGATAACACCCGAATTACCTCTTGCACCGCGAAGAAGCGCGGAAGCGGTAATACTTGCAATCTTTCCTGCGCCTTCGCCTTCAACACGTGAAAGTTCGCGGGCTGCATTGGAAAGAGTCATAGACATATTGGTACCGGTATCGCCGTCGGGCACCGGAAATACGTTTAAATCGTCAACCTGTTTCTGTTTATTAGAAATATTGTTGGCGGCAGAGATAATTGCATCTCTCAGAATGTTTCCGTTAAACAATAAAAACACCTCAATTATTCTTTGATACCGTCAACCTTGACAGTTACTTTTTTTACCTGTATGCCGGTGGTTTCGGCAACAACGTATTTTACTTTATGAACAATGCTTTTTGCAATTGCATTGATGTTCATTCCGTATGTTACTACAATGTGGATAACAACATTTATATGATCAATGTTGCCTGTTACGGTAACGCCTTTTTCGATTCTTTCCTTTTTAGAAATCAGACCGAATAAGCGCTGTTTTCTGCCGTTGGGCATCATACCTGCTACACCGAAACAAGATGTTACTGCCTGCCCAATGAGTTTTGAAAGATATTCTTTGGAAAGGGAAACGGTGCCGGTCATAGTTTCGTAAGAAATCATAGTGTAACCTCCTAAAATTTAGTTAAGGATTATTTTTAAAGGACATAAACAAATCATACGAAGAAGCATTGTCAATTCCTTCAATTTCACTGTTATAAAACAGAATTCCCAAGCGATAACAAACAGGGATAAAGGGCATTTGCGCACCTACAGCCGAAACAAGCTGAGATAAGGTAACCGTGCCGTTTTGATATCTTCTGACAAGGTCGGATAAATCGTTGTTTATGGCTGTCTCGTTTTGTGCGGTTTCGGTATCGGCTTCATTTTCCTGCGTTTCATCGGTCTGACCTGCAGAAGAATTACCCACAATACCATATGCGCATTTTCCGTCGGGTACTATAAGTTCGCTAAGGTCAAAATTGTTGTTTATCTTAACCTCGGCAAGATATAACTGAAAACTGCCTGAGCTTAGTGCTTTAAGGTAGTTATCATAATCCAAAGCGCGAATAGTAACACGAATTCCAACCTCTCTTAAATTAGAGACAATTATCTTTGCCGCCTCCTGCTGATAAACGTTATCAGCATTTATAAGCAATGAAAATTCCAGAGTTCTTCCTGAACGGTTGCTTCTAAAACCTGAGTTATCTAATATATTATAACCGATTTGTTCCAAATTCTCAATAGCAATTTTCGTATTAGCTAAAGTTTCGATGGTTTTATAGTTATCTTCACCCAAAAAAGCGGGATTAAGCGGACTTGTTGCAGGGAGTGCATTGGAATAATATGCATTTTTTGAAATTTTTTCTCGATCAATGGCGGCTGATATGCAGTAGCGTATTTTTGGCTCTTTAAAAACCGATAAACGCATATTCATACCGATATAAACCAGTCTGTTCTGATTAACACTCAGCTTTTTGCCGTCCATACGGAAAATGGTGCTATCCATTATATCTGCATAGTAAAAATCTGTAGCCCCTACTTCAACGTAATGACCGACAGATTCTTTGTCGGGAGCATTTACAAGATTAATGGTTCCAAAACGTGCAGGAGCAGAGTAGTAGTTGGGGTTAAGTCCTAATTTTGTTTTTTCTTCATTTAATACGTAAGGTCCTGCACCAATGGGTGGAAAGAGTACCGAGTCGGAGTCGGCAATTTTATCACTTTGAGCTTTTATAATGGGAAAGGTCAGCAGATTAACGAAAAAAGGATCGTTATAGGAAAGATTAAAAATAACATTTCCGTCCGTTTCCTGAGCAGACTTTACATGGCTTAAGGAGGATGCATATACGTCGCTGTTTTGGGCAAGATTAAAGGAATAAATAACATCATTTGCCGTGACGCTGCTTGAATCGGAAAACTTGGCATTCTTAAGCTTTATCTTCCAAATATTGCCGTCCTGTTCGGCGCTCTCGGCAAGGCGGTAAATAGGCTCAAAATTATTCGAAAGGGTAACGAGGGGCTCAAAAAGTAACTGGCAAAGCTCCATATTAACCTTTGTGGTAAGGGTATATGGATTAAAGGTGTCGTTAGCGCAGTATAAAAGATTTGCCGACTCGGTTTTAATACCAGTAAGATTTCCGTCATTTGCTCCCGAAGAACTGTTTTTTTGGCATCCGCTTAAAAACAGCATACAAAAAATAAGGAGCAAAGCAATAATTCTTTTAATTTTCAAAAGGTTTTCTCCTTTAAGAAATATTTATAAGGGTAGTATTTATTGTTTTTCCCGTATTTTTGTCGATATCAAAAATACAACCGTTAAGCATACATTTTCCATCGGCAAGTACAAATTTCTCTGAAGTGTTTTTGTCTTTAAGACGGGAAATAATAATTTCACTTTTAACCCCCAAAACGCTGTCAATGGGACCTGTCATACCAAGGTCGGTAATGTAACCTGTACCAAGGGGTAAAACCTGAGCGTCGTTGGTTTGTACGTGGGTGTGGGTGCCGAAAAGGGCAGAAACCTTGCCGTCAAGATAAAGCCCTAAAGCACGTTTTTCGCTTGTGGCTTCGGCGTGAAAATCAACTAAAATTATATCAGCGCCCTCGTTTTTTGCGTGTTCAATAAGAGCATCAGCTCTTTCAAAGGGGGATGAAGCGTTAAGGCTTTCGAGATATATGATTCCCGAAAGATTTATAACAGCAACCCTTGCATAACCGCAGTCAACTATGCAAAAGCCGTTGCCTGCAAGTTCTTTTGGAAGATTGTCGGGGCGAAGAAGAAAATGGTTTTCTTCCATAAATGTGGATATTTCTTTTCTTTTAAGGGAGTGGTTTCCGCCTGTGATAACGTCGGCGCCATAGGTGAAAAGCATTTGGGCGCTAGTTGGTGTTATGCCGTTTCCGTCGGCAGAGTTTTCTCCGTTTATAACGGTAAAATCAATGGAATATTGTTTTTTTACAGAGGGAAGCATTCGTCTTACTGTGTCACAGCCTATTTGACCGCAAACATCCCCAATAGCAAGTATTTTCATTTTTTAACATTCTTTCTACTTATGAGTACATACACAATTATAATACTATAAAAAGGGCAAAAAGTCAATTAAAAAGCCCTTGTCGGTTGACAAAGACAAAAACTGAATGTATAGTATAAATGATGAAATTTAAGGGGAATGAAAAATGATTGCAAATTACCATACTCATACATTTCGCTGTAAACACGCTAAAGGACAGGATGAAGAATATATTTTACGCGCAATTGAAGGCGGTCTTAAAATATTAGGTTTTTCCGACCACGCTCCCGTAAACTGCGTTGAAGGGTACAAAGGCTGGTGGAGAGTTCAGCCTGAGGATGCTAAAGAGTATATTGAATCCTTAAAGGTGTTAAGAGAAAAATATAAGGATAAAATTAAAATTCATATTGGCTTTGAAATGGAATACTATCCCGAACTTTTTGATAAAATGTACCTTTACGTTAAGGAGCTTGGCGCCGAATATATAATACTGGGTGAACATTATATAGGAAGCGAATGGGACGGCAGTATTCATTCAAATCACGAAGGCCACACAGAAGATGATTTGATTAAATATACCGATTTGCTTATTGAAGGTATGAAAACCGGTAAATATTTATACGTTGCTCATCCCGATATGTTTCGCTTTGACGGTGATGATGAATTTTATGCTAAAGAGGCAGAACGGATTTGCTGTGCGGCAAAGGAGCTTGATGTACCGCTGGAACTTAATATGCTTGGTATATTCGATAATCGCAATTATCCCAACGAAAAATTCTTAAAGGTTGCAGGGCAGATAGGCTGTAAAATGATTTTCGGCTTCGACGCTCACGATCCATACAGGGCGTATGATGATAAATCTCTTGTAAAAGCGCAAGAGCTTGTCAAAAAGTATAATATAAATCTTATTGAAAAGATAGAAATCAAAGGTCTTAAATAAAATGTACGCGGCATCTGAAAAGGCTTCTTCTTGATGGCAACACTGTAAGGATTAATAGGGCATCAATCCGTTTAAACTGCGGTGTCCGTCTTTGGATTGACTTATCATTGAAAATTGTATATAATAAAAATGATGAAGTCTTTTGATTTGTGAGGTGATTTCGTGGGTATCGGTATAAAGCAAAACATATTGCAAAAAGGTTGGAAATATTTTGATATAATGCATAAAAACAGAAGGGTTGCGCGTATTTATGAGAACGGAAAATGCACCGTAAATTATCCCTCTTTTATGCCATATAATTTGTATTTTGAAAAATCGGATGACCTTGACAGCCGAATAAATAATCTTAACAATTTCTACTATTGGTGTGCTTCAAGAGTTTTAACTCTGGATAGAAAATATGCAAAAGAGATACTAAGTACCATAGGCGCAAAACAGGCTATGACCGATAAGGACAGGGCTGTTGTCGCTATTTCTTATCACGGACTCACTTTAACTGATGTTTTTTGGATACGAAGATACAAAGAAAAGGTTACATTTGAAAAACTCAATTTATATAATCATTCTCTTTCGAATGCCTTTGCAGACGTAAGTCTTAGGGGAAAGGGTATAACACTTCAAAATGCTGAGTTGATTATGTCAAGAGAAGCAGCAGGGGACATAGGGACTCCCGGTGTGGCGCCAAAGTCGTGGATTCGAGAAAACGGCAAATTTTATCTTTTAAAAGACGGTGATGAGCGCGACGTTGATGCAGAATTACTGGCATCAAAAATTATCGGTTGCTTTAATGCTGATTACGTTCCTTACGAAGAAGGCCGTTTTGCCGAAGCGAAGGTTTCAAAATGCGAAATAATTACTTCGGAAAAAACAAGTATTGTTTCTTATGAGTTTATCGATGTTTATTGTTCAAACAAAGGAATTGATACATTGGAGTATGTTTTGAAAAAAGACAGCTATTCCTATTATATGATGAATATTATTGACTATCTTATTGGAAACACAGACAGACATTGGGGTAACTGGGGCTTTTTTGTTGATAATTCTACCAATAGATTAAAGGGGCTTTATCCTCTTATGGATTTCAACAAAGCATTTACTTCATATGATACGCTTGACGGTGCTAAATGTCAGACTACAAATAAGAATATGACTCAACGTGAAGCAGCGATAGAAGCGGTTAAAAAAATCGGACTTAATAAAATATGCGATATACCAAAAGAATGGTTTTTTTGCGAAGAACAAAAGGAAATGTTCTTTAAAAGACTTGAGGTTTTGGGCGAATTCGTTTGAAAAGAATGAATCTTACTCGGCGTATTTTTCTTTTCTAACTATAAAAAGCCCGCGGTACGCGGCGGCGTTACCGCGGCTTTTCACCTTTTATACCACTAAAAATTCATTTTTTTAGGTGCGCACAGTTTTTTGCTACAAAACCGATATACACTTAAGTGAGCGCTCCGAAGCGGATGCTCTTATCGATGTTTTGCTTTTAATAGTTATTAAGTAAGAAGTTATAGTTGTTTCTTGCAGACTCGGCATTGCTAATAGGAGCTTTATCAAGCTCTTCGCAAAGAGGACCGTCGTAGCCAACACCCTTAAGAATGTCAAAGATGCTTCTGAAGTCAACACAACAGGTACCGAGTTCGCAGAAGTTGGAGTAAACCTCCATACCTGCACTTGCATAACCTACCGATTCAAGTTCTGGACCCTTAATATTCTTAAAGTGAGTAAAGTTAACGTGGTCAGCGTACTCTCTGATAACCTCAACCGGATCGCAAGAAGCGGCGGTAAGGTGAGCAGTATCGGGAGCGAACTGAATGGTCTTGCTGTCAAGGTTTTTGAGTACGTTGTCAATTTCTTCCTTATACATTACCCAAGTGTTGTGATGGGGATGAAGGTTGGACATAATGTCAAATTCTCTTGTCTTTTCAGCAAACTTTTTGATTATGTTAAATTCGTATTCCGTATTTTCTGCATCCATAACCTCAGCATAATATTTGCCTCCTAATATTAAATTTACAAATATATTGTAGTAAATTCACATCTTTGAGACAATTACTATTTGTGCTTTCTCTTTCTTAAAAATTTGCACGAGCCTCGCACAGTAACAAGTATTAGATTAGAAATTAAGCTTGTACACCCGCTCTTTAATTTCAAGTCCGATAGGATATTTGGCTTCTACAGTAAGGTCGGGCTCAACTCCGCAAAGCCACTCAGCCTTCATTCCTTTTATGGTAAGGGTTCCGTCATCATCTATAGTAACAATGGTGTAAAGAGGTCTGTCCGAATAGCGACAGAAATGTCTTGAAAGGTCGTTAAGAGGCTTTTTATAGGTTTTTACGGGGTTTAAGTTTTCGTCGTACTCGGTGTAATCAAACTCTGCATCAGAAGGATAAGGAATTTGTTTGCCGTCGTCAGCTAAAAATCTTGTGGCGGTAATGCAATAGTATGCTACTTTGTTTATAACTGTGAAAAGGTCAGCGTGTAAATCACCACAGATACACATAACAGCAGTCTTTTGGTAGTTTTCAAGCAAATCACGTATTTCTTTACCGTTACCGCAATTAAAATTAAAGGCGCCGCTTATTGCGTGATGGGTGAAAAGTATTGCTTTAAGCCCTTTTTCTTTTGCGTCGTCAAGTGTGTTTTTTAGCCACTTCATCTGCGCAGGGTTAACGTGGGCAACGTGAGTGTTGCCGGGACGGGCGCCTGTGCATCCGGGAGGTACGTGCTCCCACTGTTTTGTTTCGGGGTTAAAGGAATGGTTACTGTCAAGTCCTATAAGGCGAATACCCTTAATGTCGGTGTACCAGTATGAAGCATCCTTAAAAGGCTTTTCAACCCTTCTGTTGCAGAGGGTAGGAGTAATAAGCTCCATAGTGTTTTCTAAGCTACCTTCAAGCTCGTGATTACCTATAATACCGTAGCAGGGTAAATCGTATTTGTTGTTTTGATAAGCCTTATAAACCTCAAGATTGTTTATGCCGTCGGTACAAAAGTCACCGCATTGCATAACAAAATCAACCTTTTCTTCCTTTGCCTTTTTAAGCATTAAATCAATATCAGCCAAGGTGCCGGGATATGCTTCTTTTCGATAGTGAAAATCGGAAAATAAAAGAAACTTAATCATATTTAACCTCATTTGAGTTGGAAGGTGTTGTCGGAAATGTAAGAATGAACACCCAACGTTTTAAGATGCTCTTCGTTTTCGGGGGCGAAATCATCCTTCCAACAGCCCTCTTTACCTTCAATAATTATTTTATAATCATCTGTTACGGTAACGGTTGCGTAAAGGGGAATGCCGTAGTTATAGGGCTTTGAATGCCAACAATCCCACCAACCCACAATACAGGAATTTACAGAAAAGAAAACTATGTTATCAGCTGTAGCAGCGTGGTCGGTGTGGTAGTGTCCGTTTATAGACATAATAACCGTATGAGGATGTTTGGCGTTAACTTCATTAAACATTGCTCTTACTGTTTCAATGTCGTAAGAGGGGGTAGGATGCTCCCATCCGCCTTCCTTAAATCCTGCAAAACCTGCGTGGGAAGCGGTTATGCAGTGAAGGCCCTTTTCTACGGCATCGTAGAGGGTGGCTTTAAGCCACTTGAGTTGAGGTTCGCCAAGGACGTGTCGCGGATCGTTTTCGGGAGGAGCTTCTCCCATTCCCGGAGGAGCGTGTTTAATTAAATCTTCTTTAGGAAAGTAAGAATGGTTAGTATCAATGAAAATAAATCTAAACTCGCCTATATCAACGTAAAAATATGTAACGTCACCGTTTCCTATTTTACCGTCAGGGGTTCCCCAAACAACGTTTTCGTCGTTTGTAAGACGGGGGGTGACGAAATCAAAGGTGTTTTCTACAGATTGTGTATCGTGATTGCCGTAAGTACCGTAAACCTTTAAATTATATTTGTTATTAAGTATTGCTTCAAAAAGTTCGGGGTTACGGGGCCAATTTCCTGTAAGGTCACCGCAATGCATAACAAACTGAGAACCGTTTTTGTTTGCGCTTTTAAAAATTTCTTCAATATGCTCTATTTTAGTTATGTTTTTCAAAGAGTCATAGTGAAAATCGGAGAAAACAGTAAATTTTATACTCATATAATCACTCCTTTAACATCATTATATAATATGAAAAATAAAAGTAAAGTGAAATTATATAAATGTTTTATAGAATTGGTCTTCACTTTTTTAAAAAACAAGAATAAAATATGGCGCCTCCCATAAAGAAGGCGCCACAAAAGACGGTTTTAATTTATTTATTTTGAATATATTCATCAATTGCCTTTGCGGCGGTTTTTCCTGCGCCCATTGCCGAAATTACCGTTGCGGCGCCTGTTACGGCATCGCCGCCGGCAAAAACTCCCTCTTTGCTTGTGGCACCTGTGCTTTCTTCCACAATTATTCCACCGCGTTTGTTAACGTCAAGGCCTTCGGTGGTATCCTTTATAA
This sequence comes from Acutalibacteraceae bacterium, assembly GCA_045533195.1. GTDB lineage: Bacteria > Bacillota > Clostridia > Oscillospirales > Acutalibacteraceae > SIG607. The sequence continues at coordinate 19,000 of JAZSHI010000041.1, forward strand.
GTGGATTGGGGGAGGTTCCTATAGAAATAACAACGGTATCAGTATCGAGTATAAATTCGCTGTTTTCTATAGGTACGGGACTTCTTCTGCCTCTTTCGTCAGGTTCGCCCAGTTCCATTTTAATGCACTTCATTGCTTTTACAAAGCCGTCTTGGTTGCCTAAAATTTCAATAGGATTATTAAGGAGCATAAATTCTACTCCTTCTTCTATGGCGTGTTCAACCTCTTCTTTTCTTGCAGGAAGCTCATCCATACTTCTTCTATATACAATATAAACCTTTTCGGCGCCCAGACGCAAAGCGGTTCTGGCGGCGTCCATAGCCACGTTTCCGCCGCCTACTACAGTAACCTTTCCGCCCTTCATAATGGGGGTGGTGGGGTTTTCTAAATAGGATTTCATAAGATTGCTTCTGGTTAAGAATTCGTTTGCTGAATAAACACCCTTTAAGGTTTCGCCCTTTATTCCCATAAAGGAGGGAAGACCTGCGCCCGAGCCTATAAATACGGCTTCATATCCCATATCAAAAAGCTCGTCAACGGTAAGCGTCTTTCCTATTATAATATTGGTGTTTATCTCTACACCTAAAGCACTGAGGTTTTCAATTTCCTTTTGTACTATTTTTTTAGGAAGTCTGAATTCGGGGATTCCGTAAACCAGTACACCGCCTGCAGTGTGAAGCGCTTCGAAAACCGAAACACTGTAGCCGAGTCTTGCCAAATCTCCTGCGCAGGTAAGTCCCGAAGGGCCGCTGCCTATTATTGCTACCTTGTGTCCGTTAGGCGCCGTTTTAGCGGGGGCGTTTTCGCTGTGAGCATTGTGCCAATCGGCAACAAAGCGCTCAAGTCTGCCTATACCCACAGGCTCGCCCTTTATACCTCTTATACATTTAGACTCACACTGATTTTCCTGAGGACAAACTCTGCCGCAAACAGCAGGCAGAGATGAATCCCTGCTTATTATCTCATAAGCCCCCTCAAAATCGCCCTCCTTTACCTTGGAGATAAATTCGGGGATATGTATTTTAACGGGGCATCCC
>JAZSHI010000034.1:0-26776 GCA_045533195.1 Acutalibacteraceae bacterium
ATTGCTGTGCTCAGGGTTACTTACCTGACCGATGGTAGCCATACAGTTAGCAGGTACGTTTCTGAGTTCGCCGGAAGGCAAACGAAGAAGTGCCATTCCGTTTTCCTTAGCCATAAGCTGAGCCATATTACCTGCAGAACGAGCAAGCTGTGCGCCGCGACCTGCATAAAGCTCAACGTTGTGGATAAAGGTACCAACAGGAATATTGGTAAGAGGAAGTGCGTTACCGGGTTTAATATCAGCATCGGGACCGCTTACGATTACGTCGCCTACCTTAAGACCGATAGGAGCTATAATGTAGCGCTTTTCCTTATTTTCGTTATCGTACTGAACAAGTGCGATAAATGCTGATCTGTTAGGATCGTATTCAAGAGTAAGAACTGTTGCGGGAATACCGGTTAAGTCTCTCTTGAAGTCGATAACTCTGTATTTTCTGCGATTTCCGCCGCCTCTGTGGCGTACGGTGATGCGACCATAGCTGTTACGGCCGGCATTTTTCTTTAAAGGTTCAAGCAAACTTCTCTCAGGCTTTACATCGGAAAGTACGGAATAATCCATACTGGTCATACCGCGGCGGCCCGGAGTAGTCGGCTTATAATGCTTTAATGCCATTTTTAATTCACTCTCCTAATTAGGCTTAGCGAAACCATATTCGGTTTCATACATCACCTGAAGCTTTAGCTTCTAGGCACTCAGATTACATAAGACCGTCGAAGAATTCGATTGTCTTGGAATCTGCTTTCAAAGTAACAATTGCTTTCTTCCAGGAAGCAGTGTAGCCTTCGTAACGGCCCATACGACGAGCCTGACCACGTACGCTCATGGTATTTACTTTAGCAACCTTTACCTTAAAGATTTCTTCAACTGCTTTAGCAATTTCAATCTTGTTGGCGTCTTTTGCTACCTTGAAGGTGTATTTCTTGTCGGCAATGCCGGACATACTTTTTTCGGTAATAACCGGAGCAATAATGATATCCTGTGCGGTTTTCATTATGCGTACACCTCCTCAATCTTCTGAACAGCGCCCTTAGCAATTACTAAGGTTTCTGCATTGATAATATCGTAAGTGTTGATGGTGTTTACCTGAGCGGTCTTAACACCGGGGATGTTAGCACAGCTCTTAACTGCACAAGCGTTGTTATCTTCAAGAACGATAAGAGCTTTCTTACCTGCGCCTATAGCCTTTAAGCATTCAACAACAGTCTTGGTCTTAAAGCCTTCAACCTTGAACTCATCAAGAACAATGAGGTCGCCGCCGAGAACTTTATCAGAGAGAGCAGACTTAAGTGCGAGTCTCTTAACCTTCTTATTAAGGTCAAAAGAGTAATCGCGGGGCTTGGGAGCGTGTACGATACCGCCGTGTACCCACTGAGGTGCTCTGGTAGAACCCTGTCTTGCGTGGCCTGTACCCTTTTGTCTCCAAGGCTTTTTACCGCCACCGGAAACTTCGGAACGGGTTAAGGTGGACTGGGTGCCCTGACGCTGATTAGCGAGATAATTTACAACAGCCTGGTGCATAACAACTGCATTAGGTGTAATTGCGAAGATGGCATCGCTTAATGTGATTTCGCCCACATTTTTACCTGCCATATCTAAAACTGCTACATTAGGCATAATTCAGTTCTCCTTTCCCTTAGGCTTTAACGCTATCGAAAATAACTACGATTCCGCCCTTGGGACCGGGAACGGCACCCTTAACAGCGATAATGTTATTTTCAGCATCAACTTTTACTACACTGAGGTTCTGAACGGTTACGCGTTCGTTACCTAAGTGACCTGCCATTTTCTTGCCCTTGAATACACGAGCGGGATCGATAACACCGAGAGAACCGCCGTGACGATGTACAGGGCCGGTACCGTGGGATTCTTTAAGACGGCTGAAGTTCCAACGCTTAATTACGCCGGCATAGCCTTTACCCTTGGAAGTACCTCTTACATCTACTGCATCGCCTTCAGCAAAAACGTCAGCCTTGATGATATCGCCTACGTTCATAGCGCTGATGTCATCAAAACGGAACTCGCGAAGAACCTTCTTCGGAGCAACGTCGCCTTTTGCGAAGTGTCCCTTCATAGGACCGTTTACCTTAGAAGCTTTAAGATCGCCGTAGCCAATCTGTACTGCTTCATAACCGTCATTTTCAACTGTCTTCTTCTGAGAGATCACACAGGGACCTGCTTCAATAACAGTTACCGGAATGACATTTCCGTTTGCGTCAAAAAGCTGAGTCATACCAAGCTTCTTGCCTACAATACCTTTTTGCATTTTATTTTCCTCCTTGTAGTTATTGGTTGGGGGTTACCCAACATGACCACTGACGGCAAAGATTAAAGTTTAATTTCAATCTCAACGCCGGCGGGAAGCTCAAGACCGGTCAAAGCTTCAACAGTTTTGTTGGAAGGTCTGATTACGTCTATGAGTCTCTTGTGAGTTCTGGTTTCGAACTGTTCACGAGAATCTTTATACTTGTGAACTGCACGAAGGATGGTTACAACTTCTTTTTCAGTAGGTAGCGGAACAGGACCCGATACTCTAGCACCTGTACGTTTAGCGGTTTCCACAATCTTTTCTGCGGACTGGTCTACAAGCGCGTGGTCGTAACCTTTGATTCTGATACGAATCTTCTCTTTTACTGCCATTACAGTCGCCTCCTTGTTAGTTTGGCGGGCTACCTCACACTGTGCCGTGTGTTTCATCACGTTCCATTATAAAACCGGATCACTGGGGTTGAGGTGAATCCGGATACACAGACGGGTTCGCAAGTTATCCCGTTGTGCTTAATAGTCTGAGGTATTGGTTCGCCCGGTTTAAAATCGGACATACTCCGTGGAAATTTCCTGACTCGAGGTCAGCCACCTCCCACATCATCGCATGACAGTACGCCACTCGCGTACCTTGATATGATAACACAAAGCAAAAATTATTGCAAGTATTTTTTAAAATTTGTCCAAAAAATTTTCTAACAAAGTTTGTAGAATTTTTCATTCATAATTTGTGCAAAATAACGAACGCCTTTTTTTCCCTTACGTACACACGCATATATTATATATAATGTAAGGAAAACGGGCAGGTTTATTCCCTGCCCGTTCAATTTTATCTTATTTCATCAAGAAATTCTTTTATTCTTGAGAGAGCTTCTTTAATGTGAGAAGTGGAATAACAGTAAGAAGCGCGTACAAAGCCTTCTCCGCTGTCACCGAATGCAGTACCCGGAACAATAGCAACCTTTTTGGCATAGAGAAGCTTTTCGCAGAACTCCTCACTGGTCATTCCCGTACTCTCGATAGACGGAAATGCATAGAAAGCGCCCTTTGGCTCCCGACAGGTAAGCCCCATCTCATTAAAGCCTTTAACCATTATTTTGCGGCGCATATCATATTCTTCCATCATTGCCTTTACTTCTTCATCACAATTTTTAAGAGCCTCAACTGCAGCATACTGGGATGTTGTAGGCGCACACATTATTGCGAACTGATGAAGCTTTGTTATCTGACTAATAATAGGCTCAGGTCCGCACACAAAACCAAGCCTCCATCCTGTCATCGAAAAGGACTTGGAGAATCCGTTGATAACAACCGTTCTGTCTTTGAGAGTCTCTATACTTGCAGGAGAAACATGACTTTTACCGCCAAAGGTCAGCTCAGAGTAGATTTCGTCGGAAATAACAAGTATATTTGTATCCTTTAAAACCTCACCCAAGGCTTCCAAATCTTCCCTCTCCATAATAGCGCCCGTAGGATTGCAGGGATAAGGCAGAATAAGAGCCTTTGTCTTAGGGGTGATTTTTTCAATCAGTTCCTTAGCGGTTACCTTAAAATCATTTTCAGCCTTAGTATTAATAATTACGGGAACACCGCCGCACACACGGGTAATGGGTTCATAACAAACGTAGCTTGGCTGCGGAATAATTATTTCATCATCGGGATCGGTAATCACTCTTATACAAGCGTCAATAGCCTCGCTTCCTCCCACCGTTACAAGTATTTCACTTTTTGGGCAATACTTTAAATCGTACTTTCTGTCAAGATAGTTAGCTATCTCCTGACGCAAGGCTTCAAGTCCCCAGTTAGAAGAATAACGGGTTTTTCCCTTTTGCAGAGTATTTATAGCACAGTTTCTGATTTTCCACGGAGTCGGGAAATCGGGTTCGCCCACACCGAGAGAAATAACCCCCTCCATAGTGTTGGCGATATCGAAAAACTTTCTTATACCCGACCACTTAACATCACAGATAGTGCTGTTTAATATTTTGGTATAATCTATCATAATGAAACCGTTCCTCTTTCATCAAGTTCTGTATTGGAAAGTTCTACATTAAAATCCTTGTATCTGCGCAAAACAAAATGTGTTGCAGTAGAAGTAACCGATTCTATAGTAGAAAGCTCTTTGGCCACAAACTGCGCAACCTCTTGGAAAGACTTTCCTCTTACTACTACGTTAAGGTCGTAAACGCCTGACATAAGATAGCAGGATTCAACCTCGGGATATTTAGTTATTCTTTCAGCTATTTCTTCAAAACCGTATCCTGCCTTGGGGGTAACCTTTAATTCGATTATTGCAGAAACAGACGCGCTGTCAATACTCTCCCAGTCAATTACGGTTTTATAACCACGAATAAGACCGCTTTCTTCCATTTCAAAAATTTCCGCTTTAACCTCTTCTTTGCTCAAATCGGTTGCAAGGGCTATGTCCTCCACACCCATTCTTGCATTTTTAGCCAACAGCTTTAAAATCTTTTTGTTCATATCTATTACCTCCTAAAAATAAAATCCCGAACGCTGTTGCGTTCAGGACGAAAAAATTTCCGTGTTACCACCTGAATTCGAAGTTACCTTCGCACTCTGTCGGTTAAAAACCGTTCTCTGTAACGGGAGAACCCGTTCGCCCTTAATTCAATTCAGGGTGACGACTCAAAGACGGCTTCGCAGAGAAACTGTGAAAGCTTTCACCAACCGCTTTCTCTCTGAAACAGTTTTTATCTGTTACTACTTCTTATCAAAGTCTTTTTTAATTTACAATTATTATATCAGCAAAACTGCGTTTTGTCAATCAAGCAAATACACACCGTTTTCCATAACAACAAAAGAATACCCTTCCACCTCAAGATACTGCTTTACAGGAGAAGTAAATTCCTTATAAACCTCAAGGTTATAGGTGTTAAGGTCAATTTTAAGAATTTGCAGCGTGCCGGGATTACAAACAAAGCCTTTATCACCCTTAACAAAAATATGCGACGGTTGTCTGAAGGGAGATGCCGCACCGCCACCGATACGCAATTCTTCCCTCATAGTATTTATATTGTAACGGACAATCACATTATGCTCGGCATAGCAAGTCCAAAGCTTATTTTCAAAAAGCGCTATAGAGGTAGGCGGAGCATTTTTGTAAAGAAGCTGTCCTGCCCACAGTACCGTCGAATCGGTTTCAAGCAGTTTAAGTGTTCCGTCAAGCTCCATAATCAGCATTTTATCATTTGGCAACGAAATAACATTACAGGTAAGATAGTTATTGGTCTGTTCAACAAACAGTCTGTACGCCGCGCCGAATTTGGAAAGCTGATAAATATTCTTTGCAACGTTTGTAACCTTGCCCGTTTCAAAGGAAATCATTTTAAATGCAACGGAAAGCTGAGTTTCGGTACGTTTTTCGCAATATGTAATTATAATTCCTTTTTCCATAGGAATAACGTGCAGTATCTCGCCTTCGAATACCGTTTTCATTTAAATCATCTCCTTTCTCGATTTTTTTATTTTACTACAATTTATTTATAAGGTCAATAGTCCTTTTTTCACCATACTGTCTGCCGCAAGAAGCACACCCATCTGTCCGCTGTGGAAATTAAGTCCTCCCTGCATCCATGCTGCAAAGGGTTCTCTAAGGGGAGCATCTGCCGAAAGCTCAATAGAGGCGCCCAACGTAAAGCTTCCTGCCGCCATAATTACCTCATCTGTATAACCCGGCATAGCCCAAGGCTCAGGAGAAACAAAGGAATCAATGGGAGCGCCGCTTTGCATACCCTTGCAGAAAGCAATAAGAGCCTCGCGGTTGCCAAGAATAACCGCCTGAATAATATCGGCTCTGTCCTCGAAGGGAGAGGGGGTTACTTCATAACCCAGCTTTGAAAAGAGCGCCGAACAGTAAACGGCTGTTTTCAGAGCTTCACCCACAGTATGAGGAGCGGCAAATACGCCCATATACATTTCTCTGTTATGACCGAGGGTTGCGCCCACTTCTCTGCCCACACCGGGAGCAGTAAGTCTATAGGCGCATTGTTCTACCAAATCACGTCTTCCCGCTATGTAGCCGCCTGTTGGCGCAATACCGCCGCCGGGGTTTTTAATAAGGGAACCTGCAATAAGGTCAGCACCAACCTGTGTCGGTTCTTTTCTTTCAACAAATTCTCCATAGCAGTTATCCACCATTATTATAGTTTCGGGGGATATTTCCTTAACTATTTTACAAAGTCTTTCGATTTTTTCTATAGAAAGACTTGGACGAAGACTGTATCCGCGGGAACGCTGAATATAAGCCATTTTATATGTATCCTCTTTCAGCGCTTTTATAATAGCTTCCTCGTCGGGAGTGCCATCTTCATTTAAATCAACCTGACTGTACTCCACACCGAAATCCTTTAAGGAACCATTAGAATGTCCGTCAATGCCAAGCACTCCTATAAGAGTGTCGTATGGACGTCCTGTAAGGCAAAGCATTTTATCCTTAGGACGAAGAACACCGAAAAGAGCGACACAAAGGGTATGAGTGCCCGAAACAAAGTTATGTCTTATAAGAGAATCCTCTGCGCCCATACAATCTGCCCAAAGCTTTTCAAGGGTATCTCTGCCGATGTCATCATAACCGTAGCCCGTAGAAATGCCAAGATGCATTTCGCTGACCTTATGCTTTATAAAAGCATACAACACCTTCTGTTGATTAAACTGAGCAATACTGTCTATTCTTTCAAACTGTTCCTTAGTTTCCTTAATGATTTGTTCGTCTAAGGCTAAAAGCTTTGAATCAATATCGAAAAAAGTTTGTTTCATTATTCTTCCTCACAATATGCCGATTCACCTATTAGAGTAAAACCGTTTTTTATATAAAAATCTCTGTTATTTTCACTGCAGCAGGCATAAACTTCTCTTTCTCCTGCTTTTGATAAAAGCATTTTCACAAGCCTACTTCCAATTCCTTTTCCACGCTGACCTTTCGGAGCAGCAATGCCGTTTAACAGTCCTTCCTTTTGAGTATAAAAAAGAAGTGCGCCACCGCCGTCCTTTAAAACAAAATCAGCACAAGAATGAAGGGTTCTAAAGGTAACGTCAGCAATAAAGCCGTCGGCATCCTCTATGCCGAGTCCGTCCTTTAAACATTCCATAAGCTTTCTCGGTGTACCTTCATCGCTCGTCTCTCCGCTTTCGTATGGTGGAGAAATTTTAAAGGAAAGGCATTTCTCATTGATTTTAAGATTCAATTCCTTTGCCGTTTTAAAAGAAGTAAAAATTCCGTTATAGCCAATAAATTTAAGAAAATCCTTTAGTTCGTCAGTATTTTCTCCGTTTGTATAAAGGCTTATATATCCGCCAACTTTAGCTATAAGAGCGTAAGCTTTCCCTTCATTATTTATACCGCTATAAAACTGCGCCACCTTATCATAATCCTTATAGGCTTTATAGGAGCACCTGATTTTAACAAGGGCAACGTCGCTTATTCCTTCAAATTCATCTTTATACTCTGAAATTATCACTTTATTTCACCTGAGCAAATTTTACTGCAAAGCTTAGTTGCGAGTTTATTAAGATTTTCAATATCCGAAACATTGCAAACACATGAGCCTGTATGAATGTATCTGCAAGGAACAGAAAGTGCTATGGTGCGTACACCCTCCTTAGAAAGATGTACCGCTCCCGAATTATTTCCTCCCGCAACCGCCGCCTTTGTCTGACAGGGTGTGTTTAAGGAAAGGGCTGTGTCATAAAGCTTTCTGTCATAAAGGGTTGCCTTGTCCATAAAGGATACAGCAGGGCCGTTTGACAGTTTACAAACCTCGTCTTCCTCGGCAACACCTGAAAGATCTGCGGCAGTAGTGGCTTCAAGGCAGATTGCAAAATCAGGAGTAACGCTGAATGCAGCAGTTCTTGCCCCTCTGCAGCCCACCTCCTCTTGCACGGTAAAGGTGGCATAAAAATCATATTCATCATAATTTTTTATCATTGATACAAGAACAGCGCAGCCTACTCTGTCATCAAGGGCTTTTGCTTTTATTGTATCCTTTCCCAAAACCGCAAATTCGCTTATGAAGGCTGCCGTATCGCCCAGTCGTACATATTCTAAAGCTTCCTCTTTGGATGAAGCGCCGATATCAATATAAAGGCTGTCTGCTTTGGGCGGTGTTTCTTTTTCTTCCCCTAAACAAAGATGGATAGGTTTTGAACCTATTACACCTACGGTTTTACCCTCTATCATAACCTTTTTGCACATAAGAGCAGAAGGATTTATTCCGCCTACAACCGAAAATTTCAAAAATCCGTCATTTGTAATGCCTGTTATAATCAGCCCCACCTCGTCGGTATGGGCATCTATCATAATTTTACTAAGGGGTGTCTTCTTACCCTTTTTAAAGGCAATAATATTGCCCATTGCATCGGTTTTTACTTCGGCATAATCCTTTATTTCGTCTATAATAATTTTCGATACCTTTCCTTCGTTACCCGAAACGCCATCGGTAAGGCACAGTTTTTTAAGTAATTCAATCATTGTTTGCGCCTCCCGACAGAATGTAATTTTCAAGCAAATCTACCGTTGCAATAATATCCCGTATGTCAACTATTTCACAGTCGGTATGCATATTGCGAAGAGGAATAGAAACAAGACCGCAAGGAATCCCCTCTTTAATAACCGAAATTACGTCGGCGTTAGTTCCCGTAGTTGAGCCCATAACCTCATTTGTAAAGGGAATTCCGTTTTTCTTTGCAGTATCCTCTAAGGTACGGGTTATGTTTCTGCAAAGTATTGGAGAAGCGCCTATCATAGCGCCGCTTGACAGAGGCGAACAATCCCTTTCTTTAACGTCAGGAGCATCGCCAAAGCTTACGTCAACGATTATCGCTTCATCCGCTTTAATTCCATATGCGGCAGTACGGGCGCCGCGAAGTCCTAATTCTTCGCTTTCGCTGAAAAGGAGTTTAACATTTACGGGAAGTTTTTTGCTATAAAGTCTTTCTGCCAAAAGCGTAAGCACCGCACAGCCTGCGCGGTTATCAAGGCTTTTAGAAACAACTCTGTTTTTACCCAGTGCAAAAAACTCACCGTCAAAGGTAACAAAATCTCCTACGCCGATTACTTCTTTTGCCTTATTTAAAAGTCCTGTATCAATTTTAATTTTTCCTAAATCGGAATATTTTTCGTTTTCCTTTGAAAGATGGGGCGGAGTGCTTATAAATACACCTTTAACCTTTTCTTTTCCGTGAATAACAACCTGCTTTGCAGGAAGCTGTCTTAAATCAATTCCACCACAATTTGAAACTGTAATAAAACCCTTTTCATCTACGTTGGTTACTATAAAGCCAACTTCATCAATGTGAGCATCAATCAGTAAGGTTTTCTCACCTTCACCCTTAAGGGTGGCAATAAGCCCTTGATTTCCTATTTTTTCGGACTCGGCATAAGGCGAAACAACGCGCCCGATAATTTCACGGGCGCCGTTAATATGACCTATGGAAAAGCTTAAAGTAAGTTCTTTTAAAAGTTCTTTAATATCCATTATAAGTTATTTACCAATTCCTTAAAGTATTTTCCTCTTGCTTCAAAGTTGGGGAAAGCATCAAATGATGCACAAGCGGGAGAAAGGGTTACTATATCGCCGCTTTGCGCTTTACTGCTTACGATTTCCACAGCCTCTTTAATATCACTTACCCTTACGATTTCAGGAACACCGTTATAGTGAGGATGTTCTACTACAGCCTTTTCAATGGCGGCGGCAGTAGGACCTGAAAGAGCCATAAATTTAACCTTTTCAATTATATAGGGTGCAAGAGGCTCAAATGGAATGTGTTTATCATAGCCGCCCGCAATAAGCATTACCTTTCTGTCAAAGGATTTAAGTCCTGCTATAGTACGGGAAGGACTACTTGCAATAGAGTCGTTAAAATAACGTACTCCGTTGATTTCTCTCACAAGCTCGTTTCTGTGTTCAACACCCATAAATTCTTTGGCAACCTTGCGTATTGTATCGGCGCTGACATATCCCCAAACGGCAGAAATAGCCGCAAGATAATTTTCAACGTTATGGTCACCGATTATGGAAATGTCATCCCTGTGCATTACGGGAACATCCATACCTCTGTATGCCATATGGAGAGTTCCGTCGGTATCAAGCCAAGCGCCGTTTTTAAGCGGACGCTCCATACTAAAGCTTAATGACTGTCCTCTTACGTAATGGGAAAATCCCGAAGTGATTTCATTGTCACGGTTAAGTACGGTACGGGAAAAAGCATTCTGATGCATTAAAATATTCTTCTTTGCTTCAACGTACTCATCCATATCCTTGTGAATATCAAGATGATTAGGAGCAACGTTGGTAACTACCGCAACGTCGGGACTCTTTCTCATAGAAATAAGCTGGAAGGATGAAAGCTCTGCAACAACAAAGTCATCGGGACTTATTTCGCTGATTCTCGGAAGCAACGGTTTTCCGATATTACCGCCGATATGAACCTTCTTACCCTCTTCTTCAAGCATTTTTGCAATAAGAGTGGTTGTTGTGGTCTTTCCGTCAGAGCCTGTAACGGCAAAAATTGTAGCAGGACAAAGGTCAAAGAAAACCTCCATCTCACTTGTTACCGCAATACCGCGTTTTCTTGCCTGTTCAAGCTCGGGAAGATAAAAGTTCATTCCGGGGGTACGGAAAATAATATCAACCTCAAGGTCATCAAGGTATCTTTCACCAAGTCTTAACTCTGCGCCGGCATTTTCAAGCTCCTGAGCCAAAGCACCTATCTGCTCTCTGTTTCTTCTATCGCAGGCAATTACCCTTGCTCCCTTGCTTAAAAAGTCAAGAATCAAAGGAGTATTACTTATGCCTATTCCGCAAATTGCTATTTTTTTGGTGGAAATATGTTGCCAGAACTGTTTGCAATCCATAAATTCCGCCCCTTCCGTAAGTATTATAAATTTACATATATTTCTATTATACTTATTTTATACTAAAATATCAATAGAAATAAAAAAATAACCGACGATTTTCACCGTCGGTTATTGAAGCTTTTAATCATCAATTGATTTATCCAAAGCATTGTTATAAATTTCTACAACCTTTTCATCGGGTGCTTTTGTGCAAAGGGTAACAATTACAGCCGCTGCTGCGCCCACAATAAAGCCGGGTATAATTTCATAAAGACCGGTGTTATAAACAACCGCATCGGTAACGGTGCTTGTAAAGAGTACAAGCCAAGCAATATCAGCAACTGCACCTGCAACTATACCTGCAACTGCACCTGCATAGTTAAAGCGTTTCCAGAAAAGCGAAAGAATTACTACAGGTCCGAATGCCGCTCCAAAGAGTCCCCAAGCATTTTCAACCATTGCCATAATATTAGATGCCCAAGGATTAGTACCCTTAAGTCCCGAAAGCGAGATAATAAGAGCAACAACAGTTACTATTAAAACTACAATTCTGCCAACCCAGAGAAGTTCCTTATCACTTGCTTTATCACGTCTTATAATAGGCTTATATATATCGCTTGTGAAGGAAGACGATGCAACGAGCAACTGAGAATCGGCTGTTGACATAGAAGCCGCAATAATTGCGGAAAGAAGAATACCTGCGATAAAACCGGGGAAAATATCATCAACAATTTTAATAAATACATTCTGCTGACTTCCCGCAGGAATAAGCGCTGCTGCAAGAGAAACTCCGTCTTTAAGTAAGTATGTACGAGCAAAGTATGCAATAGCCATTGCGGCGCCAAGAGTAAGAATAACCCAAACAATTGCAACTGAAGATGACTTTTTAACCATAGAAGATTTCTTTATGGACATAAATCTTACAAGAATATGAGGCATACCGAAATAGCCGAGTCCCCAGCCCAGACCTGAAGCAATATCCTGCCAGCTTGCAGTAAAGGGATTAGAATTAAATGCAGTAACACCTTCGGCAAATGCGGTTTTATATGTATCATCAAAATTGCCTAAAGTCATCATAATAATCGGTACCGCAAGAAGAGCTACAAGCATAAGAATGCCCTGAAAGAAGTCGGTCCAACAAACAGCCTTATAACCGCCCATAAAGGTGTAAACAAGAATAATTGCGGCGAAAATAATCATTGCAAGTTGTTTTCTGGTTTCAAACCAAGGAATAACAGAGCAGAATACCGTCGTTCCTGCATTGAAAGCAGATGCTACGTAAACTGTAAATGCAATAAGGAAAATTACTGCGCATATAACCTTTAAGGCAGGACTGGAGGAAGCAAAACGATTTGTAAGATACTGAGGCAAAGTTATGGAGTCGTTAGCCGCTTTAGAAAAACGGCGAAGACGCTTTGCCATAATCACCCAGTTAAGAATGGTGCCAAGCGCAAGACCGATACCGATCCATACCTTGCCCATACCGAAAGCAAGAATACTTCCGGGGAAACCCATCAAAAGCCAACCGCTCATATCTGAAGCCTGAGCGCTCATAGCGGTTACCCACGGACCCATAGAACGTCCGCCAAGGAAATAATCCTTTTCACCGCTTTGTTTTCTTGATTTAAGGAAGAAAACAAAACCGATTGCAAGCATGGCTAAAAAGTAAATTACAAAAGCCATAAGTTTTGAGATGTTCATAAAATCTCTCCTTCTTAAAAAAATAGAACAGACACAGTATAACACACATCATTTTAAAAAGCAATACAGAACTAAGTATAGACTAAATTCCGTACTCAACTCTGTATTTTTCATAAAAGCATTATATTTTAAAGCAAATTTAACTGTACTGGGTTCTATACTAAAAACAATACAAAAAATAAACTTATGCTTTTTCTATCCTTTTTAGGAAAAAGGGTAGTAATTTTGCCGAATAATCGCTCAAGGAATAATCACCGTTACAAAGGCACCAGTCATAAATAAGCGCTCTTTCGCAAAAGGCATAATATTTAACAATATCATTAACCGACTGCTCTTTTGTGATTTCATCCTTTCCCTGCCCCGCTATTACTATTTTTCTTAAAAGCTTATAATAAACTCTATTATGGTCGAGAAGCTGTTTTTCGCTTTTTGTGAGAAGTTGAGTAGAGTAAAGTCTTTTAATAAGTTCAAGGTCAACGGTGCTTTCTATCATTTCAAAAAGCTGACGGTTTAAAAAGATAAGAATACTGACAGCATTCATATCTGCATCAATTTTACCTTCAAGCTCTTCATATTTCTCATCAAAAAGATAGGCGAGTGTCCCCAGCAAAGCATCCTTACTGTCAAAATAATGGTAAAAGGAACCCTTTGAAGTTCCGGATTCTTTTATAATATCCTCAACGGTTGTGTCATCATAGCCCTGCTCATAAAAGAGCTTCCAAGCGGCAGACACGATTTTTCCCATTGTATTGCGCGACGTTTTTTTAGACATACTATCACTCCCTGTAAAAATATATCACATATTTAAAAAATTTACAAGAAAAGGTTAGCAAAGTACCTTTTTTGGTGCTATGCATCCTTTATAATGTAATCAGAAAGGAGATAAAAAATAGTTTCAAAAAAACACTTGACAAATAAGAATTTACAGTTTATAATAAAATTACAGATAAAGAACATTTGTTCTTTTGGGAGGAAATCAATATGAATGCAGTAATAATCAGTATTTTAGAAATAATCGCAGTAGGGTTTACCATTTGGTGTCTTTTTAATGAAAAGAAGCTTATCGCCTTTGAAAAGAAATTTATGCGTTCCTTTAAACGCCGTCGTTTAAAGGTTATTAAAGGCGGTAAAACCATCAGCAAATACTACGCATAAAAAAAGTTCCGAAGTCACCTTCGGAATTTTTCTTTTATAATTATGTAATTTATTTGTTTGCTTCGATAAATGCAACTACGTCACCGATAGTTTTCATCTTCTCGATTTCCTCATCGGGAATATCTACACCGAACTCATCTTCCAAAGCCATAAGCATTTCAACAACATCAAGGCTGTCTGCGTTAAGGTCTTCATTAAGTCTGGTCTCAGCAGTAATAGTTTCAGCTTCAATTTCAAGTTGCTCAGCAACAATTTCTTTAAGTCTTTCGAGAATCATTTGAATACTCCTTTTATTTAAGTGATAATAAACAATATGTTTACTAAGAAAATAATATGAAAAAATTGGGCTTTTGTCAATAGTTTTTTTCTTTTTCGCAAAGAAAATAAAATATGGTTGCAAAAATTCTTTATATAAAGTATAATGTCTTATGATATTTATTTAGTATGGTGATATAAATGGCAAAAGAAAAATTAGTTAAAGAAATTACATCTATGGATGAAGATTTCGCAAAATGGTACACCGACGTTGTATCCAAAGCGGAACTTATGGACTACTCCTCTGTTAAGGGTTGTATGATTATACGTCCTTACGGTTGGGCAATATGGGAAAACATTCAGAAAATAATGGACGGAATGTTTAAGGAAACAGGCCACGAAAACGTATCTATGCCTATGTTCATTCCCGAAGGACTTTTGCAAAAAGAAAAAGACCACGTTGAAGGTTTTGCTCCCGAGGTTGCATGGGTAACCCACGGCGGTAACGAAAAGCTTGAAGAAAAGCTCTGCGTTCGTCCCACCTCCGAAACCCTTTTCTGTGACCACTATAAAAACATCATTCATTCTTGGAGAGACCTTCCCAAGCTTTATAATCAATGGTGCAGTGTTGTAAGATGGGAAAAGACCACCCGTCCCTTCCTTCGTTCCCGTGAATTTCATTGGCAGGAAGGCCACACAATCCACGCTACTGCCGAAGAGGCTCAGGCTGAAACCATTCAGATGCTCAACGTATATGCCGAATTTGCTGAGAAGTACCTGGCTATCCCTGTTATAAAGGGTGTTAAAACCGAAAAAGAACGTTTTGCAGGCGCAGTTAATACATACACAATAGAAGCTATGATGCACGACGGAAAGGCGCTTCAAAGCGGTACCTCCCATTTCTTTGGTGACGGCTTTGCAAAGGCATTTGGAATCCAGTTTACCGATAAAGAAAACAAGCTTTCCACACCGTTCCAGACCTCTTGGGGTGTTTCCACCCGTCTTATCGGCGCTATAATAATGACACACGGCGACGATAACGGACTAGTGCTTCCCCCTGCCGTTGCTCCTATACAGCTTGTAATTGTACCCATTGCATCCCATAAGGAAGGGGTTACCGAAAAGGCAACAGAAGTTTACGAGAGAATGAAAAAGGTCTGCAGAGCAAAAATTGATAACTCAGACAACTCTCCCGGTTGGAAGTTTGCCGAATACGAGATGAAGGGTGTTCCCCTCCGTCTTGAGCTCGGTCCCCGCGATATTGAAAATAATCAATGTGTTCTTGTTCGCAGAGATAACGGTGAAAAGACAGTAGTAAGTCTTGATAATCTTGAAGAAGAGGTACTAAGACTTCTTGATGCTGTTCGTGACGGTCTTTATAATAAAGCTCTTGCAAACAGAACTGAGAAAACCTATGAAGCTACCACCCTTGAAGAAATGATCCAAATTGCCGACACAAAGCCCGGTTTCATAAAGGCTATGTGGTGTGGAGATAGAGCTTGTGAAGAGGCTCTTAAGGAAAAAGCAGGTGTTTCTTCAAGATGTATGCCCTTTGAACAGGATGAAATAAGCGACAAATGCGTTTGTTGCTCAAAACCTGCAAAGCATATGGTATTCTGGGGCAAAGCATATTAAAGTTAAATACCGTAAACTCTGGTGAGTTTACGGTATTTTTTTACTGTCTTTCAAGGTCGCTTAATCGGTGATTTATCACTTTAATTTTTTCTTCAATAACCGGAACGCGTCTCGCAAAATTATTATGAACTTCAACCTTCTTTTCGAGTTCGCTTATGCGATAATTGGTAAGCTTTGCCGATGCCACAATACCGCCCAAGGTTCCCATCATAGTTCCAAGAAAAGAAATAAGCGCAATAAGTATTTCTTTATTCATTTTTTCCTCCTTTTTTATGCCTTACACTCTAATTATACACCGTTAATTTGCGACATTCACCGACATCTTTTAAAAAAACAACCCGAAAACCAACGGGAAATGTCGTTAGCGAAGTTCTTATTTTAGCACAGAATAATATATTAGGTTAGAACCAGCATCGCATTTGTATGTACAAATGCACTTAGGCAGTAGCCCAAACCCACTAACAACAGAAAAGAGAAGATTCGTTTTTGCAACGAGTCTTCTCTTTCATTTTGTCTGTTAAGTGATATGTTGACTAAAGTCAGCGTGATATTTTCGCTTTGCGAAAGTGATATTAAACCCTACGGGTTTAGTGGTATTCTATTCGCCCGTAAACTTGCGAAGCAAATAACACTCGGCTGAAAGTCGAATATCACTGCGTAGCAATATAACTCGCCGTTAGGCGAATAGAGCTGTAGAAATGTTCTTAACGAACATTTCTACAAGGTTTTCGGGTTTTAATATTAAGCTGCTTGCTGTGTTGTATTCTCAGGAGTGGGAGTATTCTCAGGACTTTGAGTCTCCTCAGGATTTGATGTCACAGGCGGTGGCACGGGAGTTTCGCCGCTGTTTGTTCCTACACTACTGCTTCCTGTACTGCTACTTCCTGTACTGCTACTTCCGGTGCTGCTACTTCCGGTGCTACTACTTCCGGTGCTACTGCTTCCGGTACTATTACTTCCTGTACTACTATTTCCCTCGCTGCTGCTTCCTTCGCTGCTGCTTCCTTCACTGCTGCTTCCTTCACTGCTACTGCTGTTAGAAGAAGAACCGTTAGGATCCTTAAGGGAATATCTTGAAGTTATAAGCTGTTCACGTTTAATAACCTTGCCGTCTTTCCAAAGAATTCTGTAAGAAGCAACGTCATAGTAACTGCCGGGAACTCGCTTTATAGTACTGCTTTCAAATGTAATATCGTCAAAGGTATTATCGGGACAACCGTAAATATTAACTACAAGTTTTTTGCCTTCCATAGTACATTGGATATATACAGGATAACCCGTATCATTTTTCAGCTTAAGGTCTTTATTGGGATAGTCAACCGTAGCATCAAAGCCAACCTTACAATAGGTTGATGGATAGGTATGATTATATCGTGTATCAATAGTAAGATTTGCACGAAGCGCCGCATTATAAATAGTGGTACTTGCCTGACAAATACCTCCGCCGTAACCATTAGTAAACTGACCGCCGGAAATAACCTTTGCAGGTACCCATCCGCCTGAAGCCAAGTTACTGTTACCGGTACAGGTATTAAAAGACCATACAGCGCCGGGTTCTATTACACTTCCGTCGCAAAGTCCCATAGCCTTCTTCATATTAAAGGTAGAAGCAGAGCTGGCGGTAGAGGTAGTAGAAAAAGTACCTATAATTTGAATTTTTTCTTTAAGCTTAGCAACGGTTATTTCTGCCTTTATAGGATCATTTGTAGCAATGATTTCGCCTCTTTTTTGACCGCTTGCAATAAAGGTTTCTATATCATTTTTGATATTTTCAAGAGTAATATTAATACCGTCTTTTTCTTCTTCAAACTCAACTCCCGAAGCCTTTACGCCTTTAAAGGTAGCATTAACGGGGTCTTGCTTAAGTCCGGTTTGAATAGCGGTAATAACGTTTGCCATTTTTTCGGTATCAATATTTACATCAACTTTAAATGCCGTTTGAGCATAATCAAATACCGTTTCACCGCGCATAATAGAAACGCAATATTTTTTAGCATTATTCAGCGCATCGTCGGTATCTATAGAAAACACTATATCCTTGCCATCAAGTTGATAACTCTTATCCCTTGCGGTGATTTTAATACTGTAGGCAGATTTGTCACCGTCCTGTGCGGCAAGTACCGCTTTGTTAGCCTGATTTTTGGTCATTCCGCCCACATCAACACCATTTATGGTTATACCGTCAAAATAGCGGAATGCAGGGCCTTGATACATACCGATTTTTGCAAAAAATTCAGGCATAGGTTTCTCTCCCTTTCTCCAAGGGGCAGAAACGAAATGCATAATGCCAAAAAACAAGGCAATTACCAACAAAACACTTGCAACGATAATTGCAGGGGTTTTGAATTTTTTGAAATCTATTTTTTTATTTTCTCTTTTGGGGTTTACCTCTTCTTCAGCTTCGGTCATTATGAAGCCTTCATTTTCATTTTTCAATGAATTGTTAGCCATAAGCACACTCCATTATAAAATTAATATATTATACTATCAGACAAGGTAATGATACACTATCCAAACCCAAAAATAAAGTATTTTTTTAAAATGCAACAAAATTGTAATTATTTTGCTGGTAAAACTGCACAAAGAAACCCCGATAATATTTAAAATTATCGGGGTTTCTTATAATTGTATCAAAAAAATCGAGACAAATTGTCTCGATTTTTTTAGTCGAAATATATTTTATTTTTCATAGCCTCCAGCATAACGGTTGCGCTTTTTTCGTTAGTTGCAAGAGGGATTTTTTGTACGTCGCAAAGACGAAGAAGGGCTGAAACATCGGGTTCGTGGGGTTGCGCAGTAAGAGGATCTCTCAAAAAGATTACCAAATCCATATTTCCGTCGGCAAGCATAGCGCCTATCTGTTGGTCACCGCCTAAGGGACCGCTTTTCATTCTGCAAATAGAAAGACCTGTCTCTCCCATAATAAGAGTTCCCGTTGTTCCGGTTGCATAGAGCTCGTGCCCGTCAAGAACGTCCTTATATGCCTTTGCAAGTTCAATTATATCGTTTTTCTTTTTATCGTGTGCTATAAGTGCAATTTTCATATTTTTTCCTCTCTAATAATTTTCTATTTATGTTTTAACACAAAAAGCGTCAAAAATCAATGTTTTTATCTGCTTTTGCTTTACTTTTAGGTTTACTTAATATATAATGTATTATAAATATTATTTTAAGACGGTGACTATTGTGACTTCTGTTTTTATAAACGTAGCAACACTTATTATCTTTGCCTCTATCGGTTTCGTTCTGGCAAAATTAAAAATAGCAAAGGCAGAGTACGGACAAATACTTTCCTCCCTTTTGGTTTACGTATTTTCCCCCGCTATGCTTTTCAGAACCTTTGCAACAAATTTTAATAAAGATTACATAAAAAACAATTACTCTATAATGCTTGTATCTTTAGCAATACTGGCTGTGCTCATAGTAATTTCCCAGATAGTACCGCGCTTTTTGACTAAAGATGCCTACAAAAGAAAGGTCTATGAGTATTCTATGATAATCGCCAACTATGGCTATATGGGTTATCCCCTTACACAAGTGCTTTTCGGCGATAAGGTTTTGCTTAACGTTATGATGTTTGCTCTGCCCCTTTCGGTTTATATTTTTACATACGGATTCTGTAGGCTCACCAATACGGGATTAAATCTCAAAAAGCTTATTAACCCTTCTATTATTGCTATCATTCTCGGTATGATATATGGTCTTTCAGGACTCGGTTTACCCTCCTTTGCAAACGACTTCTTAAACACCGCCGCTGCTCCTATGGGAATTGTTGCAATGCTTCTTGCAGGTATTACCGTTTCAGAATATAAATTCAGCGAACTGCTTCGTTATAAAGCCAACTACTTCGTAGCTATATGGAAGGTGCTTATTGTTCCGCTTACTATAGGCTTTATTCTTGTAAAACTTTGCAACGCTCCCGACCTTGCCCGAATAGCTCTTATGATTTACGCAATTCCCTGTGGACTTAACACTATCGTGTTCCCGAAGCTTGTTGGAGAAGACTGCAGCACAGGCGCCTCCCTTGCCCTTATTTCAAGTATTCTTTCGGTAGGCACCATTCCTCTTTGCCTTTACGTTTTCAATTTAGTATAATGTAAAACTCCTTGAAGTTTAAAGCTTCAAGGAGTTTTTTAATTTACTTCAAATGTTTTATTTTACGTTCATAAACGCCTATGCCCGAGGCAATAAAGAGGATTATCATTCCTGTTTGCACCCATATCATAGTGGTGTCAATCATTCCGTAACAAAGCATTACGGAAAGCACCGCTACAATAAATGTCATAATGGTATATTTTTCTTTTTTCGCCTTAAGTCTTACATGGCAATAAAACAAATCGCCTATATATCTTATAATAAAAGCTATTATAAGAAGAGTTCCCACAATGCCGTGACAAAGAAGTGAATCTATTATAATATTGTGGCAAAGACTTGCTTTATATATAGTCGGATCGCTTACTGAAAAAATTTCATAAAGATGCTTATAGCCGAAAAATCCGTATCCGAAAACAGCCTTTTCCTTTATATGATTTATAGCAAAATTCCATATAAGCACTCTGTTATCGGTGGTCGCGCCCATTTCATTTATACGGGGTAAAAACTGCGGAACAAGTACGATTATAATAAGCACCGTCACACAAATTCCTGCAAAAATTGCAAGAAGCTTATATTCGTGACTTATGGTAAGAAGTATTATTATGCCCAGAGCCGCTACCAGCCACAAGCTCATACTTCCGCAAAGCATTAGTCCCACAGCGTTAAATACAGCCGCCAAATAATAAATATATGTTTTTCCCGCTCTGTTAACCGCTTTATATGCGCAGATAAGTATTACCAGCGTAACGCCCAAGCCGAAAAAATTGGGATTTGGATAAAACACTTTACAGCGATAAGCAGGAAGATCATAATTTATTATTCTTTCGATAATACTGCCAAGCGTTGCCGTGCATCCGCCGAGAATAATAACGTCTAATAGCTTTTCATAAAATCTTTTGGTAGCAATGCTTCGGGTTACAAAAGCCACAATAGTCATTGCGAAAAAGGAAAGTGTGCATAAAGCACCGAGATAGTTTTTATTTATAAGAGCCACTATAAAGGTAATAAGTATAAAAACATTTATTATCAAACTGCCTTTATGGGCAAAAATCTTATCTCTTGTTCCGGGGAGAATTATAAATATAAGAGCGCTGACGTAAATAACCGCTCTTGCTAAATTATAATAGGTAAAACAGGAAAAAGCGCAAACAAGTATTAAAATATGAGCAAGTTTTGCGTAACGGTTGCGTATAAACGTATTTTCCGTTGTTTCATTTCCTCTTTTTAAAAACTTTAGAAATCCCATACTCCACCCCTTAAAAGTTCTTTATATTTATTATACTTAAAGTCATAGGTCACTTCAAGGAAAATTTTATGATAAAACAAAAACATATATAAAAAGGAAATTTTTCTTAGAATTATAATAATATAAATATATACTAAAAATGGTTTAAAAAATCCACTAACCTTAGTTTAGGTGTCTTTTACTTACTTTGCCAGTGGAAATATTATATCTTAGGCGCAATATATCCTTTGTTTTTGAGAGCAGTTTCGATTAAATCCAAAACACTTTCGGAATCGGCGCGAATAGTGTGATAGTGGTATCCCCCCGTAATATTCATAAGCTCGGAGGACTTTCCGCTTCTCACCCCTTCAATAAACTGCTTCACGTTAAAACGTGAAAAAATATTTAACGGCGCTATTACCTTGCCGTACACCTTATGCCACACAAAAACATCTACAACCGTTCCGCCCAGGTCTATAATGGTATTAAGCTCGTCCTCTGTCTGCTGTGTTGTATGGTGTAATTTAAGCACCCTTTCTTTAAGAGGTGACCTTTGAATAACGTATCCGTTATGGGTAGAGAGAATATCGTAACCCGAATCCTTTAACGCCGTAATATCCCTTACAATAATTTGTCGAGACACGCCAAACTCATCTGAAAGCATACTGCCTGAAATAGCTTCATTTGCAGATAACAGCCGATTGGCTATTGCTTTTCTTCTGTCGAGAGCTTTCATATATTTACTCCTTTAAACAGCATGTAAATTTTTAAGGGAAAGATCCAATATAGGAGAGGAGTGGGTAAGGGCACCGCTTGAAATATAGTCCACACCAATATCAATAAGCTTTGCTACATTTTCTTTTGTAACGTTACCGCTGCACTCTGTCTCTGCCTTGCCCGCGCAAAGCTTTACAGCTTCTTTCATATCGTCAACACTCATATTATCAAGCATTATAATATCCGCGCCGGCTTCCAGCGCCTCTTTAAGCATTTCAAGATTTTCAACCTCTATTTCGATTTTACGAACAAAAGGAGCATATTCCTTTGCCATTCTTACAGCTTCCTTTACACCGCCTGCCGCACCGATGTGGTTATCCTTAAGCAAAATTCCGTCACTAAGGTTATATCGGTGATTATAGCCTCCGCCAACCTTAACAGCATATTTTTCAAAAATACGCATACACGGTGTAGTCTTACGTGTATCGAGAAGCTTTGTTTTACTGCCTTTGAGCATATCTGCAATAGTGCGGGTATAGGTTGCAATACCACTCATTCGCTGAAGATAATTAAGGGCAGTTCTCTCCCCCGAGAGCAAAACCCGAATGTCGCCTCTAATAACCCCGAGCTTTTGTCCTTTTTTAACATAATCGCCATCTATACAACTAAAGATAACTTCTGTTTTTTCATCAAGCAGCCGAAAGACACGCTTAAACACCTCAAGACCTGCAATAACTCCGTCTTCCTTGCAAATAAGTTCTACCTCACCAAGCTGATAAGTGGGCATTACGGAATTGGTTGTAATATCCTCGCTGGTTATATCCTCTTTAAGCGCCGCCAAAATCAAATCATCTGCATTCATTTTCATTGTAATATTATTCATGGCTGTTTTTCTCCTTTTCAATTGCTTTTAAAACTAATTCTTTATATTTTTCCTGATATCCGTCATACTGCGAAGCATCAACGGTAATATTATTACTTTGTTCTAAAGCTTCATATTTTTCTGTAATATGCTTTGCCGCTCTTTTAGCAAAAACAAGGCTTTCAAGCAAGGAATTACTTGCAAGACGATTTCTTCCATGAACGCCGTTACAAGCCGTCTCTCCAACAGCATATAACCTGTTCATAGAGGTTTTGCTGTAACGGTCAACATCAATGCCGCCCATAAAATAATGCTGTGCCGGTACAACCGGAATAGGCTCTTTTGTAATATCGTAGCCCTCTTCAAGACAATGCTTATAAATGTTTGGGAAATGATTTTTTATTTCATCCGTAGGAATAGGCGCTAAAGATAGCCAAACGTGTTCGCTGTTTTCCTTTTTCATTTCTTTTAATATTGCCTGGGCTACAACATCACGCGGCAACAGTTCATTTATAAACCTTTCGCCTTTAGAGTTAAGTAAAATCGCACCTTCGCCACGCACGGATTCGGAAATAAGAAATTCTCTGCCAAGTTTTTGAGTGTAAAGCGTTGTCGGGTGAATTTGTATATAATCTATATGCTTTAGCTTTATATTATACTTTAAAGCCAATGCCAAGGCATCGCCTGTCAAATGCCGATAGTTAGTGGAGTGCTTAAAAAGTCCACCGATACCGCCCGTTGCAAGTACCGTATAATCTGCATTGATGCACATATAATTACCGTCTGCATCGTGACCGATAACACCTGTGCAGACATTATTTTCGCTAATAAGATCCACCATAGTGAAATTTTCAACAAGTGTTATGTTTGGTCTTTTTTGGGCGGTTTCAAGTAAATGGGAGGTGATTTCCTTACCCGTTTCGTCTTCGTGAAAGAGGATACGCGGTTTAGAATGAGCGCCTTCACGGGTATAAACAAAGGCTTCGCCGTCCTTTTCAAAGCGAACTCCTAAAGATACTAAATCACCAATAACTTCCTTTGAAGAACGAATCATAACTTCCACAGATTCGGGATTGTTTTCATAATGTCCCGCCTTTAAAGTATCTTCATAAAAAGAATTGTAATCTTCTTCATCTCTAAGAACGCATATACCGCCTTGGGCAAGAAACGAATCACTCTTATTCGCTGTCGCTTTGGTAACAACGGTAATTTTTTTATCTTTCGGCAAATTAAGGGCGCAGTAAAGTCCTGCAACACCGCATCCCACAATTAAAACGTCTGTAATCATTATCTTTAAAACTCCAACATTTTGTCAAGAGGAATCAATGCTCTCAGGCGAATATCCTCAGATACAGTCACTTCATTATCTTCTTTTTCAAGCACCGACAAAACAGATTCAAGTGTATTCAGCTTCATATCCTTACAGCAAGGGCGCGGTTCGGGATAATAAAAACGCTTATCGGGATTATCCGTAATCAGTTTATAATCCACGCCGTCTTCAGTGCAAATTATGTAATCAATAGCATTGTCTGTTTTAACAAAGGCCATGATATCTGCAGTACTGCCGATATAGTCTGAAATTTCCAGTACCTCTTCTTCACATTCGGGGTGGGAAAGCACCTTTGCGTCAGGATGTTTTTCTTTTTCGGCTATCACCTGTTTTGCGGTGATTTTTGCGTGAATAGGACAACAGCCGTCATTAAGAATAATATTCTTTTCATTAACCTGCTCTGCCACAAATCTGCCGAGATTACGATCAGGAATAAAGAATATGTTTTTATTTGGCAGTTTTTTTACAATTTTTACTGCATTCGAGGAGGTAACACAAACATCACTTTTACACTTTAGCTCGGCTGTTGAATTTATATAGCAGACAACCGCAAGGTCATCATATTTTTCTTTCATTTCATCTATAATACCGTCCTTCACCATATGCGCCATCGCGCAATCGGCAGTTAGGTCCGGCATAAGCACCTTTTTATCGGGACTGAGTATCTTTGCGCTTTCTCCCATAAAACGAACACCGCAAAAAACAATAATATCTGCATCACTTTGTTTTGCCGCTTTTGCAAGATAAAAAGAATCACCAACATAATCTGCTATTTCCTGAACCTCGGCAGGACAATAATAGTGGGCAAGTATTACCGCATTCTTTTCCCTTTTCAACCTATTTATTTGATTTTTCATATGCGCCATTCCTTTGCTACTAAAACCTAATCCTTAAACGCATAGATTATAACACCAAACTTTACATCTGTCAACTTATCTGTAAACTTTTTTTGAAGAATTATTACTTTATTATCATCAGAAAGATGATTTTTCGGCTTTGCCACCGAACTTCTTCCCTATTACTTTTTACTTATTACTTCCCAAAAATCCTCGTGAAGCTTTTTTGAGGTAAGAGTGAAGAAGTAAGAGGTAATAAATAAAAATCCCCGTACTATCGTACGAGGATTTTTGGAAAGGTAGCACAAATTCGAACCCTTTTGAATTTTTGACCTATGTGTTCGAACCCCTACATGTTTTACCTATATCGTTTTAAAGTGTAGTGTTTAGAAAAATTTAATTTTGATTCTTGGTATTTTCAAATTATGCTTTTTCCAAATCTTATTTTTCATAATAATTAGTATGACAGCAACTATTATAGCACATAAAACCAAACCAATCCACAAAGGTGATAAAACCCATAACCAAGACCAAGTTATTGTGCCTGTCAATTTTAATATTATAAATACTATCGCCACAATACCAAAAAAGCTTAAATTTATTGTTTCCTCTGTATTTTCAAAATATCGACCACTTTCAAGTGAGAAGCGGCACTCTTCTAAAATGCGGATAGTATTTTCTTCAACTTTTTTACGGTAATTGTTTTCTGGTATTTTTTCGCCTAATAATAATTCGTTGACGGATATATTAAGTAATTCACACAACGATTGTAGCAATGACACATCTGGAAAACCGTTTCCGTTTTCCCAACGAGATACCGTTTTATTGCTAACTCCCAACTTTTCAGCAACCTGTTCTTGTGTTAAATTGCATTCTTTTCTACAACAAGCAATAAATTTTCCAATTTTTTCTTGGTCCATATCATCATCTCCTTATGGGAATTATATTATATTTATGATTAGAATAACAGGACATAGAGCGAGAATATGGTATTTTTGCTAAAACATTTATTTGAATTTTTTGATTATTGATTACATTATATTTATATATGCTCTTTTAAAGTCTTACAACTCGAAATTAATATGCGCCTAATCCGTCCACAAAGATTCCTATGCATTTTATATGTGTCGTCATCAATTACACTTGTATTAAATAGAAGTTGTAACCAACCTTCAGTTTCACTACATTCTTTTAATGCAATCTCAAATTTCGAAAGCATATCAGCCTTACTTTGCCCGTAATTAGCCTCACGAATATTGGCATAAACACTGCTCGAACTTTTCCGTATTTGAAAGATTGTATTAGACGGTGCTTTTATATTTTCACATAGCAATTCAATATCTGTTGCTAATTGTTCTGAATAAACAAGCAAATAATTCTTAGGCATAATCTCACTTCCTATGTGGTAATTATAGCATAAATTCACAAACAAATCAATGCGAAGCATTGTATATCATCAA
The DNA here is from genome assembly GCA_045533195.1 of Acutalibacteraceae bacterium. GTDB lineage: Bacteria > Bacillota > Clostridia > Oscillospirales > Acutalibacteraceae > SIG607. The sequence goes on from JAZSHI010000034.1 coordinate 26,388, forward strand.
TTCCTGGGGGAATTGCATATCATCAACGGTATTAACCGTTGCATATCATCATTGCGAAAGAATTTTTGATACACACCAAAGGTGTGATGAGATACAAGGGCGGTCTTACCGCCCTTGATGATATACACGCTAACGCGTGATGATATGCCATTGCTTTCGCAATGGATAAAAAAATCGACTTGTCGAAACAAGTCGATTTTTTGGCGGAGAGAGGGGGATTCGAACCCCCGATCGGGTTTAAGCCGATACACGATTTCCAGTCGTGCGCCTTAGACCAGCTCAGCCATCTCTCCATACATATTCACTTGTCGCATATGCGACCTAGTTATTATACATTCTCTTTTAATAAAAATCAAGTCTTTTTTGAAAATTTTTTGTTTTTTGGGTAA
>JAZSHI010000017.1:0-4242 GCA_045533195.1 Acutalibacteraceae bacterium
CAGTAATATGTTCACTCTTTATGACAGCAATGGCAATGCTTCTGCATATGCTTGCGGTGAAGATTGGCATACAGCTACATATTTTATTACTACTCCTGAATCATTTACAAAGGATAATGCACTTGCATTCTATACAACCAATTATCATGGTGTTGACACTGAAATTGATGATGTTTCGATTACCAAAATCGGCGCTGACTCCGGCACAATTCTCCTTAAAGATGAATATTCCGGAGTTAGTGATCTTCGTATTGGTAAAGACGGCGAAGAAATCGATCTTACCAAAGAGGATATAAGTGTTCGTGCAAAAGAAGACACTCATACCTTTGAAGGTTGGTATAAGGACGCAGAACGTACCGAGAAACTTGAAAAGATTGCCTTTTCTAAGGATAATATCACGGTTTACTCGGGTTGGAAATCTCCTGTTACAATTACATTTGTTGATGAAGTAAATAATGCAGAATATAGTATTATGGGTATGCCTGGTGAAAAAATCCCGTATCCCGATGATCCTATTAACCCTGATAATACCTCTTGGTTTATGGGCTGGTACACTTCTGCAGATTATACCGAAGAATATGTTAGTGATGAGTTCGGTTTTTCCAGTATAACCCTCTATGCTTATTTTAAGGGCGAACTCCCTGGCTTAGTTCAGGATTTCGAAAACTATACCAAGGATGAATATATGATTATGACCGATTCGAATGGTCAGAAATATAAGTCTAACCGTCTCTACTTTGCTCCCACTATGACTAAGCAGAGTGAGGTTACCTATGGTGACAGCGGTAATGCTATTAAATACCATTGGAATCCCGTACAGATTACCGATAAAAACGAACATAATTATTATGATGCTTCCCGTGTAACTTCTTATGATAACTATTTCCACCTTGGCAAAGGTCTTGAAAATGGCACTCTTTATAACGTGACCTTTAAGTATCTTGCCGAAAAGGCTGATGCACCCGTTAGTTTCTATATGGTTACCGGTGTTTCAAACAACGCTTGGGGAAGTAGAACCACTTATGATACGCTCAAGAATGTTAAACTTGAAAGTGATGGAGAGTGGCACGAAATAACCTTCCAGTTTACCACTAACTTCAATGGCTCAGGCACTGATGTGTTCTTTGGTATCAACAATATCGAAAAGGGCGCAGGAACCGGTATTGAAACTATCATTTACTTCGATGATATTGAAATCGAAGCTTTTGCTCAGCCTTATGAAAGTGTTATTACCGTTAACACCAACGTAGAAGGCGAAGTTATTAACATTAAGGGCAAACGCGGCGACGAAATAACTTTGCCTACACTTACTCATCCTTTAGACCATGATTTTTTGGGATATTATATGGATGCTGAATTTGAGCAAGAGATTAACGTAACTCATTTCCAAAGAAATGCTGTAACCATTTATGCTAAATGGGGTATTGGTACTATTACATTTAATAATGATTATCCGTATCCCGCAATATCGAATAATTTGAATTTTGGAGAATTGCTAAGCATTGTCAATGCTGAAAATTTCGGTAAAAATGATGATTATGCAATGCGCTGGGATTATGTTGCAAGCAGACCGTATAATGATGATGAATTATGGGCAACCAGAGCCGGTCAATTAGACCATATGTTTACGGTGTATAACCGCCTTGAAGAACACAGTTTATATAAAATAACTTATGATTATATGTCAACAAGCGATACTACCGTGGATGTAAAAATTACACCTTATTCTGCATGGGAAATGAATATTTGGGCAGGTTCGAGCAAAAGCTATTCTAATGCGTCATTATACATTGCTAATGGTGGGACTAATGGTTGGCAATCTGCTGAATTTTTGATCTCTACACAAAAACTTGGTAGTGATTACTTGGACGGCACAACGTTATATTTGGTTTTAAATGCACTCAGTAATGACGAAGACTGTATTGCAGATGTAAGAATAGATAATGTAAAGGTTGAAAAAATAGGAGCTCCTTATGTTTACTTTGATACTCAAAACGGTGGTGCGGGCAAACTCGTTGCAGGGAAAGCAGGCGATGAAATTAAAGTTCCTGAAGCACCTGTTCATTTTGGTTATGACTTTGCAGGATGGTATAATGAGCCTGAATGTAAAACAATATTCAAACTCGAATACTTTAGCGAAGATACAAAAGCCAAAGCTTATGCCAAATGGGAAGCTATAATTTATATAACTGGCGACCTTGACGGTGACAATAAAACAAATACAACCGACCTTGCGGTAATGAAACTTTATCTTGCAGGAATCTCTGAACTTACAGAAATGGGAGTATTGGCAGGTGATCTTAACGGTGACCGCAAAGTCAACGCTACCGACCTTGCCTACCTAAAGCTTAGGTTAGCAGGAATAAACTAATATATACGCCTCCGAAATTTCGGGGGCGTTTTACTTTTATATATAAGATAATAAAAAAATAGACAAAAATCTGCCGACTCTATGCGACAGGTTTTTTATTTTGTCTATGTTAAAATTATATGTAGTTAAATTTAAGGAGGTACGAAGATGTCAATAAAACTCAGCGTAAAAGGTGAAGTGGTTACCGCATATCTGGGCGGTGAGCTTGACCATCACAGCGCAAGGGAAATGCGCGAAGCAATAGATAATGCTATTGAGATGAATATTCCCTCGCTTTTGGTTCTTGATTTTTCATCAGTTACATTTATGGATAGTTCGGGGATAGGTCTGGTAATGGGGCGGTACAGAAATTTAAGCAGAACGGGAGCTCAGCTTCATATAACGGGAGCATCCCCACAGATAGCAAAGGTAATGAAACTTGCAGGAATAAGCAGACTTGCTAAATTTGACATAGGAGGATTTAACGTTGAAACCGACAAATAAATTTACGCTAACTATGGAGTCTTGCTCCAACAATGAATATTTTGCCCGTGCCGCAGTATCGGCATTTGTGACACAGCTTGATCCCACTTTAGAAGAACTTAACGATATAAAAACAGCCGTTTCCGAAGCTGTTACCAACTGTATAGTTCACGCCTATAAAAACAGTATAGGAAAGATTTACATAACTGTAGAAATCTATCCCTTTTCCGTTGTCAAAATAAAAATAAAGGACAAGGGTTGCGGAATAAGTGACGTGAAAGAGGCTATGGAACCGCTGTTTACTACAGTAGGCGGCGAAAGGGCAGGGCTTGGCTTTGCGGTTATGCAGAGCTTTACTGATGATATAAAGGTGCGCTCAAAGGTGGGTAGCGGCACTACCGTGACACTTACCAAAAAACTTGAACTGCGGGTAAAGAATAATGCCTGATGTTGACAAACTGATAAATGATAACTACGGACTTGTTCGTGCCTGTGCAGGAAAGTTTACGGGAAGAGGCATAGAATACGACGATTTGTTTCAGATAGGCTGCATAGGGCTAATCAAAGCCGCCAAAGGCTATGATGAATCCCGAGGGCTTATGTTTTCAACCTACGCTGTACCAACTATAATAGGAGAAATCAAAAGGGTGTTTCGTGATACAGGCGCCATAAAGGTATCGAGGTCGCTTAAAGAACTTTCCTTCAAGGTAGCAAAGGCAAGAGAAAATCTGGAAAAGCAAAACGGCAGAGAACCGTCGGTCAGCGAAATTGCACAGCTCCTTGGAGTTGAAAGGGAAGAGGTTAACGATGCAATTTGCGTTTTAATGCCTATAGAGTCACTAACATACGAGGATGAAGAAGGTGGCGGTCAACAGGATTTGCCCGTAGAAAGCGAAGAAGAACGTATAAATGATAGAATTTATGTTCATACTCTACTAAAGGAACTTGAACCTGAGGAACAAACGCTTATTAAACTACGTTATTATATGTATAGAACTCAAAGCGAAACAGCCAAGCTTCTTAATATGTCACAGGTTCAGGTTTCCCGAAACGAAAAACGGATTTTGGCTAAACTCAGGGCAATGGAGGGAATAAAATAAAAAAAATAAAAAATTTTCAAAAAAAGTGTTGACAAGAGAGGATAAATGTAGTATAACAATATGGCTGTCGCAAAGCGGCAGTAAAAAAGCCACGAAAAAAACTTAAAAAAAGATAAAAAAGTTCTTGACAATAGGTTTTGATTGTGGTAATATATATAAGCTGTCCACCGACGAGGTGAGCAGAACGGACCTTGAAAATTAAACAACGACAAACAAAAAAGGACCCGACGATTCTTATTGAAATTAAGTAATCAAGGACAAAGAACAATACGCCAGTATTGTTATGAATGAGCGACAAGCTTTAAAAGA
>JAZSHI010000038.1:0-19920 GCA_045533195.1 Acutalibacteraceae bacterium
CAGTAATATGTTCACTCTTTATGACAGCAATGGCAATGCTTCTGCATATGCTTGCGGTGAAGATTGGCATACAGCTACATATTTTATTACTACTCCTGAATCATTTACAAAGGATAATGCACTTGCATTCTATACAACCAACTATCATGGTATCAGTGCTGAAATTGATGATGTATCCGTTACAAAAGTCGGTGCTGATTCCGGCATAATTCTCCTTAAAGATGAATATTCTGCAACTGATGAACTTTTCTTCGGAAAAGAAGGCGAAAAGATTAATCTTGATGAAAGGAATATTGGCGACAGAGCTAAGGATCCTTCTCATATCTTCGATGGTTGGTATGCAAACGTTGAGCGTACCGAAAAAATCGCCGAGGTTGCTTTCTCCAAGGAAGAAGATATAACCGTTTATTCCCGTTGGAATGCTCCTGTTACCGTTACCTTCAAGGATACTCTCAGCGATACCGAAACCAAAATTACGGGTATGGCAGGCGATGATTTCGAATATCCGAAAGATCCTGTTGATCCCGAGGGCAAAGTATGGTTTATGGGTTGGTACAAGGATGAAGTAGGCACAACCCCTCATCTTGTGCCCAAATACGGCTATGCTGATGAAACCATTTATACATACTGGAAGGGCGAAATCCCCGGCTTAACTCAGGATTTCGAAAACTATACTAAGGATAGTTATAATGTAAAAACCAATGAAAACGGTCAGAAAGAAAAGTCTAACCGTCTTTACTTCGCTCCTACTATGACCAAGCAGAGTGAGGTTACCTATGGTGATAGCGGTAATGCTATTAAATACCATTGGAATCCCGTACAGATTACCGATAAGGAAGACCATAACTATTATAATACTTCCCGTGTAACCTCTTATGATAACTATTTCCACCTCGGAAAAGGTCTTGAAAACAACACACTTTATGTTGTTACCTTTAAGTATCTTGCCGAAAAGGCAGATGTACCCGTTAGTTTCTATATGACAACTGGTATTGAAAATAACGCTTGGGGTAACAGAACCGTTTACGATACACTTAAAAATATTAAGTTGGATAGTGACGGTAAGTGGCATGAAATAACCTTCCAGTTTACCACTAACTTCAATAGCACAGGCACTGATGTGTTCTTCGGTATTAACAATATCGAAAAGGGCGAAGGTACCGGTATTGAAACTATCGTTTACTTCGACGACGTTGAAATAGAAGCTTTTGCTCAGCCTTACGAGAGTGTTATTACCGTTAACACCAACGTAGAAGGCGAAGTTATTAACATTAAGGGTAAACGCGGCGACGAAGTCAAGCTTCCCGAAATCGAACATCCCGAAGGCGGAGTTTTCAAGGGTTGGTTCCTTGATAAAGAATTTACCGTTCCTTATGAAGGCAAAGTATTCGAAAGACTTCCTGTAACTGTTTACGGAAAGTGGGCTGAATACTTCACCATTAAACAGGGCTTTGAAAACTATACTCAGGATGCATATGAAGCTAAGGACTATACTAGAGATAACGGTACTGCTGATGATAAGAGCGACGACTATACCGTTAAATATAGAAGCAACTACTATTATTTCTATACTACAATGTCTAAGCAGACTAAAGAGGTAAACAGCGGTAATTATGCAGTTAAATTCCACTGGAATACCGATCCCGCATTAGACAAGGACGTTTCTAAGCCGGACGGTAAAAACGCACAAAATCCTGATTCTTATGAGCATAAGCGTTATTCTGCCGAAGATAACCTTTTCTATGTAGGAAAGGGACTTGAAAACAATCAGGATTATACCATTACCTTTAAGTATAAGGTAGAAAAGGCTGATCAGGACGTACAGTTCTATGTTGTTTCTGCTATTTCCAACAACTCTTGGGGTGGACGTATAGTTTATAAAGCTCCCCAAACCACTGCTTTAAAGCCGACTGACGGCTGGGTAGAATATTCCTATGACTTTACTACCGGTGAAGTGGGCAGCGGTAATGCTGCTTTCCTTGGTGTTAAACTTTCTGAACACGAAGACGTAATTATGTACTTCGATGATATTAAGATTAAGTCTCATAACACCAATGAAGAAGTAGTTATGCTTATCGAACCCAATACTAACGAAGCAGCTATTAAGCATGTTGCTAAACGCGGCGATGCTGTTAAGCTTCCTGAGATAGTTCATCCCGAGGGTTATAAATTCTTAGGTTGGTATCTTGACAGTAAATTCACAACTCCTTTCACCGATACTGTTTATCCCAATACTAATACAACCATTTATGCAAAATGGCTCGGTTATTCAGGCTTTACACAGACCTTTGAAAACTATACTGCTGACCAGTGGGAAAAGCAGGCAGTAAATAAGGATAATGGTACTGCCGGTGTTACGAGCGACGACTATAAAGCAATTTATAAGAGTAACTATCTTATTTTCTATACCACAATGTCTAAACAGAGTGATGTTGTGTATGGAGGTAATAATGCCATTAAGTTCCATTGGAACACCGATCCCGCACTTGATAAGGATGTTTCCAAACCTAATGGTAAAAATATCAATAATCCCGAATCTTATGAGCATAAACGTTATTCTTCAGACGATAACATTATCTACTTAGGTAAAGGTCTTGAAGATAACCAGTATTATACCATTTCTTTTAAATACAAGGTAGAAAAGGCTGATCAGGAAGTTCAGTTCTATACTCTTACCGCTGCCGCTAACAACTCCTGGGGCGGACGTAAAGTGTATAAAGCTCCCGAAACAACTCAGCTTAAAAAGACTGATGGTTGGGTAGAATGTTCCTATAACTTTACTACAGGCACTATGGGTTCCGATAATGCCGCTTTCCTCGGTATTAAACTGACTGAAAACGAAGACGTTATTATGTACTTCGATGATGTTAAGATTAGATCTCTTACAACTAACGAAGAAGTGCTTATGTTCCTTGAAACCAATACTGCTCAGGGTACCATTAAGCACGTTGCCAAGAGAGGCGAACCGATTAATCTTCCCAAGCTTACCCATTCCGATGGAGCTGAATTCTTGGGTTGGTTTACAGATTCTGCTTATACCACTCCTTATGAAGAGACTATTTATCCCGAAGCTAATGTTGTGCTTTATGCTAAATGGGGTCCCTTCGCTATGTCCTTTAAGGAATATCCCTATGCAAACGACCCGCAAAATGACCCCAACATTTTTGCTGACAGCGGCAAGGGTATGGGTAAAGGCGATGACTACGCACTTCGTTGGTACGTAAACCGTAAGGAAGACAATAAAACAGGTCTTGGTACTACTCAGGCTGCTCTTATTGCAAAGGGTATCGTTCACGACGCTATTTACAGAATTAAATTCGACTATAAGGGCGGAGCAAGTCAGACTAATCTGTTAAGCTTCAGATTACTTTCCGGTGATACCGGGAACCTTTGGTGGAATGATGTTAACTATTACTACCAGCACACCTATACAGAGCTTCCTGCAGGCGGCACAAACGGTTGGAAATCTGTTGAGTTTATTATTAAAGCAAATGTTAGACAAACCAGCTACGGAAAAGGTGAAGAACTCTATATCAGATTTAATGGCCAGACTCAAAAAGCCGGCGAAAAAATCGACGTTTATCTCGATAACGTTTTGGTTGAAATGGTTGAAGCTCCTTACGTTTACTTTGACGGTCAAAACGGCGGTGCCGGTGAACTCGTTACTGGTAAAGTAGGCGACGAAATTAAAGTTCCTGCTCCTCCCACACGTGTTGGTTACTCCTTCGCAGGCTGGTACAATGAACCTGAATGTGAAACAAAGTTTGAGCTTAAGACCTTGGCGGCTGATACCGCAGTAATCGCTTATGCTAAATGGAACGAGTCCTCTACCTATGTTTACTCCTTCGAAAACTATACCTGTAACGAAACTACAGGTTACGTTCTCAGAAATGGTAAAGTTGTCTCCAATATAAAGAAGAGTGGTAATAAATCTCTCCGTATTGCTTATGACGAAGCAAACGAGAGTATAACTGCAGGTATGTTTGCTCTCGAAGACGGCGGTGCGATGTATAAGCTCGAACAAAAGAAAGAATACGTTATAACAGTTAACTACTATATCAAGGAATATACAGATGCTCCTATGTCTATGCAGTTCCTTGCATCTTCAGGTAAAAACATATATATAGGACGTAATACAGGTAAGACCTACCTTTGCGGTGCTATTGCCATTTCTTCTAAAGAAGCAAAAGAGCAGAAGGGCAAATGGATGACCAAGTCCTTTGCTTGTACCACCGCCAATTTAGATAGCGAAAGCTATACCGAGCTTTACTGCTACTTAAGCGGTATCAAAGGCTGGGAAGTTTACATTGACGACGTTACCATTAGACCTCTTGCTAAAGGTCAGGTTGCAGTAGCCTTTAATGCTGAAGGCGCAAAGGGTTGTCCTGAGTATCTTATCGGCAAAACCGGTCAGAGTTTTGAGAAAAAGGTTCCTGAAACCCTTACCAAAGAGGGTATGAAGTTCAAGGGTTACTTCACCAAATCTGCTGACGGCACCTTCCTTGAGAAGACCAGAGGTAACATGGTATTCGGAGAAAAGAGTGAACTTATTTACGCTCGTTTCCTTGACTATGAAATAATCGAAAACTTTGATGAAGGCTTCTATGATAAGGCATATTCAAAGGGACTCGGTTATACCATTCACGACTTCGACTATGAAGTATATGACAGCGAAAAAGAAGGCAACTCAAAGGATAACGTAACCAGCGGCAGATATTCTCTCCACAGAAAAGGTAACTCAATGTTCAATGAAAACTCGGTTATCTTAACTCTTGGTAACCAGATTGCTGAAGGTGAGCGTTATACCGTTTCTATGAAGGTGAAACTTGGTAAGCACTTCCACACCGACGGCGCTGTTAAGATTGTTTCCAGCCGTAGCTTTGAATATGCTTGGACAACAACCGGTGACTACTATCCTGTAGTTCCCATTGCTGACCTTAAGCAAAATGAGTGGGTAGAGGTTTCCTACACCTTCAACTCTGTAGAAGGTTTCGTAACACTTCAAACTCCAGGTTACGTTGAACTCTTTATAGATGACATTAAGTTCACACTTGCTGATGAAACAGTACCCCTAAGCGAACCTAAGGAATACACCGAATACGTTGCGGCTGAACGCGATGCAAACGGTAACCTCCTCTATAAAGACAGAACCAATGTTGACGTATCTACAATTATTGACGCGTCCTTGGGCGCTAAGAGCTTCCCATGGCTCTACGTTGGTATCGGTGCGGGCGCACTCTTGCTCGTAGCAGTAGTTTTAGTACTTGTACTTGTTGTTTTCAAAAAGAAAAAGGCATAAGAAAGGAGAAAGACTAATATGAAAACTAAAATTAAAGGTATTGTATGTTTTATCTTAGCGGTTATTATGGTCGTATCCCTTTCTGCTTGTGCAGGGGCAAGCGTTCCTGCAAGTATCGATGAAGAAGGCATATTCGTTTATGCTGTCACTCGTGCTTTTGAACCCACGAATGAAGTAGAAACTGCTGCTAAAGAGCTTCGTCTTCTCTTAAAGGAAACCTTTGACTGCAAAATTAATATCCGTAAGGATGCTGCCTTTGAAGATTATGACGACAACTACGAAATCCTCATTGGTGACACAAATAGAGAAGAAAGTGCTGTTGCAAAACAGAGACTTCTCGATAACCGTACTAACTGTTCTTCCGACTTTATTGTTGCAGTAATTAATGATAAAATCTGTATTCAGACAGTTAATAACAAAATGATGCCCGTTGCTTACGAATGGTTCGCAAGTAACTTCTGTCAGACTCCTGAGGACTGGGCAAAGCTTAAGAAGAACTACGAATTTATTTATGCTCCCGAAAGCCCTGCTCTTAATAACAGTGTAGCAGGTGTGGACCTTAGTAAATTCACCCTCGTTCTCCCCAGAAAAACCTCGATGCTTCACGGTCTTATTGTTGATGAATATATAAGCTTTTATGACCAGCACGACTATATTTTAAAAGAAGCAGAGGATATGGATGCCGAAGATGAATATGAAATTCTTATCGGCGATTGCGACAGACCTGCAAGTAAAGACGTTACTGTAGAAGGCGACAACTACATAATCAAGGTAGTTGGCAAAAAGCTTGTTGTTAAGGGCGGTAGCGACCTTGCAACCTGGAGAGGCTTCAAGGCTCTCTTCGAAGAAGTAAAGGCTAACGAAGGTAAAGAGGCTGGTATCAACTGGGCAGACGGCTATACAATTAACGGTAAATATGACGCAGCAGAAAAAGGCACCTTTACTCTTAACTGGAGCGACGAATTCGAAGGCTCTACTATTGACCTTACTAAGTGGAGTGACTATCGTACCGGTCAGTCAGAAGTAACTGATTCCTGTCTTGGTGGAAAATCCTATAACGTAAACGTAAGAGGCGAATCCGCATACGAAGGCAGCGATAAAAGAGGTCTTATTCATCAGACCGACGGTGAGCTTGTTTGCGGTACAAAGCGTGTAAATGATATCGACTTTATCGGTTCTCAGATTTCTACCTACTGGACTATGACCTGGAAGTACGGCGTAATGGACATCTATTCCAAACTTGCTCCCGATCCTGCATTCACTACCTACTGGGCAAACGGTGCATCTGTTGGTGCTGATGCGTTTATGAAGCGTTTCGGCGGTACAGAACAGAACCGTGTATGTATGACCGAAATCGACATCCTCGAAAACTACAGCCGTCCCCACGAATACGGTGCCACTGTTCACTGGTGGTGGTCAGCATATAACGCTGACGGTACCGCTAATACAGGTACTAACGGTCATAAAGGTCTTGGCGGTAACAATATCTTTAAGAGAGGCACCGAAAACTCCGCTTATCTTGAATACAATCAGGAAAAATACGGCGACCTTCTTCCCGATGATTACCATATGTATTCATTCTACTGGGATGATAAGTGCATTAAATGGGCATTCGACGGTAAAATATTTATGAATTATGAGTACAAGGACCACGAATCCGTATCTGTTCACTGTCTTATGAACTACTTCATTTCTTCCTGCGCTATGGGTTCACCCACTTATGGTTATACCTATAGTAAGGATGCTCACGAAAATTATTATGAGCACAGAATTGACTACATCCGTCTCTATCAGACCGATGCAGTAAACTCTCAGATGATTACTGCTTGGCCTGAAACTAAGGAAAACGGAACAGCAGTAGTACGCTATCCCGAAAATTCACTTGGTAGTCGTTATTAATTAAATAGAAAAGCAACTTATTGGAAAAATAAGTTGCTTTTTGTTTTTTTGTGTGATAGAATGTTTTTGCGTTAGCTTTACAGTTTCTTTTTAAAAAAGAATCAAAAGGGAAGCAGGGTGAAATTCCCTCACGATCCCGTCGCCGTAATGGGTTAAATGCCGCTTTGTGTCACTGTAGAAATATGGGAAGGCGCGGCAACAAAAAATGTCTCTAAGTCGGAATACCTGCTGTAAGGTGCTGTGCAAAGTGTCACGAGGATGACGGCTTTGTGAAAAAATCTTGCCTTCGGCGGAAGGCAAGTTGTTTTCCATTGCTCTCTTTTTGACTTTGTACGGTGCGACGTAGTAAAGATCAAAAGGAGTATTTTTTATGAAAAATATAAAGAAATTTAAAAATTTTCTTAAAAAAAGTATAGCTTTACTTGCCGCCGCAATGTTAGTATTTACTTTTTTTACCCTTGCAGGATGCAGGGAAAAGGGAGTTGACGGTATAGGCACTTCTGCATCTGCCGCTCAAAAGTCGGTAACCTTTAAAATAGTTTTTGAAAATGGGAGCGAAAAAACGGTTGAGCTTAAAACCGAGAAGGAAACTCTTGCCGAGGCGCTCGTTGAAGTAAAGCTTATTGAGTATGAAAAAAGCGGACTATATACCACTATAGACTCTGTCACCGCCGATTTCTCTAAAGACGGTGCTTGGTGGTGTATCACAAAGGGCGGAGAGATGCTTAATTTCGGTCTTAACGATATAAAAATTCAAGACGGAGAAGCCTATGAAGCAACCTACACAAAGTAAAGGCTTATCCTTAAAGGAAATTGCTTTTTTCGGCGTTTATTCGGCACTCATTATCGCATTTAAGGAAATAATGAACGTTCTTCCTAATATTGAACCCGTAACGGTTATGCTAATAGCCTTAACCTGTGTTTTCGGTGTAAAAGCGCTACTTCCCGCATACGTTTTTTCCATTATTCAGATATTTCTTCACGGCTTTCACCTTTGGAATATGATATATCTTTATGTATGGGCAATGCTGGTACTTATATCACTTTGTTTTTTGCCGTTGCACAGTCTTATTGAAGCAAAAGCCGGTAAATCATCCCCCGTGTTACTGACTGTTTTGTGGACGGTTTTAGCAGCTCTTTTCGGCATTAGCTATGGAGTGATTTGCAGTCTTCCATACTTTCTGACCTTGGGGGTGCAGGGCGCTGTGGCCTGGATAGTTTCGGGCTTTACCTTCGATATTCTTCATTGTATCGGTAATGCCGTCATATCCGCGTTAATGTTTTTCCCCCTTTATAAAATCTTAAAGATTGCTAAGAGAAAACTTGCATAATAAAAATTGCAGAGAACATTTCGTTCTCTGCAATTTTTTTTAGTTTCTTATACTGTGATGAGGCGCAGGACTTGACGTATCAAGGGGAAGGAAGGTGTATCCGTTTTCAAGGCCGTAGCGGATAACCTGAGGCAATGCCTGACGGTGTACCGTCTTTGTATCATGCATTAAAACGTTATAATATCCGTTTCCTAAATGGCTTGTAATATTATAAACTATTTTAGCAGGATCAGAAGTGGAGGTATCCATAGAATCAATATTCCAGTCGAAATATACGTAACCTCTTGTATAACACTGTGCGGCAATATCGGACATAACACCCTTTTTGTAATTTGCGCTGACTTTGTTTGAAGAGCCGCCGGGGAATCGTATAAGGGTTGAGGGACTGCCCGTGTATTTTGCTATAATGGAATTTATACTGTCAAGGTCGGCAAAATAAGAATCTACGCTTTTGTATATTTCCCATTTGTGTGAATAGGTGTGGGCGGCTACCGTGTGACCTTCTTTATGAATTCTTTCAATAAGAGGAAGACTTCCCGTATGCTGTCCCGTTACAAAGAAGGTTGCCTTTACGTTATAGGTTTTTAAAATATCAAGAATGTAAGGAGTGTTGGAGGAGGGGCCGTCGTCAAAGGTCAGATAAATAACCTTTTGTCCGGGATTTGTTTCGTTTCGTTTTGGGGTTACTACAATATATCTAACGGCAGTAGCCTTGTTTCCGCCCTTATCTGTTACGGTGTAGGTAATTTCATAACTGCCTTTTTTTGATATATCAGGCATACCGCTGTTGGTTATAAGATTACTTATATCTCCGTCGCGGTCATCCTTTGCCGAAGCGCCGGGATCGGTATAGCTTTCTCCGGGATTCAGCAGTACAAATTTTTCGCCCTTGAGTGTGATTACAGGAGGCTTTGTGTCATCAACAAATTTAACATTAACCTTTTTTTCGCTTTTGTTTCCTTTTTTGTCGGTGGCATAGAGCATAATATGGTCCGAATTGTTGACTCTTTCTACCGAAGCGGTGCAGTCGCCGTCAAAAAGGTCAATGGCAGAATAGTTTAAAACTATATCGCTTGTGGGATAGCCTTTAAAAACGGTAACCTCGCCTTCTACAGTTATATCGGGGCCCGTAAGGTCAGCAACGTGAACGGTACGGGTTACGCTTTTTGTGGTTTTGTTTCGTGTTGCAGAGTATGTAAGAACATAACTGCCTATTTTGTCGGTATCTACCTTACCGTCGGTGGTAATAGAAGAAAATTCTTTTTTGCCGTAAAATGCTGTCACACCGGAATCAACATATTCCTCTCCATAGGGAACGGTTATTTCTTTTTCTCCTATAAGCCTAATTTCTAATTTAGGAAAAAAGTAAAGAACAACCGATGCAGTTAAAATAACCGATAAAACTATGGCTAAGGGCAGAAGGATTTTCTTTTTTCTCTCGCTCATTTTTAAACCTCTTTTGTAATTTAGTATGTATATTATATATATAGGTAGAGTATTTTGCAACAGAAAAAAGAAAATTGTATTAATTTGTCAAAATCGGTAGAAAAGGAATGCGGGATTTCAGCGAAAATTACTTGGAGTTTTACAGAAAGCTTTAATGTGGCATTCACAGTTGCTTATCTTTTCTGAAGCAATTCCAAAATCCCATATGCCGTCTTGAAAAAAGAAAAAAGATATGTTATCATATTTAAGGATAAAAGGTGATAAAAATGTTTTTTAAAAAGAAGAATGAAGAAAGTATATATTCGCTTATTTTAGTGGGGCTTGGCAACCCCGGAAGCGAGTACGAACACACCCGTCATAATGCAGGTTTTGACGTAGTCGATGCCTTTTGCGAAAAACACTCCATTACCCTTAATAAAAATAAGTTTAAGGGAATTTACGGCGAAGGCAATATAAAGGGCGAGAGGGTGCTTGTTTTAAAACCTCAGACCTTTATGAATAATTCGGGAGAGTCTGTAAACGCGGTTATGAAGTTCTATAAAATACCCGTCGCTTCTTTGCTTGTTGTTTCTGATGATGTGTCTTTACAGCCCGGCAAAATGCGTATAAGAAAAAATGGCAGCGCAGGTGGGCAAAAGGGGCTAAAGAGTATTATAGAGCATCTGGGTACCGAGGATTTTGCCCGTCTGAAAATGGGAGTAGGGGATCGACCTGACAGAACAAGCGATATTGCTAACTGGGTTCTCGGCAGAATGGGTGAAGAGGATAAAAAACTTTTTGATAATGCCCGCGATAATGCGGTCAAGGCAATAGAAACTTTTTTAAGGGACGGTGCAGACGCGGCTATGAACCGCTATAATCACTAATGAATAAACAGTTCGGTTTTTTAAAAGAGGTAATAAAAGGCGACTCTGATTTTCTTTCCCTTTTATCTGCACTGAATTCTCAAAAGCTTCCCGCTGTTTGTACGGGAATGTCGGGAATTTATAAGGCGGTAAATATTGCAGTAATTAGCGAGGAAATTAAAAGTCCCGTTACTGTAATCACTTCGGGAGAAGCCGAAGCATATTCTCTTTATAGCGACTTGGTGGCTTTAGGAGTGGATGCGCTCAGTTTTCCCTACCGTGATTTAAGCCTTGCAGGAACCTACGGAGAGTCAAGAGAGTACGAGCATAAAAGAATACACACCCTGTCTGCTGTTGCAGGCGGGGATTTTAGGGTGCTTATAATGTCGGTGGATGCCGCAGTCCAGCCTACTCTTCCTAAAGAAAAACTGATAAGCAGTACCTTTACGCTGTCGGTTGGGGAAAGTTTTGACCTTTCCGCGCTTACTGAAAGACTTATAGATGCAGGGTATGTCCGAAGCGAAATGGTAGAGGGAGCAGGACAGTTTGCCCTTCGCGGCGGTATTCTTGACCTTTTCACTACCGAAGCCATAAATCCCGTAAGAATAGAATTCTGGGGCGATGAAATTGACAGCATTTCCTTTTTTGATGCCGAGACACAGCGACGCACCGATCTGGTTGAGAGCGTTGATGTAACCCCTGCCTGCGAAGTGGCTGTACGAAGTGAAAGGCTTAAAGAAATAATTAATAAAGAATTAAAGCATAAAAACAGCGACCAAAGAAAAGAAAGACTTCAAAAGGATTTGAGGGATATAGAAGCAGGAGTTTTTTCTTCCTTTGACAGATATATTCCCTTTATTTTCGATGAAACCTCTACGGTGCTTGAATATGTGAAAGACTCGGTTATGGTTTTAAACGAAAGCGCCGCAGTAAACGAACATCTTAAAAATTTAAGACTTCAGCTGTGTGAGGATATTAAACGGCTGTTGGAAGAAGGCTTTGTGGGAAAAGAAGCCGAAAGGCTTATGCTAAGCGACAGCAGGTTCTATTCCTATATGGAAAAAGCGGTAATTATGGACAGCTTTCAGCGAAATCGCTATGAACTGTCTCCCTTAAGCCTTGTGAATTTTACCGTAAAACGTTCGTCACAGTGGAACGGCGACCTTGAGGTTTTGCTTGATGACCTTAAATTTGTGAAAAGCGTAAAGGGTAATGCCGTTATAGTTGTGGGCAACGAAAAGGCGGGAAGTATTCTTGCTCAGGATTTGCGTGATAAAGGTATAAACGCCGGTTTTAGTGAAGAAATCAAAAAAATTAAAAGCGAGGTTACCGTAACGGTTGGCGCTCTTTCGGGCGGCTTTGAGCTTTCGGGCAGCCGCTTTATGCTGATTGCGGGAAAGGGCACTACGTCAACCGCTAAAAAGCCCGTTCGCCGACCTAAAGACAGCAGAGCTGTAGGCAGTCTTGATGAGCTCAAATACGGCGACCTTGTGGTGCATACCGCTCATGGAATAGGCGTATTCGGCGGAATCCAGCATATTACCAATTCGGGAATAACTAAGGATTATATAAAAATAAAATATGCAGGACAGGACGTGCTTTACGTTCCCGTAACACAGCTTGATTTGGTGTCCCGTTATATCGGCGCAGATGTTCAGGCGGTAAAACTTAATAAGCTTGGCTCAGCCGAATGGCATAAAACAAGAGCAAGGGTAAGAAAAGCCGTAAAGGATATGGCAAAGGAGCTTACCGCCCTTTATGCAAAGCGTATGGCGGCAAAGGGCTATGCTTTTTCTCCCGATACCGACCTTCAGAATAACTTTGAGCGAAGATTTCCCTTCGAAGAAACCGAAGACCAGCTGAAAAGCGTTGATGAAATTAAAAAGGATATGGAACGCGCAGTTCCTATGGACAGACTTTTATGCGGTGACGTTGGTTTTGGTAAAACCGAGGTTGCTTTGCGCGCCGCCTTTAAATGTATTTGTGACGGTAAACAATGCGCCCTTTTGGTGCCTACCACCATTCTTGCATGGCAGCATTATAATACTGCTCTTAAAAGAATAGGCGAACTTCCCGTAACGGTTAAGCTTTTATCCCGCTTTGTTTCGCCTAAACTTCAGGAAAAAATAGTAAGTGATTTGAATAAAGGCAGGGTGGATATGATAATAGGTACCCACCGTCTTATTTCAAAGGATGTTAAATTTAAGGATTTAGGTCTTGTTATAATTGATGAGGAACAGCGCTTCGGTGTTGCGCAAAAGGAAAAGCTTAAGGAACTTTATCCGTCGGTAGATGTGCTGACGCTTTCCGCTACCCCCATTCCCAGAACGCTTAATATGGCTATGACGGGACTTAGGGATATGTCCAGTATAGAGGAGGCGCCGGGGGAAAGACATCCCGTTCAGACCTATGTCTTAGAGCAGAATAATTCAATGCTTTATGATGCTATACGAAAGGAACTTCGCCGCGGCGGTCAGGTTTACTATCTGCACAATAGGGTGGAGTCTATAGAGAAGGTTGCCGCCCGTATAAAAACTGCTGTGCCTGATGCAAGAATTGAGGTTGCCCACGGAAAAATGAGCGAGGAAACCCTTTCGAGAGTCTGGCAGAGGCTTATTGAAAATGAAATAGATGTGCTTGTTTGTACCACCATTATTGAAACGGGTGTCGATGTCCCTAACGTAAATACGCTTATTATAGAGGATGCCGACAGAATGGGACTTTCTCAGCTTCATCAGCTTCGGGGCAGAGTAGGACGCTCTAACCGACGGGCTTTCGCTTACTTCTGCTTTAAGGTAGGCAAGGTTTTAAATGAAGACGCAGTTAAACGTCTTGAAGCTATAAGAGAATTTACAGAGTTTGGCTCAGGCTTTAAAATTGCTATGCGCGACCTTGAAATAAGGGGCGCGGGAAGTATTCTCGGCGGCGCTCAGCACGGCAATATGGAAGCGGTAGGATATGATATGTACTTAAAGCTTCTGGGAGAGGCTATGCAGGATAACGGGGAAGAACAAACAAAGGCGGATACCGTCTGCACAACTGACCTTAACGTACCTGCTCATATCCCCGAAAAGTATATCGAAAGCCTTCCTGCAAGACTGGGCATTTATAAACGTATTGCCGATATAGTTGATGACGAGGACGTGCGCGACGTAATCGACGAGCTTGTTGACCGTTTCGGCGAACCGCCCAAATCGGTTATGGGACTTATTGATATTGCTCTTCTTAGAAATAAGGCAATAGCCGCCGATATTTATGAAATCGTAAAGGAAGGAAATGATGTTGCGCTTCATCTGACGCAGTTTAATCAGGAAACCTTCTTAAAGCTGGGCGGTGTCTTCGGAGAGAGAATGAGACTTAATAAAGGGGATGTAGTGACGCTGATAATACGCCCCAAAAAAGCGCAGAATTTGTCCTCTCTTATAAAAGAAATTGTAAATGCGTTGTAAATTAATAAAAAGTTATGGACTTTTTTGAAATTTTATATTATAATATCTTCATTGTAGATACATTAGGAGGAAGAAAATAATGAAAACCTTAAAATCATTACTTTCGGTTATGTTGGTAATACTGCTTATGTTCTCTTTTACGGGATGTCTTCATAAGCAAAATGAAATTGCAGTAGAGATTGCTGATTCTAAATTCTCTGCCGCTATATATTCTTATGCTCTTGTTACCGCAGACAGCGAAGCTCGTACAAAGGTTGATGAACAGCTAAAGGAAGCAGGTACCGATACCACCGTTACCGAGGTTGATTACTACTCTCAGAAGATTGACGACACCGACTATGTTACTTGGGTAGAAAACCGCGCAGTTGAAATTCTTGCTGAATTTGCCGCATACGAAAAGCTCTTCAAGGATGCAGGTCTCACCTTAACTTCCGCAGATATCAGCGATATTGACTACACCGCCCAGTATTATTATAACTACTACGGCGCTGCATATGCCGCAAACGGTATAGGCTATGAAACCTATAGATATGCTCTTATCTATTCCACCTATGGCGATATGTATTTTGAGCATCTTTACGGCAAAGAAGGCGAAAAGGCTGTTCCTGCCGAGGACATCAAAAAATCCTTTGATGCTTCTTACCGTGTAGCCCTTATTTTACAGACCGACATTACCGAAATGGAAGAAGCCAAGGCTACTGAAGCTAAGGCTGATATGGAGCATTACAAGGAGCATCTCTTAAAGGGCGAAAGCATTGTTGATATCTATAATGAATTCAACGGCCTTACCGAAGAAAATGCTGAGACTACCGGTAACGCTCCTGCCAAGGAAGCTAAAGAGGTTGTAAGTGTTATTGCCGATCCTGAGGTTGACACAAATTACGGCGTGGATTTCTGGAAGGATATTAAGGATATCGCTGCAAAAGACGTAAAGATTCTTGAGGCAGAAGAAAACGGGAGCAAATATATCCGTCTTTTCTATATTGTTGATACTTCTAAAGATAATACCTATTTGGATGAAATGGATTTAAGCCTACGCTTTAATCTTAAGCAGGATGAATATACCGATTATATTACAAAGTATGCAAAGGACTTAGCCGTTAAAAAGCATAAATACGCTATGAGCGAATTTAAAGTTAAGAAAATCCAGAGCGGATATTAATCAGAATAAAGGGGCTGTCTCACTTTACCTTAGTGAGACAGCCCCTTTTTAACACATTAGACCGCAAAAATTTACTTTTTTAGGCGGTTTATCCCTAAGTGAGCGCTCCGTTAGGTATTTTCCGTTTTACTTTTTTGCTTGACTTTATTGCAAAGAAATGGTATAATGCAAAAAAAGAAAAGGAGTTTTTGTTATGATTAAAAAGATAATTACACTTTTGCTCTGTGTTGCAATGCTTTTGTCTGTTGTCTGTCTTGCAGGCTGTGGAGATAAGGGTGAAAACAAGAAAAACCCCGGCGTTACTCCCGGTGCTGTTAACGAAGAAGAGTTCTTCCTCGAGGTTCCCAGTGAGCTTCGCGGTACAACCGTTCAGTTTGCTACTTGGATTGACCATACAGCAACCGATACCGCTATCTGTCTTCAGGGCTTCGAAGAGGCTACAGGTATGACGGCAGAGCTTGTTGCTGTTAATCAGAGTGACTACATACAAAAGGTGACGTCTCTTATTGCTGCCGACCAGTCTCCCGACGTTGTTGTTGAAAACGGCGACTTCCCCAAAACCCTTAATGTTCTTATGCCTTTAGAGGTTGAAACTACCGGTATGGATGTAAAGGATCCCTTCTGGAATCAGGGTATTGTCGAAAGATTTACTGTTGGTGATTATTGCTATCTTGTAAACAGCGTTAAATCTTCTTGGGATATAGTTGGTGCTATGACCTACTATAATAAAACCATTCTTGAAGAAAACGGTATTACTACTCCTGCTGAACTTATGGAGCAGAACAACTGGAACGTTGATTCTATGTGGACTCTTATGGAGCAGGTTAAGAGTGCTTGTGGCTTTAGCCGTCCCGGTGCCTCTATCACCTTTGAAGACTGGCTTAGCGCTTACGGTGGTGCCCAGATTCGTTGGGATACAAAAACCGATACGTTCGTAAATTCCCTTAAGGAAGAAAAAACCAAGGCTGCTATAGAATATTTGATGCGCGCTCAGGACGCAGGTCTTGCAAAAATTATTGAAAACCATGATGACGACATTGCTAAGGGTGCTATCGCTCTCCAGATTTGTGGTGCTTACGGCCTTAGAAGGAGCCCCGGTTGGTTCTACACTATGGATATTGATGATTTAGGCTTTGCTCCTCTTCCCAAAATTAATAAGGATGATGCCAATTATCCCTATACCGCCCATATCCGTGCATACGGACTCTGCAAAGGCGCAAAGAACCCCAAGGGCGGCGCTTACTTCTTACGTTACTTCCTTAATGAAGACCACTATAACTTCGAACAGATTTTCAAGAATGAAGAAGCTAAGAAGATGTACTTAGAGCTTCGCGAAAAGCAGGATCCTGAAAGAATCTCCGTGACTCATGGTGTTGTTGGAGTGACTGAACCTACAGGAAACACATTTTCTATGGTAAGAGACCTTATTACCGGTACTTCCGCTCAGGTTTCCGTTAATCTTGAAAAATCTTATAATCTTTGTGACTCTTATGTAGAAGCTGCAAACAAGATTGTTCGAGATGTTATTGCTGAACAGTAATTGTTAAGTGAAAACTAAAACAGGAAGCACGAAAGTGCTTCCTGTTTTTTGCGAACTTTGTACTATTGTTTGCGGTAAGATGTAAAAAATGTGATATGATACAAAAAAAGTCTTGCAAAAACGATTTTAAACGTGTATAATAATATTTAATTAGGACTCGGAAGCCTAAAAACCGTTATTTTAAAAGGTTTTTTAGGGATTTGCTAAATTTTTTAAAAAATTTTAATTTTTTTTAAAAAAACTATTGCGTTTTTGATTGCTTTGTGTTATAGTATTAGTGTACTAAGTAGTTTTGTCTCTTTTGGAGGTATTTATAATGAAGAAAGAATATACTCGCCCTGAACTTAACGTTGTATCTTTTGTTGTAGAAGATATAACAAATGAAATCACATTAGATAGGAAAGATGATAATCGTTTATCAATGGGTGATTCAAACGGTCTCGGAAAACTCTTTGGTTAATTGCGCCTATTTTTCACTTTCTAAGAAGTTTTTCACCAAGCTGCTGACAGATCGCTGATATTCAAGCGGACTCATGTTTGCGGCTTGTTTAAATTTTCTACAGAAGTAATGTATGGTAGAAAACTGCAGTGTATCCGATATTTCGGTTACGCTGTATTTTTTTTCGCGTAGCATTTTCTTTGCTTCGCTGATTCTTTTAGTGTTGTAATACTCCATAGCGCCGCAACCGAGATGTTCGCGGAAGAGTTTTTTTAGTGCAGTTTTTCCCATAGAAAACTCTTTGCACAAATCTTCGAATTTTAAGGGCTCTGTGAGGTGGCTGTCTATAAAGTCACATATTTCGCGTATCTGCAAATCCTCGTTTGAGTAAGGAAGAGCTTTGTGCTGATTTGATTGACCTCTGATTATACCTATAAATAATATCTCCATAAGATTTTTAATGCTTTGCGCTGAGCCGAAGGGGGCGCTTTTTTTATTGTGGAGCTTTTTTGAATATACATCATTAAGCGGATCGCTGAATGTGTTTTTCCCTTCATCTAAAATTTCGGATAAAATAACCTTTTCTTTGTTTGTGCATTTTATTATTTTCCCTGCTGCCGAAAACAGTTTTTCGCAGTCGCAGGAGAATGAGAATACTATGGCATTGGCGGCTCCGCCCGAACAGGCGATAGCGTGAAATTCAAGGGGACGGTGTAAAAAGAAATCCCCCTGACGCATAACGTGCTTTTCGGTACCTGCTGTTACCGTGACTTCACCCGCATCAACATATACTGCCTCCCAGAAGTCATGAATTTCTCCCGGAAAGTCAAAGTCTATGGCGTACTCAAAATAATGTATGGTATATACTTTATCAATGGTAAGTTCGTTGTTTATAACGGTTCCTTTATAGTTCATAAAGCATCTCCTGACTCTCTTTTTTTATATTGTAACACATAAATGAAAAAAATGCGACCAAAAATGCAAATATTTTTAAAAAAATTATGATATAATACAAATACTTCAAAAAAATCAACCCAAAAAGATAAATGGAGGAATAATTATGGGATATCGTGCAGAAGATGTTGCTAAACTCTTTGCCCTTGACGGCGAACCGATGATAGCCGTTCCTTTTGGATGCGGTCACATCAATGATACTTTTTTTGTTGAAACCTCACGCGCAAGAAAGTATATTTTACAGAAAGTAAACAGCGGTATTTTCAAAGACGTTGACGGACTTATGAATAATGTTAGACTTGTAACTGCTCATATTCGTCAGCAGGTAGCTCAGGCGGGTGGAGATCCCCTTAGAGAATGTCTTACCGTTGTGGATACCAAAGACGGTCAGCACTACGTTCGCGTGGATGATGGCTTCTGGCGTTGTTACATATATATAGATAATGCTATTACAATGCAGACTGCTGAAACTCCCGAACTTTTCCGTGCAGCAGGCAAAGCCTTCGGTATATTTCAAAGACAGCTTTCCGATTTCCCTGCAGAAAAGCTTATTGAGGTTATTCCTAATTTCCATAATACACCTAACCGCTTTAAGAACTTTATGAAGGCTTATGAAGCTGACGCTTTTGGTCTTGCTAAAACCGCCAGAGAGGAAATTCTTTTCGTTCGCGAACACAAAGAGCTTTGCTCACTTCTTACCGATAAGCTTGAAAGCGGTGAGCTTCCCTTAAGGGTTACTCATAACGATACAAAGATTAATAATGTAATGCTTAACCGCGCCAACGGTGAGCCTCTTGCTGTAATTGACCTTGATACCGTAATGCCCGGTCTTTCTGCTTACGACTTCGGTGACAGTATCAGAAGCGGCGCAACCTATGCTGCCGAAGACGAACCCGACATTGCAAAGGTTAAGTTTGAAACTTCTCTCTTTAAAATGTATGCTGAAGGTTTCCTTGGTGAATGTAAAGATGCTTTTTCAAAAGAAGAGGTTCTTTCCCTCTACACAGGCTCTGTGCTTATGACCTTTGAATGCGGTATGCGTTTCCTTACCGACTATCTTGAAGGAAGCACCTACTTTAAAACTTCTTATCCCGAGCATAACCTTGTTCGTTGCCGTACACAGTTTGAACTTGTGAGACAAATGCTCGAGAAGGAAGAAGAACTTAAAAACATACTTTTATCCTATTGTTAACTTCAAAGTAGCGTTCCGTAAGGGACGCTACTACTATATATGGTAGTGTCAAAAAAAGTTTAAAAAATTTTCAAAAAAAGTGTTGACAAGAGAGGATAAATGTAGTATAACAATATGGCTGTCGCAAAGCGGCAGTAAAAAATACCACGAAAAAAACTTAAAAAAAGATAAAAAAGTTCTTGACAATAGGTTTTGATTGTGGTAATATATATAAGCTGTCCATCGACGAGGTGAGCAGAACGGACCTTGAAAATTAAACAACGACAAACAAAAAAGGACCCGACGATTCTTATTGAAATTAAGTAATCAAGGACAAAGAACAATACGCCAGTATTGTTATGAATGAGCGACAAGCTTTAAAAGA
>JAZSHI010000035.1:0-11286 GCA_045533195.1 Acutalibacteraceae bacterium
GAATAACTTTACGTAAGGGTTTTGCAGATGAGAAATAATGAAAAAGAAATAAACAGAGAAAATAACGACCTCTTAATCGGCAGAAATGCGGTGCTTGAGGCAATTAATTCAGGCAGAACAATCGACACTCTTTTTGTGGCAAAAGGTGAAAGAGGCGGTTCTGTTTCTTCTATTTTGCGTGCTTGCAAGGATAAAGGTGTCGTAATCAAGGAAGTAGACGTAAAAAAACTTGATTTTATGTGTTTTAATGCAAATCATCAGGGCGTGGCTGCAAAGTGTGCGGTGAAAGAATATTCAAGCGTTGATGATATTTTCCGCCTTGCTGAAGAGAGAGGCGAAGCCCCGTTTATTATAATCTGCGATGAACTTGAAGACCCGCATAATTTAGGAGCGATAATCAGAACGGCAGAAGTTGCAGGTGCTCACGGAATTATTATTCCCAAAAGAAGAAGCGCTTCCCTTAATACTACCGTTGCAAAATCAGCAAGCGGTGCGCTGGAATATATGCCGGTTGCAAGGGTTACAAACATTGCCAACGAAATTGAAAGGCTTAAAGAAAAAGGAATATGGGTATTCGGCGCAGATATGGAGGGCAAAGATTACACCTATTTCGATTATAACATTCCCTGCGCCATAGTTATCGGAAACGAAGGCAAAGGAATAGGTACTTTAGTTTCCAAAAAATGCGACGAAATGATAAGTCTTCCCATGTTCGGTAAGATTAATTCCCTTAATGCCTCTGTTGCTGCAGGCGTACTTATGTACGAGGTTGTCAGAAAAAGAAGCATTAAATCGGGAGGTGCTTAAATGGGATATTTCAAAAAAAATAAGGACCTTGATGACGATTTCTCGGTTTTTGATGATGATTTATATAAAAGCGCAAAAAAGGCTGCCGAAAATCTTCCTAAATCCCATTCACTAACTAAAGATGAAATAATCGGCAACGAAGGGGAGAAAAGCATTTCGGGTAAAAACGAAAATCCCCTTGAAGCGCTTCGGGAAAGAATGCTTAAAAAAAGCGAATCGACACCCAAAGAAGAGGCTGTTATTTCCTCATTTAATATTGACGACAGCTTTTTAAGCGAAGAAACTATGGAAGTTTCGTCATCTGACATTGAAGAAACAAAAGAAGAAATCAATGAAGTTTTAACGCAAAATCAAAAAGAAGAAGCTAATGAAAAGGCAAATGAAGAAAGCCTTCTCGAAAATTGTCTGCCCTTTATAATGGACGGCAACAACGGAGAATTTTTGCCCGACGACAAACCCGTTTATACCCTTGACAGCGTAGCCTCTATTTTAGGGCTTGAAGAAGAAAAGAAAGAAGAAGAGGTTGAGCGTCCAAAAGTTAAAGAAACCGAAGAGAACGACATTACAATGGTATTTTCTGCCATTAAAGAAAGCGAAAGCGTTCCCGATATTTCCGACATTGATAACTTTGCAAAAACCTCTCCCACTCAGGTTATTTCCTTTACAGGCACTATGCCTGTGGTTATTCCCGACGAAATGATAAGTTCTACCAAAGAGGTAAACCTTCCTGATGAAATAACCGAAATTGTCCGACCTAACGTTCTTTCAATGAGCGAACAAACGGTAGAGGAAGAGTACAGCGCGTTTACCCCTGAGTTCGAATATAAAGAAATCCGCGACAAAAAGAAGATTAAAGGCATTCTTTTAAACAAAAGACGCAAACGCTTTTTAAGCTTTTTGGGCACCCTATTCGCCTTTTTGCTTATAGGATTTTTCTCACTCCCGATTTTTTCGGATATGAAGCTTTCATTTAGCGTCACCCTTGCGGTTTTTTCATCAATTTCCTTTCTTTTAGCTTTGATACTGAATGCAGATATATTCATTTTTTTAAAAACACTTTTCAGTAATCGAACCTCTGCCGAGGCAGGTATAGCCCTTTCGGTTATATTCTCTTTTGTTTTAATTATTCTGTCCTTCATAAAAGAACTTCACGGCGGTATTTATTATGCAGCCACACTGCTGACTACTTTATCCCTTGTTTTCCGCTCGTATTTTGCTTTCAGCAGAAGTCATTATATCTATAAAAACTTTATAAAAATAAGCAGCGATATCAAAAAATACGGTGTTACTCTTATTGACGATGCGCCAACCACCTTTGCAATGGCAAGAAACGCTATTGACGGTGACGTGCTTATTGCCGCTCCCCGTCCTATAAAAAACGTTACAGACTTTGTAAAAAACAGTACCTTTGACGTTGATTTTGACGGCAGAGCAAAGCTTATCTTTTATATCGGTCTTATTTTTGCTTTACTTTCGGGCGTAGCTTTCGGTTTTTACCGAGATGATTTTATGTCAGGCGTACTCACGGTTTGCGCATTTTCTTCACTTTTTGCGCCCCTTACCACCCTTGCCTGTTCCATAATGCCCTTAAGCAGCGCAGAAAAACATCTTAGCCGTTACGGTGCGGTGCTTACTTCACTGAGAAGCGCAAAGCAAATTGAACAGGCAAATGCCTGTGTAATCGACTGTCACGCCCTTTTCCCAAAGGGAACCATAAAACTTCGCGATATGAAGGTTATAAATGAAAACAACCTTGAAGAGACCATAGCCTGTGCCTGTGCAATTACCGAAACGGCAAACAGTCCTTTAGCTCCCATTTTCAGAAACATAATGGAAACCAACAAAGCGGTTAAAATTCCCGTTGCCGACTCCATTAAATATGAAGACCGACTGGGTATTGCAGGATGGGTAGGCAACAAACGTATTTATATAGGCAATCGCGCCTTAATGCTCGCCCACGAAATCAAGGTGCCCGATGCCGAAAATGACAAAAAGCTTATGCGTGACGGATATTTTCCCGTTTACGTAGCCTTAGATTCAAAAATCTGCGCTTTACTGGTTCTTAAATACGTTCCTAATCAGGATATTGCAAAGGAACTTGACCGAATAAGCGCTATGGGACTTACAATTTTAATAAACAACTGCGACCAGAATATAAGCGAAGAAATGATATGCGATTATTTTGACCTGTATTCCGATTCGGTTAAAATAATGAGTTCAAGCGGTGTGCATATGTATAGAAATGCCGCAAACTTCGAGGAAAATATGAATGCAGGAGCTGTAATCAGAAGCGGCGCGGCAGGTATGGCGGCAACCGTTTACGCGGCAAACCGAGTTAAAAAATCAAATGCGCTTTTGCAGATTTGCCATATGCTTTCTATTGTTCTCGGCGTCATTCTTTTCTGCTACGTAATTTTCGGAAATCCTACCTACGTTAATCTTGTTTACGTAGCCCTTTATCAGATTATCTGCTTTGTTATAAGCTCTATAGCATTTTTATTTACCAAACCGTAATTAGCATTTTTTCACAGGAGACGATAATATGAACAAAAAATTCTACATCACTACGGCTATCGCCTATACTTCCCGTAAGCCACATATCGGAAACGCTTACGATATAGTTTTGGCTGACGCCATAGCAAGACACAAAAAAAGTCAGGGGTACGAAGTTTTCCTTATGACAGGTTCCGATGAGCACGGACAGAAAATAGAAGAATATGCAAAGGCAAAGGGCATTGAGCCTAAGGCATACGTGGATGACATTTCTACCCAAATCAAAGCTGTATGGGATAGCCTTGACACCCAGTATGATAAATTTATCCGCACCACCGATGCCGACCACGAAGCTACCGTTAAAAAGATTTTCAAAAAACTTTATGAACAGGGCGATATTTATAAAGGCTCTTATGAAGGAAAATACTGTGTTCCCTGCGAGTCCTTCTTTACCGCTTCACAGCTTAAAGACGGCAAATGTCCCGACTGCGGCAGAGACGTAATTGACTCTAAAGAAGAAGCATACTTCCTGAAACTCAGCAAATACGCTGACCGTCTTGTAAAATATTATGACGAAAATCCCGATTTCTTTATGCCCGCTTCCAGAAAAGCAGAAATGGTTAATAACTTTATAAAACCGGGACTTACCGACCTTTGCGTTTCCCGTTCCTCATTCAAGTGGGGCGTACCCGTTGATTTTGACGATAAGCACGTTATTTACGTATGGATTGACGCGCTTTCAAACTATATCACCGGTATCGGCTATGATACCGAAAATCCCAGCGAACAATATAAAAAGCTCTGGCCTGCCGACCTACACGTTATCGGTAAGGATATTGTTCGTTTCCATACTATTTATTGGCCAATTATACTTATGGCACTGGGTGAGCCTTTGCCAAAGCAGGTACTCGGTCATCCTTGGGTACTGTTCGGTGAAGACAAAATGAGTAAATCAAAGGGAAATGTTATTTATGCTGATGAGCTTTCCGCACGTTTCGGAAGCGATGCCGTAAGATACTATCTCTTAAGCGAGGTTCCCTTTGCTCAGGACGGCAACATTACCTATGAAGCATTTATTGCTAAGTTTAATACCGACCTTGCAAATACACTCGGTAATCTTGTTAACAGAAGTATTGCTATGACCAACAAGTACTTTGAAGGCAAGGTAACAAACGGCGGCGAAAAAGAGGCTATTGATGATGAGCTCTTTAACGTTTCTAAAGAAACCATTGAAAAGTTTAATAAGCAGTTCGACTCTTATCATACAGCCGACGCTTGTGAAACCGTAATGGAACTTGCACGTCGCTGTAACAAGTACATTGATGAAACTATACCTTGGGCACTTGCTAAGGATGAAAGCAAAAAGGCTCGTCTTGAAGCCGTAATGTTTAATTTGCTTGAAAACATCAGACTTTTATCGGTTCTTTTAGAACCCATTATGCCTAAATGCGCTAAAGAAATAAGAGCACAGCTAAAATGCGATAACAAAGAGCTTTTAATAAATGCAGTTGAAGGCTTTGCCGTTGGTACTCCTTCTCCCCTTTTCTCCCGTCTTGATGCCGATAAGATAATTGAGGAACTCACAAAAGAAATGGAAGAAAAAATGAAGGCGGCAAAGGCTGAAAACGATGCTGTTAACACCGTTTCTCTTGCACAAATCGGCATTGAAGATTTTATGAAGGTTGAGCTTAAAACCGCAAAAATTCTTGAATGTGAGCCCGTTAAAAAGGCAAAGAAGCTTTTAAAGCTTACCCTTGATGACGGCAGCGGTACTCCAAGAACCGTTGCAAGCGGTATTGCAAAATGGTATAAACCTGAGGATCTGATAGGTCATACCGTTATTTTGGTTTCAAATCTTAAACCCGCCGTACTTTGCGGTGTTGAATCTCAGGGTATGATTCTTGCAGCCGACATAGATGAAGAGAATGTCAAGGTTATTTTTGCCGATGATATTCCTAAGGGCAGTAAAATAAGATGATTTTTGACACTCACGCTCATTATACCGACGAACAGTTTGGTGACAGAGACTCTCTCCTTGACCGTTTGAAAGGGGAGGAAAACGTCAGCGAAATCATTACCTGCGGTACCGATATAAAATCAAGTATAGAGTCTATTGGTTTAGCCCAAAAGTATCCCTTCGTTTATGCAGCTGTTGGCTTTCACCCAGAAGAGCTTACAAGAACCGACGTTGATATTGCCGCCCTTAAAAAGCTTATAAACGAAAGGGTTGTAGCTATAGGCGAAATCGGTCTTGACTATTACTGGAACAAGGAAAACAAGGAAAAGCAAAAAGACGGCTTTATAAAACAGATTCTTTTGTCAAAGGAGCTTTCCCTCCCCGTAATAGTGCACGACAGAGAAGCCCACGGTGATACCCTTGAAATTTTAAAGGAATATAAACCAAAGGGTGTTCTGCACTGTTTTTCGGGAAGCACGGAAATGGCAAAAGAAATTATAAAAATGGGTATGTATATCGGTGTAGGCGGTGTGATTACCTTTAAAAATGCAAAAAATCTGCCTGAAGTGGTATATAATACCCCCCTTGACAGAATTTTACTTGAAACCGACGCTCCATATCTTGCGCCTGTTCCCTTTCGTTCAAAGCGTAACGATTCTTCCCTTATTCCCTATATTGCCGAAAAAATCGGTGATATAAAGGGCAAAAGCAAAGAAGAAATTTTAAAAATTACCAAAGAAAATGCCTATAGGCTATTTCTGAAAAAATGAATATCCTCCCGCTTTCTGCTAAAACTATTTATGAAAGCGGGGTGATTTTTTATGTCAGACAATAACAGACAGTATGACAATAACCAGAACAAACAAAACCAGAATAACAATCAGAATAAAAACGACCAGAATAAGAACAACCAGAACAGAAACGATCAGAACAAAAACGATCAGAACAAAAATAATCAGAACAAGAACGACCAGAACAAAAACAACTAATTGTTCAAAAAAAAGCTCCGCAGAAAAAATCTGCGGAGTTTTTACATTTTACTGTTTTTTCATTTGCCTTAAAAATAGAAATACTGCTATAAAGGTTATAACCAAAGCGTACCCAAACACCCACAAAAGATGCTCAAAAACGCCCTCAAAGGTTCCTTTAATAATTAAGCGCTCCATATCTACGGCGTGAACAAAGGGGAATAAATATGCTATTTTTTTAAAGGTTCCACCCACAAGGTCAAGATCAAACCAAATCCCCGACAGCCACGCCGTAAGATTGGTAAGCAAAGCGCCGCAAATTCCGCCAACCTGTTTATCGTTTAATATGCTTCCGAAAAGAAGTCCCAAGGCTATATAAAGAAGTGAAACGGGAATCATAAAAATAACCGCATATAAAATATTAATGCTAATTTTAAGTCCTAAAATCACCGCCGCAATATAGCAGATTACGGTTTGTGCCACCGAAACGGGTAAAATCGGCAGAGTATATCCAAGAATAAAATCAACTGCTGTTAAAGGAGTTGTATATAATCGTGAAAAAAACGCGCTGTTTCGGTCTTTGGAAATTAGCGTAGCCGAAAACAGTGTCATAAAGGAAAGACCAAAAACGGTTATACCGGGGGTTAAATGTGCAATTTCAAAAAGCTCTACGGGAATATTAGCCTGAATTGCGCTCATAAGTAACAAAAGCACCAACGGGAAACCAAGACCGAAGATTAAATTAAGAGGGTCACGAATAATTTCCTTAAGATTTCTGTTTG
This sequence comes from Acutalibacteraceae bacterium, assembly GCA_045533195.1. GTDB lineage: Bacteria > Bacillota > Clostridia > Oscillospirales > Acutalibacteraceae > SIG607. Next base: position 7,008 of record JAZSHI010000035.1, read on the forward strand.
CAAAGGTTAAGGTTCTCATTAAATATTCCCCCTTACAATATTAATAAAAGCCTGTTCAAAATTATCGGTTTTTGCCTTATCTTTTATTTCCTGCGCCGTTCCTAAAGCCAGAAGCCTTCCATCCTTCATAATTGCAATTCTGTCTGATAGAGCCTCAGCCTCTTCCATATAATGCGTAGTAAGAACTATGGTGATTTGCCCCTTCAGCGTTCGGATAATATCCCAAAGGTCGCTTCGGCTAAGCACGTCAAGTCCCAAGGTGGGCTCGTCTAGGAACAGTATTTCGGGTTCACTTATAAGGGATAAGGCAATACTAAGACGTCTTTTCCATCCGCCCGACAGCTTTCCCGCCTTTTTATTTATAACACTATCCAGTCCTAAAAGTTTAGTGAGTTCACTTATTTTTGCCTGCTTTTTTTCCTTTTTAAAGGAATATATTCCGCAAATAAGTTCAAGATTTTCTTTTACTGTAAGACCGGGCGCAACCGCCGTTTCCTGAGGAGAAAGGGAGATAATTTTTTTAACCGCCGCACTTTCCTTTCTCACACTTTTACCGTTTAAAAACGCCTCCCCACTCGTCACGTCTGTCAGACAGGAAAGTATTTTTATGGTAGTGGTTTTTCCGGCTCCGTTTACCCCTAGCAGCGAAAATAATTCGCCCCTATTAATAGAAAGAGATAAATTATCTACCGCAACCGTATCTTTATATTTTTTAGTTAAATTTTCGGTTTTTATAGCTATCATATTCAGTCCTTCACCTCATACTGCTTTTTCAGACCTTGATATGAATCTGTAAGCATTTCGCTGACAAGTTCCCAAGGAAGATCCAAAAAGTCCGTTGCAAACATAGTGGCAATTCCGTGAACAAACGCCCACATTTCAAGATGGAAAAGTTTCATTTTATCTCCCATTAATCCTGTTGTGTTTTTGACGATATTTTCCATATCATTAGTTATTTCGGATTTTTTGTTGTCCTCTTGTGTGCGGTCACGCATATACAAAAGCTTAAAAAGTTCCTTTTCCTCTTTGGCAAATCTTATATATGCCATACCGCTGGCTTTATAGGGAGGGTATTCCCCATTTTCTACCTCGCGTTTTATAAATTCATTACACATATCGTCTGCCTTTTTGATTACCGCATTAAGAAGTTGGCTCATTGAAGCGAAATTTGAAAATACAGGCTGTGTGGAGCATTTAAGCACAGCTGCAACATTTCTGGCATTTACAGACTGTGCCCCGCTGTTTCGTACAATACTGGTTGCTGCCTCTATAATATCCTCTTTTGTTATTTTTACCTTTGGCGGCATAGCGCACCTCCATAATATATCAGTGGTTATATATCACTTGTTATATTATCATAAAAAGCATTTTTTGTCAATAAAAACTCTCTATTTTTTAAATCCGTTACCCTCTATTTCACCTGCTTCGCAGACTATAATAAATGCATTTTCATCAACAGATTTCACAGCAGTGTAAAATAGCGCTATTTCCTGCCTTCTTACCGCGCACATTAAAACGTTACGGCTATCCCCCGTATATGCGCCTACAGCGTTAATTTCAGTTACCCCTCTGCCTACGCTTTTAAAAATACTTTGACTTATTTCTCTGCCGAAAGCACTCACCACAAAAATAAGTTTACCCTTATTTCCTCCGTAAAGCACTCCGTCAAGCACTATGGAAGTAATATAAATGGTAATAACCGAATAGAGCGCTCCTGAAATATTTTTATAGCAGATAACCGAAAGGGTGACCACAACTATATCGGAAATAAGAATGATTCTGCCTATGGAAAAATGGGGCTTTTTCATATTGATAAGCTTTGCTATTATATCAACTCCGCCTGTAGTTGCGCCTCTGAAGAGTATAATACCCAGCCCCAAACCTATAAATATTCCGCCGAAAACCGCGCACAGTATTTTATCACCCTTAAAGGCTTTTATATATCTTTCGCTTATATCAAGAAATAACGACACCAAAAACGTAACTATGGCGGTTTTTAAAATAAATATCTGTCCGATTTTTTTGTATCCTATTAAGAACACAGGAATATTAAACAAAAAAACCAAAAGACCTGTAGGAAGTCCCAAAAGAAAGTTAAAAATCAAAGCGACTCCCGTAAACCCACCGGGACTTATATGCGCCGGTGAAATAAACATAGGAATCGCTATAGAATAAATAATACTGCCTAAAATATAATAAAGGCTGTCTGTTATAATATTTTTGATTTTGGATTTTAACACAAGCAACACCAATTATATTGTTGCCGAAAAATCCTCCCATATTAATGAAAAAAGTTCATTAACACGTTCATTTTCGCCACACAAATGAAGATAGCCGAAAAGTGTTTCCACCCCTGTTGCAATATGATAGTTGCCGTGACTGGAGTTTTTAGGACTTCTGCCCGTATGAAAATTTCTGCCGCGTTTGAATATGGCAGTTTCTTCTTCGGAAAGTAGGTCTTTAATAAGTTCATATGCCTTTACCTGTCCGTTTGCGCTGACAAAAGGCACCGATGCAGAGTGAAGTTCACCTGACGGACGGTTTATTTCAGCAAGTCTTTCGCGTACTAAAAGTCCAAAAACCGCATCACCCACAAATGAAAGTGTTGACGGACTTAAAAGCCTTACTTTTTCTTTACTATAATACATATTCAAATTCAAAATCGTTCACGTGAACGACGTCGCCTTCCTGAACGCCCTCGCGAATAAGAGCCTTAATGATACCACTTGAACGAAGCACCCTTTCAAAATACTGCAAAGACTCATAATCATCAGGGTCAACAGTATTCATAATGCGCTCAATCCAGTCGCAGTTTTCAACAAAATATTCGCCGTTCTCTTTTCTTACGGTAAAGGTACGAAGTTCCTTCTTAACAGCAACGGTCTCAAAAACTTCTATTTCACTTTCGTAACGCTTTACGGGGGGAAGCTTATCAAGCTCAGCGGCAATATGGTTTATAAGCTCACCTGTACCCTCTTTAATAGGCGCCATAATGGGAAAGAACTCATAGCCCATTTCTTTAAACTGTTGTCCGATTTTTTCCACAGTTTCATCATCGGTTAAATCGCATTTATTACCAACAACTATCTGGGGAGCGTGGCTTAATTCCTCGCTGAACACCTTAAGCTCCTTATTGATTTTATTAAAATCATCAATTGGATCTCTGCCTTCGCTTCCTGCAATATCCACAACGTGAACAAGAAGTCTGCATCTTTCAACGTGTCTTAAAAATTCGTAACCAAGACCAATGCCCTCGCCTGCGCCCTCAATAAGACCGGGGATATCTGCCATAACAAAGGAACTGCCCTCGCCCATTCTTACAACGCCCAAAACGGGAGTAAGGGTAGTAAAATGATAGTTAGCTATTTTAGGCTTAGCCTCGCTTACAACCGACACAAGAGTAGATTTACCAACGTTAGGAAAGCCAATTAGTCCTACGTCGGCTAATAGTTTGAGTTCCAAAGTAACGTCAAGCTCATCACCCGGGGCACCGGGCTTTGCAAAACGGGGCACCTGACGGGTAGCGTGTCCAAAGTGCTGATTACCAAAACCGCCGTTACCGCCTCTTGCAATAATAATGGGCTCATCATCAGAAATATCGGCAATAACCTTACCGCTTTGCGCCTCCTTTATAAGAGTACCTCTGGGTACACTAATAACAAGGTCCTCGGCAGACTTACCGGTACAGCGTGAAGCCTTACCGTTTTCGCCGTTATCGGCACAGTACTTTCTTTTATATCTAAAGTCGGCAAGGGTTGAAAGGTTATCATCAGCCTTAAAGACGATATTACCGCCTCTGCCGCCGTCTCCACCGTCGGGGCCGCCTGCCGCTACATATTTTTCTCTGTGAAAGGAAACACAGCCATTACCGCCGTTTCCTGCTTTAAGATGAATTTTTGCTACGTCTATAAACATAAAAAATCAACCTTTTTTAAAATAAAAAGGCTCAGGAATCCACCTGAGCCTCAATTTGATTTACTGCTCTACAGCGTAAATGCTAACCTGTTTACGGTCACGGCCTACGCGTTCAAACTTAACCTTTCCGTCAATAAGTGCGAAAAGTGTGTCGTCAGAACCCTTGCCAACATTATTGCCTGCGTGGATATGTGTACCGCGCTGACGTACGAGGATGTTACCTGCTAATACGAACTGACCGTCGGCACGCTTAACACCAAGACGCTTAGACTCACTGTCACGGCCGTTCTTGGTAGAACCCATACCTTTTTTATGGGCGAATAACTGAATGTTAATCTTTAACATGACTACACCTCCGAAAGTA
>JAZSHI010000030.1:0-64463 GCA_045533195.1 Acutalibacteraceae bacterium
CTTTAAGATATCAGCGTTAGCGTCTGCAGAGTATTCCTCCTTAGGAATGTAGCCGGCAAGACCTCTGCCAACGTCCACCTGAATCTCATTCTCGCTTACTGCAAGAACTGTACCGATAACCTTCTGGTCGCCGGTTAATGCGCTGAGGGATGCCTCGAATGCTTCTTCATCAGTCATTTCCTCAAAGCTTTTTTGAACAGCATCTTCTACCTGTTCAACCGATTGTAAATTTTCCGACATGGTTTTAATAACCTCCTTAATGATATGCGCCGGCGTAGATGCTCCGGCGACAACTCCGATGTTCTCTTTGTCGCAGTACCACTCTTTTTTTAATTCATCAGCAGTAGAGACTAAATAAGTATGCAAACAATTGGCTGAGCAAACGTCTTTTAACTTTGCTGTGTTTGAACTGTGCTGTCCTCCTACAACGATCATAAGATCGCTGATTTTAGATAGCTCCTCAGCTTCTTGTTGGCGCATCGCAGTCGCATTACATATTGTATCAAAAATAAAAGCATTTGTATAGCCTTTTTTTAAATTTTTTTGACATTTCCCCCAAATTTCTGCATTAAAAGTTGTCTGCGACACCGCTGTAACCGTTTTATCGGCAATTGATGGGTGATTTTCCATTATTTTTTGTAGTTCTTCTTCATTTGAGAAAACGTAAATTTCTGTATTCTGAGCATTTCCGCATATACCTTTTACTTCGGAATGTTCCTTATCCCCCGCTATTAAAATAACGTGACCTTTATCTGCGGCAGCTCTTACAATACCGTGGATTTTAGAAACAAAGGGACAGGTTGCATCCACTACCTTTGCCCCTGTTTTTTTACTTCTTTCAAAAATTTCGGAAGGTACCCCGTGGGAACGGATAACAAGGGTATCCTCTTTCCCTGCCTCTTCGGGAGAAGTGATAACCCTTACGCCCTTATCCTCAAGTTCTTTTACAAGCTGTTCATTATGTATTATAGGCCCTAAGGTGCAAACCTTTTCACCCTTGTTTGCAAGTTCCTCAACCATACTTACCGCTCTGTTTACACCGAAACAAAAGCCTGCAGTTTTAGCTAATGTTATCTTCAATGCTTCATCTCCCAAAGCTCAGTAATTTTTTCGGTAATAAGCCCGCTAACCCTTCTTATTGCAGCTTTGCCCGTGTCCTCGCCTGCATATTCATCATAATATATAGGCGCTCCGAAACGAAATGTTGCCTTTTGGAAGGGTTTAACCTTACCTGTATCTCGATATACTGCACAGGGAAGAATGGGAGCCTTTGTAGCAAGGGCAAGCATAGCCGTACCCGCTTTTGCCTTGCGGGGCGCACCGCCGTCGGTATAACGGGTACCTTCGGGGAAAATTCCCAGAATTTTTCCGCTTAACAAAAGTTCTTCCGCCTTGTTTATGGCGCCCTTATCCCCTGTTCTGCGGTTAACCGAAAAAGCACCCAGTTTTTTTAGAATGAAAGCAAGTATTTTATTTTTAAAAAGTTCGTCCTTACCCATAAAATAAATTTGACGGGGGCAAAGAATACCCATAAAGAGAATATCGCTTATAGAGGTATGGTTACAGCAGAGTATAACCGCGCCCTCTTTAGGAATGTTATGTACTCCGTATTTTTTAATACGGAAGAAAATATGAGTAAAAAAAGAAACAATCGCCCTCATTACTTTATAAAAGAGTGTCATTTAATATTCTCCTTTATTATACTTAAAAGCATAACCATAGACTCTTCAACGTTTTTGCCTGTCGTATCGGCAATCACTGCATCCTCTGCCGGTTTTAATGGGGCAATAGCGCGGTGAGAATCGTTATAATCCCTCTGACGCATATCGCTCAGTACCTCTTCAAAGGTAGAGGTATCACCCTTTTCCTTAAGCTCTTTATATCGGCGCATTGCTCTTTCTTCATCACTGGCGGTAAGGAAAATTTTAAGGTCGGCATCGGGAAGCACAACGGTACCTATATCTCTGCCGTCCATAATGCAGTTGTATCTTTTCGCAAAATCTCGCTGCATATCAAGAAGCTTTGCTCTAACTTCAGGCTTTGCCGAAACGGCAGATGCCATCATAGAGGCAATCGGAGTTCTGATTTCCTCACTTACGTCGGTTTGACCTAAAAACACGTGCTGAACACCGTCAATAAAACGTATATCTATAGTAATGTCTTTAAGCTCTTCGCCTATATTACATTCAAGGGCTGTATCATAGCCTTTTTTTGAAAAAGCAAGACCTATCGCACGGTAAAGCGCTCCTGTATCTACGTAAATATAATCAAGCTCCTTTGCAAGTGCTTTAGCAAGGGAGCTTTTTCCCGCACCTGCAGGGCCGTCAATGGCAATTGCTATAGTTTTATTTTTCATCTTTTCTCTTCCTTAAACTTTATTTCCTGCAAGAAAGCCTGTTGAAAAGGCTATCTGCAAATTAAAACCGCCCGTATAAGCATCAACGTCAATTATTTCTCCCGCAAAATAAAGTCCTTCTATCAGTTTAGACTCCATTGTTGCGCTGTTTATTTCCTTAACGTTTATTCCGCCGCCCGTAATTACTGCTTCCTCTATGGGACGAAGGCAGTCAACGGTCATTTTAAGTCCTTTTAAAAGATTAACAAATTGAGCGCGTTGTTCTTTGCTAATTTGGTTAACCTTTGTTTCGGCAGGAATGGGGCTTATTCCAACTATAATGGGAATAAGCATACGGGGAAGTAAGCTGTCAAGAGAATTTCTGAAATTTTTATTGGAGTTTTCAAGAAAATCCCTACACAGACGTTTATCAAGCTGAAGGGTATCCATACCCGGTTTTAAATCAATTTCGCATACATATTCGGTTTTATTTATATCCTTAAGATGCGCCGAAGCGCTAAGGGCTAAAGGACCGCTTATACCGAAATGGGTAAACATCATTTCCCCAAGCTCGCTGAATATGGGTTTTTTCTTTTGTTTATCATAAACCGACAGTCTAACGTTTTTAAGGGACAGCCCCATTAGTTTTGACACAAATCCTTCTTTTATACAGATAGGAACCAAAGATGCTCTCAGCGGTGTTACGGTATGGCCGAGCTTTGCAGCCATTTTATAGCCGTCTCCCGTAGAGCCTGTGGCAGAATAGGAAAGACCGCCTGTTGCAAGTATTACCTTTTCGGCAAAAACAGTCTCGCCGTCTTCCAGCTTTACGCCCGTCACCACAGAATTTTCTTCTGTTATCTCGGTTACTCTGCCCGTTTTAAAGGAAACTCCGCTTTTTTTAACGGCTAAAACAAGGGCATCCGCTATATCCATCGCCTTATCGGAAACGGGAAAAACTCTGTTTCCCCTTTCGGTTTTCAGCGGCACCGAAAGGCTCTCGAAAAACTCCATTGTATCTTGACTGGAAAAAGCATTAAAGGCAGAATATAAAAATCTTCCGTTAGCGGTAACGTTTGCCATAAGCTCTTCTATACTGCAGTTATTGGTAACGTTACATCTTCCCTTGCCCGTTACAAGAATTTTTCTTGCAGGGCGGGAATTTCTTTCAATTACCGTAACTTTATGTCCGTTATTAGCCGCGCTTGTAGCCGCCATAAGTCCTGCGGCACCGCCGCCGATTACAATTACTTTCAAACCTTTTCCCCACTTAAAATTTAAGTATTTTTTTCACCCTTTGATGAAGCCTTGATATATAAAGGGTACAAAGTCTTGATATGCATATGTCGTAAAGTATAAAGGCAAAATTTCCCATAATATAAAGAATTAAAACAGAATATTTGCCAAAGTTGCCTATTCCTTCAACCTCTATCATAAAAAGCTTTGCAAAAACCATATAAACAAGAGTAACCGCTCCGTTAAAGGTAACCAGCTTCAATAAGTACTCTATAACTCGAAGCCTTATTTTTTCTAAAACCGCCTTAAGTACGGGGTAAAAGCCAAAAAAGCAAACATACATAAGCTTTGCTTCAGGTTCCGCAAAAAGCAATACAAGAGAAGAAGACACAATATAGGTTGCAAGAGCATAACCCTTTCCCGCTTCCGCTAAAGGAATTATGATAAGAGCCCCCGCAATAGCAGGTACGGCATAGGTTAAAAACGGGAAATAGGACGAAAGCATAACCGCAGTTATAAGCGCCGCAGTTATTGCGCTTAAGGTCAGATACGCAGTTTGTTTTTTCATATCAACAGCATCTTAAGAGGTCGCCGCCCATACACTCACAGCAACAGTCGGCGCAAATAAGTCCCTGACAGCAGTCACAGGCAGATAATCCGCCCATATTACCGCTTGTTCTATATGGATTACCGCCAAAGCCGCCTCTGGTTTTACGCTGAATATTACTGAATGCCTGAGCATATTCGGGATTGCTTGGATCCATTCTGCAGGCAGTTGCAAAGGCAGAATAAGCCGTATCGTATCTGCCGCGTCTAAATTGCACCATACCGCTTAAAAAATACCATTCGGCATTTCTTTTATTAAGAGGCACTCCGTCAAGCACCACCATAGCCTGTTCTATTTGTCCTTTATTTATCATATCGCGAACATCTTTAAAATCGCTTGGCGCAGTATAACCGTTCGCACCACCTGTAGAAGAACCGCGTCGTTCATTCATAATGGCATCGTATGCTTCGTTTATCTCCTTCATCTTTTCTGCCGCAAGTTCGCTTAAAGGATTGTCGGCATAATGGTCAGGATGATATTTTCTGGCAAGTTCTCGGTATGCCTTTTTAATTTCTTCATCGGTGGCGTTTTTGCTAACGCCTAAAATAGAATACGGATCGTTCATTTATTTTTCTCCAGTCTGTTAATTTCACTCAGCATAGTGTCTTCAAGACCTACGTAAATTATATTGCCTAAAATATTTTTAAAACGCTTTATATTTAAAAGCTCAAAGGTGCTTTTCGCCTCATTTATAACTATATAAAGCTGTGCTTTTATTTTATCCTTTGCCTCTTTTTCATCCATTTCACTCAGCGGATTAAAAGAGCCTTTTTTTATATCTCTTTGTCTGTCAACAAGGCAGTCAAGCAAATATATGTATCTGCCCATAAGCCTTCCTAAAAATGACAGCACCTTTTTATCCATTTCATCCCTTGCGCACATAGGCAAAAGTTTTTCCAGCATAATACTGCTTGGTTCAGCCGCATCGTCAAGGCTGACACGCTCATTTCTTTCGGCTTTCTCCTGATTTGAAAAATATTCCTTTGATATATCATCTATTTCGGGAAAAGCTTTTTTAGCCTTTTTGTACGGATTACCGAAAAGCAATTTTTTAAATTTTGCCGAAAGCTTTTTAAAGCCCTTTTCATCCTTTATATCATCTTTAATTTTATAATATCCCAAGATAATAAGCGCCGCAGAGGAAAGGGCGAAATGCTCATCATTTATACAGTAGGTGCATTTCTTAAAGGGATTAAAGGTACAGCGTTTACGTATTACTCCGCAAAAACTGTCAGATAAAGCAAGTTCGGTTAGCGCAGTAAAGGTAAAATCATAGCTTAATGCAAAGCGGGAAAAAATCCCGTAATCCTTACCCAGTCTTTTACAAAGACTGCAGTAAACCGCCTTATACATTTCATATTCTTTTATTTTAAGTTCAGGCTTCCCTACACGTATATAACCGAACAAGTCTTCACCCCTTTTCCATATATTAACATATATTTTCTGTCTCTTAGTTAATAATATGTGAACTAAAGAATTTTTTTAAGATATTTTCCCGTAAATGAATTTTCACACTGCGCAACCTTTTCTGGAGTACCTGTAGCCACTACGGTTCCGCCGCCGTCTCCGCCTTCGGGACCTAAATCAATAATATGGTCTGCAGTTTTGATTACATCAAGATTATGCTCAATAACAAGCACTGTATTTCCTGCATCAACAAGTCTTGAGAGTACCTCTAAAAGACGGTGTACATCGGCTGTATGAAGTCCCGTTGTGGGCTCGTCGAGAATATAAATGGTCTTTCCCGTACTGCGTTTTGAAAGCTCGGTTGCAAGTTTCACACGCTGAGCCTCACCGCCACTAAGGGTAGTCGCAGGCTGACCGAGTTTTACATAGCCAAGACCTACTTCGTAAAGAGTTTTAATTTTTCTGTGAATCTTCGGAATACTTTCAAAGAAGTACATAGCCTCTTCAACCGTCATTTCAAGGACTTCGTAAATATTTTTGCCCTTATATTTTACTGACAGAGTTTCCTCGTTATACCGCGTTCCGCCGCATACCTCACAGGGAACGTAAACGTCGGGTAAAAACTGCATCTCTATCTTTATAATTCCGTCACCCTGACAGGCTTCACAGCGTCCTCCCTTTACGTTAAAGGAAAATCTGCCCGGCGCAAAGCCCTTCATTTTTGCATCCTTTGTAAGAGCAAATAAATCGCGTATATCGTTAAACACACCCGTATAGGTTGCAGGGTTTGAACGGGGAGTTCTGCCTATAGGCGACTGGTCAATGTCAATAACCTTATCCAAATATTCGAGTCCATCTACACTTGTATATTTACCGGGGATTATTTTCGCTTTATTAAGCTTTGCGGCAAGTAGTTTATAGATAACGTCGTTTACAAGGGATGATTTTCCCGAACCCGAAACGCCCGTTACACAGGTAAAGGTGCCAAGGGGAATTTTTGCGGTAATGCGTTTAAGATTATTTTCTCCCGCGCCTTTAACGGTTAAGAATCCGCCATTACCTTTTCTTCTCACCTCTGGAACGGGAATACTTTTTCTTCCCGTAAGATAATCACTTGTCACAGAATTTTCGCATTTATAAAGACCTTCAAGGTTGCCCGAATATATAACCTCACCGCCGTGAATACCGGCGCCGGGGCCTATATCGACTATATAATCAGCTTCGCGCATGGTATCCTCATCATGCTCAACAACAATAAGAGTATTACCCAAATCACGAAGTCTTTTAAGGGCTTCTAAAAGACGGTCATTATCCCTTTGATGAAGACCTATACTTGGTTCGTCAAGTATATAAAGCACACCTGTAAGTCCAGAGCCGATTTGGGTAGCAAGTCTTATTCGCTGACTTTCTCCGCCCGAAAGCGTACCCGACGAACGCGCCAAATCCAAATAGCTGAGTCCTACGCCGTTAAGGAAGGAAAGACGCTCCTTTATCTCCTTTAAAATAGGACGGGCTATGGTTTCATTTTGTTTTGAAAAGCTAAGAGTGTCAAGAAATGCGAGTTCCTCGGTAATAGGCATTCGGGAAAATTCTTCAATATTTTTTCCGCCAACAGTAACAGCCAAAGGCTCAGGCTTTAAACGAGCCCCTGAACAAACAGGGCAAATGCTTTCGCTCATATAACCTTCTATTTCGGCTTTTGTATAATCGGAATCGCTTTCTTTATATCTTCTTTCAAGATTATTTACAACGCCTTCAAAGGCGGCTTTGTATATTCCGCCTCCCCATTCGGCAAACTTTATAAAATCAATTTTTTCTTCCCCTGTGCCATAAAAAAGAATATCCTGATGCTCTTTTTTAAGCTTCTTAAAGGGTACGTCAAGAGAAAATCCGTAATGACGGGCAACGCCTTCGAAATACATCTTTGCAAAGCCGCCTCTAAAGCTTCCCTTAATATTCCAGCCTGAACAACGGAAAGCGCCTTCATTAACACTTAAATCTTCTTCAACCAAAAGGGCGGGATTAACCTTTAAAAATCTACCGATACCGCTGCAGGCAGGACAGGCTCCTAACGGATTATTAAAGGAAAAAAGTGTGGGGGTAAGTTCAGGAAGACTTACACCGTGTTCATCACAGGCATAGTTTTGTGAAAAATGAAGCTCTTCCCCGCCGATAACGTCAATATAAATTATGCCGTCGGCAGATTTTGCGGCGGTTTCAATACTGTCGGTCAGTCTGCTTTTAACATCTTCTTTAATAACAAGGCGGTCTATAATAATTTCAATATGATGTTTAATATTTTTATCGAGGGTAATTTCCTCGCTTAAATCGTAAATACTTCCGTCAATTCTAACCCTTACAAAGCCCGATTTTTTTGCAGCCTCAAGCTCCTTTTCGTGCCTACCCTTTCTGCCTCTCACCGTGGGGGCAAGGACTTGAATTTTAGTGCCCTCAGCAAGAGTCATAACCTTTTTTACTATCTGGTCGGTGGTCTGCTGACTTATTTCCTTTTTACAAATAGGGCAATGAGGCACACCTGTACGGGCATAAAGCAGTCTTAAGTAATCGTGTATTTCTGTAACGGTACCTACGGTAGAACGGGGATTTTTAGAGGTGGTTTTCTGGTCGATGGAAATAGCGGGAGAAAGTCCTTCGATATAATCAACGTCGGGCTTGTCCATCTGACCTAAAAACATTCGTGCATAAGAAGACAAGGACTCAACGTATCTACGCTGTCCCTCGGCATAAATAGTATCAAAAGCAAGGGAAGATTTTCCCGAACCCGAAAGCCCCGTAAAAACAATAAGCTTATCCCTTGGAATTTCTACGTCTAAATTTTTTAGGTTATGGGCTCTTGCCCCTCTTACAATAAGTTTTTCTAATGCCATATTTTACCTTCTTTAAAAATAGGTTACTTTTCTTCTTTAAGTTTTTTAATTTTATCGCGAAGATAGGCGGCGTGTTCAAATTCAAGAAGCTTTGCGGCTTCCTTCATTTGTCTTGTTAAAATTTCTATTTCCTTTTCCTTTTCGGCGCGGCTTAGTCGCCTGTTCTTTTGTTCAGCCACGCTCTTGCCCGAAATTTCAAGAATTTCACGCACGTCTTTAATAATAGTCTGGGGCACAATACCGTTTTTCTCGTTATAGGCTTTTTGAATTGCGCGTCTGCGTTCGGTTTCTCTTATAGCCGCTTCCATACTTCTCGTTACGCTGTCGGCATACATAATAACCTTACCGTCTGCATTTCGCGCCGCTCTGCCTATAGTCTGTATAAGGGAGGATTCGCTTCTTAAAAAGCCTTCTTTATCTGCGTCCAGTATGGCTACTAAGCTTACCTCGGGAATGTCAAGACCTTCTCGCAAAAGATTAATTCCCACAAGCACGTCAAATTCGCCTTTTCTTAAATCCCTTATTATTTCCATTCGTTCAATGGTATCAATATCGTGGTGCATATAGCGAACCTTTATGGAAACGCCCATAAGATAGTCGGTTAAATCCTCTGCCATTTTTTTAGTAAGGGTTGTAACAAGTACCCTTTCTTTAGCCGCTACCCTTTCATTTATTTCACTTATAAGGTCATCAATCTGCCCTTCGCTGCCCCTTACGGAAATTTCAGGATCAATAAGTCCCGTAGGACGAATAACCTGCTGAACTATCTGCTGGGCCTTTGTTTTTTCAAGTTCCCCCGGTGTTGCCGAAACAAACACAGCCTGATTTATATGGGAATAAAACTCATTAAAATCAAGAGGTCTGTTATCAAAAGCAGAGGGAAGCCTAAAACCGTATTCCACAAGGTTGGATTTTCTTGCTTTATCACCGCCGTGCATACCGCGAACCTGAGGGAGTGTTACATGGGATTCATCCACAAATAAAACAAAATCGTCGGGGAAATAGTCAAGAAGTGTTGTGGGGGTACTTCCTCGCGGTCTGCCCGATAAAACACCAGAGTAGTTTTCAATTCCCTTACAAATGCCTACTTCTCTCAGCATTTCCATATCATATTCGGTGCGCTGACGGATTCGCTGAGCTTCAATAAGTTTATTTTCATCTTCAAAAAACTGCACACGTTCTTCCATCTCTTCCAGTATTCGTTTTATACCGTCATCCATTTTTTCATCACTTATAATGTAGTGGGAAGCGGGATAAATAGCAACGTGGCTCAAGGTGTTTTTTATTTCGCCCGTAAGGGTATTAATTTCGCAAATTCTGTCGATTTCATCGCCGAAAAATTCAACCCTTATGGCATTTTCGTAGGAATATGCAGGATAAATATCCACCGTATCTCCGCGCACTCTGAATTTGTTGCGCACAAAATTGATATCGTTTCTTTCGTATTGCAAAGTTATAAGCTTTCTTATAAGGGCATCTCTTTCCATAGTGTTTCCCTGACGAAGCGAAATCACCATTTCCCTATAGTCAATAGGATCACCCAGAGTATAAATACAGGAAACAGAAGCCACAATTATAACATCTCTGCGTTCGGAAAGCGCACAGGTAGCGCTGTGACGAAGCTTATCAATTTCATCATTAATGGCAGAATCCTTTTCAATATAGGTATCAGTCCCCGGAAGATAGGCTTCGGGCTGATAATAATCGTAATAGGAAACAAAATATTCCACCGCGTTTTCGGGGAAAAGCTCTCTAAATTCAGAACAAAGCTGAGCCGCAAGGGTTTTATTGTGAGCGAGAACTAAAGTAGGACGGTTTACTTTTTCGATAACATTCGCCATTGTAAAGGTCTTACCCGAGCCGGTTACACCAAGGAGCACCTGCTCTTTGAGTCCTCTGTTAAGCCCATCAACCAGTTTTTCAATAGCCTCAGGCTGATCGCCTGTAGGTTTATATTTTGAAACTAATTTAAACCTATCCAACTTTTCTCACCTCACAACGCAAATTTATACAGATATATTATACCACAAAACAAATTTTAAGTAAATAAATTTAATAATAAAAATAAATAAAAATAACGGGATGATTTTACATCATCCCGTTAAATTTTATGTTTTAATTATTTATTCCGGCAAGGAGAAGTTTAAGCGATGCTAAATCTGTTGTGTCAACCGCACCATCTTCATTAAGGTCACCTGCAAGTAACTCTGTATCATTAAGATTACTAAGCCCTGCGAGGTATAATTTCATTACGGCAAGGTCTGTGGTAGTAACCTCTCTGTCATCGTTGAGGTCACCGAGTGTATAAGCAAATATGTAGACTGCCGTATAAATCACATCGCCTGTGCAGTTAGTGACAGTCTGGTCCCAACCGATAAAGATATAATCTCGTCCATTTTCTGCGGGTTTACCATGAACGGTAGGAACTGTTACCTCGTCACCATAGTGATAGGTTTCGGTGGAAAGAACAGTACCGTCCCAATCCTTGAATACTACTGTGTAGTCGATATAGTTGGAAGTGTATCTCGCAGTGTAGGTCGCATTGCCCTCACAATTCACAACTTCCTTATCCCAACCAGAGAATACATAATTATAGGTATTATCGGATTCTTTTGATGGGGTGGGAGCAATCACTTCGTCACCATAATGATATGTCTTACTGGAAAGTACAGTACCATTCCAGTCTTTGAACACTACGGTGTAATCAATATAAATAGAATTATATGTGGCGGTATAGGTTGTATTCCCAGCACAATCAACAACTTCTTTATTCCATCCCTTGAATGCGTAAGTATAGATGTTGTCTGCAACTCTTTCTGGATTAGTAGGAGCGGTTACTTTATCACCATAATGATAGGTTTTAGTAGCTAAAACTGTACCATCCCAATTTTGGAATACAACATTATAATCAATGTATTTCGAAGTGTATTCCGCAGTATAAGTTGTATCTCCTATACAACCAGTAACCTCTTTGTCCCAACCTGTAAATGTGTAGGTGTAGGTATTATCAGACTCTTTAGTGGGATTAGCAGGAGCAGTTACCTTGCCGCCGTAGTGGCAGGTCTCGGTGGAAAGAACAGTACCGTCCCAATCCTTGAATACTACTGTGTAGTCGATATAGTTGGAAGTGTATTTCGCAGTGTAGGTCGCATTGCCACCACAATTCACAACTTCCTTATCCCAACCTGCGAAAGTATATGTATAAGTATTATCCGACTCTTTAGTAGGAACGTTAGGAACTTCTATTTTATCACCATAGTGATAGGTTTTGGTGGATAAAACTGTACCATCCCAGTTTTTGAATACTACTGTATAGTCAATATAATTGCTAGTGTATGTAGCTGTATAAATTACATTGCCTCTACAGTCGGTAACTTCATTATTCCAACCTTTGAAGGTGTAAGTATAGGTGTTGTCTGCAACTCTTTCGGGATTAGTAGGAGCGGTTACTTTATCACCATAATGATAGGTTTTAGTAGCTAAAACTGTACCATCCCAATTTTGAAATACAACATTATAATCAATGTATTTCGAAGTGTATTCCGCAGTATAAGTTGTATCTCCTATACAATCAGTAACCTCTTTGTCCCAACCTGTAAATGTGTAGGCGTAGGTATTATCAGCCTCTTTAGTGGGATTAGCAGGTGCAGTTACCTTGTCTCCGTAGTGGTAGGTCTCGGTGGAAAGCACTGTTCCGTCCCAATTCTTAAATATTACCGTGTAGATCGGTTCCGCATCGGTTTTAATTGTAAGAGCATCGCTTGTTTCGCTTGCATAGCATGTGGTGGTTTCTGCGCTACGCTGATAGAATGTATAGTTTGTTTCTGAATCAAGATTTTCAAACACATTACTCGACTGCCAATCAACTCCATTGAGAGAATATTCATATCCGTTTTTTGCAGTTAGCGTTATGCTATTATGTGTTTTGTTTAGAAGTGTTGGCGCAGAGGGCTTAGCGGGAGTTGATTTGTCCGTCGTAACAGACAACGCACTGCTTGAAACACTTGCATATGCAAAGTCTGTTTCAGCCACACGCTGATAAAAAATATACTGCGTTACAGGCGATAAACCAGTAAAAATATTGCTTGTCTGCCAAAGAATTCCATCTTTACTGTATTCGTATCCGGAAACCTTGAGTAACGTTACTGAAACATCATCACAGCTTAAAAGTGTAGGTGCGGAAGGTTTATTTGCAACAGACTTATCAGTAGTTATAATTAACGCATTGCTGGGTTTACTTGCGGCATTTGTGGCAGTTTCTGCAACACGTTGATAAAATTCATACTTGGTTAATGGATCTAAATTTTTAAACACATTATTCGACTGCCATATATTACCATCTTTACTATACTCATAACCTTCAACAAAGGTTAAAGTTACTGTCGTATCTGTCCTACTTATAAGCGTAGGGGCAGACGGCGATACTGATGGTCTATCCTTGCCATTTACAGTAACGGTAACACCTTCACTAATAGTCTGGAACAAAGATGTTTGATATACCGGCCTACAATAAACTGTATAATCCAAGTCTGTAATTAACATTCCAAATTCACCAGAGGTTTGCCAATACACTTTGTCAAGACTGTATTCATATCCGTCTTTTGTATCAATTGATAATGTTGTTGCTCCAATAAAATTAATAGTAGGTGCACTTGGAATAATTATTTTTGTAAACGAACTGCTTTGAGATACATATTGCGTATCCGTTTCCGAAACTCTTTGATAGAAATAATAAAGCGTATCGTATGCGATATTTTCAAACACATTTAAATTCTGCCAATTTATTCCGTCCTTGCTATATTCGTAACCTTCAGTTGCTTCAATGACAACCCTACCATCGCTATAGTTTTCAATTATCGGCGCTGGCGGAGTTGATACAGATGATTTAAGCGTTGTAACTACCAGCGCTTCACTTACTTTTTGTGCTTCGGGAATAGTTGTCACTGGTCGTACATACACGCTATAACTCTGTGCAGGAGATAATCCGGCAAATTTACCACTAGTTTTCCAATTAATCTTATCTAAACTATATTCAAAACCGTATATAGCATCTACCGCTATAGTAGTGTCGGTTACTGTGTTAAGAATCGGTGGCTCAGGAGTGGGATAATCTGGCGTTGTAACAGCAAGAGGTTCGCTGATTTTTTGTGCTGCCACAATAGCAGTTATCGGTCTAGCATATATTCGATAGCTTGTAAGACATTTTAATCCTGTAAATTTTCCTGTTTCGTTCCAATTTTCTTTGTCTAAACTATATTCCAAACCCTCAACTTTTACAACTTCAATTGTATCTGCGGTAATTTTAGATAAAACAGGTATATCCGGCGTTGGATATGGTAAGGTTTTAACAACCGTGCCCTCGCTTGAACGTATCGCCATCGGCGTTAAACCTTCAGCGCGGCGAATATATAATATATACTCTGTACATTCGTTTAAGTTTTTGAAAATGTTGTTGCTAGTCCAGTTGATTTTATCAAGACTATATAACCACGATGCATTTTTCTCAACTGTAATTGTATCAGGAGTAATTTCTATAATATTAGGTTTTTTTAAGTGCTCTATAAAATTAAAATCGTTATTTAAACAATATGACTCAAGGTTGCCGCCGGAATAACCATAGAAAGTCAATGCATTGTTTGTATTGATTGAATACAGCCCAAAACTTAAGTTTTTATTGTCTGAAGCAATAGCAACAAGCTGGTCGCATCCATAAAAGCTATACGTACCTACCGAAGTTATTCTTTCATCAATTTCTACAGACTTTATATGGTCTTTTATCTCATACCACGGAGTAGAGGTAAATAGATTATAGTTGGGAATACTATTCATTCCATTGATGTATAAAGTTCCTTTATCATAACTCCATGTTATTAGGTCATTAACTGTATTATCGCTGCTCGAATAGAAGGTGTTACCGCTTTGAACTGCGTATTCTTCCGCCGCGCTTCCTTTATATCCAAAAATAACAACAGAAGCATCAAATGCATTCTCACCGATATCAGCCAATTCCTTTGGCAATGTTACCTCTGATACATTAGGACATTCTGCAAAGGTATATTGTCCCACGCTTGTTACTCCAGAATGGAACTCTATATTAGCCAAATCAGCACATCCTATAAACGAATATGCATTAACACTTGATATATCCTTCGGGATTATCAGCGAATCAACCTTTTTCCCGTTTAGCCACAGTTCTTTAGAATAATATAAAGGATTGGCATATTTGTTGTCGAAAGTTATTTCACACCAATCTTTGATTGATGCAATATTGACACGTTCTATTCCTGTGCAACCAAAAAAAGCATCGGAACCAATATAAGAAACTCTTTCCGATAAATCAATTTCAGAGATTTTTGTACAATTATAAAACGCATTTGCAAAAATTTTTGATACGTTTGACAACTCAACATCCTTCAGGTTACTGCAACCATAAAACGCATTTTTATTAATATAACCTACAGAATCTGGTATAGTAATATTGGATAAATTTATGCAGCCATTAAAAATATCATCTTGCAATATGGTTAATTTATTGGATAATTCAACTGAATCTAAATTGCTACAACCGTAAAACGCACGAACACCAATAGAAGTAATGCTATCCGGTATGGTTATTTTCTGAAGACATGTCATGTTGCTAAATGCATCATAACCTATAGAAGTAACACTGTTAGGAATGGTAATACTGCTAACATTTGTACAGCCTTTAAAGGCTTCGTTTCCAATAGAGGTTATTCCATTATTTATAATTATTTCTATTATATCGTTGTTATATTGTTTCCATTTAGAGTAACAACCATTGCTCATTGCACCGGTTCCATTAATATGCAGTATGCGATATTGGGAATCCAACGACCATGTAGCATTAGTTCCGCAGGTTCCGCTGGCTTTATAATAATTTCCTATAAAGGTAGCATATTTTGCAATTCCTCCATATGCATCAGATCCTTTTGTGAAGGTAAGGCTGGAGTAATTGGCAATATACTTTAAGTATGTACTACCAAAAGCGTTGCCACCAATACTTTTTATGCTGTTAGGTATTTCAATGTCTTGAAGAAAAATCAAGCTTTTAAACGCGTAACTGCCAATTTTAATTACGCCTTCCTTAATTACCACATGTTTTATCCTTGAAGATAAATGACTATACGACGGTTCATCATCCCAAATAGAAAGATCTTCCATGTATCCTGTTCCGCTTATAGTTAGTGTTTGAGTACTTTCGTTATACGACCAACTAACATTAGTACCGCAACTGCCACTGTCATAATATCCGTCACTTGTAACTGCGCTAACTGTTATATTAAACAACCCTGTTGGCACAAGCGACAGCATTAAAACTATCACCAATACTACTGACAATATCTTCTTCATTTTCTTTTTCCTCCAAAAAATAAAAAGTGCGGCTACCGAAGTAACCGCACAAAAAACGCAAACTCCGATAGTCGCGAAACTAACCTATTGTGAAATGGGGCGTAAACGCTCACACATATACATATCGGTTGGAATCTGCGTTTTTATCAAATTCGTACCAATATATAATGTGTAGCAAAATAAAGCGTAATATTCCTAAAAAGAAAAAATACACCCAATTTCACACAATATTAAGTTAGTTTCGCAATACCATTATACCGCATTATTTTTTAATTTTCAACATAAAAAATGAGCAAAGCTCATTTACACGAATTTTGGTCATTAATTTATCGTATTTCATTTAAAAAATGGTTATAAATCATCAATTACACCGTTTGCAGTTTTTGTCGCAATCATAAGCAAGTCAGAGCCAATATTTGAGAAGTTGAAATCATATCCGTTATATTTTATGTACTCCCTCTTCCCTTCTCCCTTAAAAAAATAAAGCTTCCAAATTTGGAAGCTTTATTTTTTATATCAGCCTGAACACTTGATAAGCGGTAGCAAGTAAATTTTCGTATGCGTTGTTCTTTTCAAGGGCTTCTTCTAAGGTGGTAACGGTTCTGAGTATGGGGAAAAAGGCATCAATTCCGTGTTCGTTGCAAACCTCGGCATCTTTTGTAGTACAACCGCAAAAGGCGATTACTTTCTTATTATATTTTTTAGCAAGTTTTGCGACACCAATGGGCGCCTTGCCCATAACCGTTTGAGAGTCAAGCCTACCCTCGCCCGTTACAACAATATCGGCATTTTTAATATCCTCTTCTAAGTTTATTTCTTCTAAAACTATATTTATTCCCGATTGCAATTTCGCATTTGTATAAGCCAAAAATGCAAAACCCAAACCGCCTGCGGCTCCTGCGCCTTCATAGTTTTTATCAGCTGTTTTTGATACGGTTTTGGTTATTTCGGCATAGTTTTCAAGCCATGCATCCATTTTGTCGATCATATCGGGTGTTGCGCCCTTCTGGGGAGCAAATACAGCGCTGCAGCCGTTTTCTCCGCACAAGGGATTTTTAACGTCGCAGGCTATGTTAAAGGTACAGTCTTTTAGCTCGGGTAAAACATTTTCGGTGCTGATTTTATAAAGGTTTTCAAGCCCTTTTGCACCAAGAGCAATAGGACGGTTTTCTTTATCCAAAAACTGCACACCAAGAGCAGTAAGCATACCCGTTCCGCCATCATTGGTAGCACTGCCGCCTATACCAATAATAAAACGGCGACAGCCTCTATTTATTGCATCTTTAATCAGTTCTCCCACACCGTATGTTGTGGTTTCTAAAGGGTTTCTTTCCTCTGCCGAAACAAGCGTGATACCTGATGCGGCAGCCATTTCAATAACCGCCGTATTGGATTTTTTTAATATACAGTACTTAGCGTTTACGTTTCTCATAAGAGGATCGTTAACGCATATTTCGATCATCTGAGAATCACCGCCTGCCGCAAGGGCTTCAACGGTACCCTCTCCGCCGTCAGCCAAGGACCTTACTAAAACCTCGGCATCCTTATCCAGCTTCAAAACGGCATCTTTAACGGCGTTGCCTGCCTGTAAAGACGAAAGACTGCCCTTAAAGGAATCAATTGCAACTACAACACGCATTTATTTCACCTCAGTTTACAACAACCGATACACCGTCGGGAATAGCGGTTATCATTAAATCCTCTTTATTAACTAATTTTTTTGCTATTTCCATAGCTTCATCAAGGGTGGAAGCCGGAATCATATGCATTTTTTCGACCATTTGCTTATCCATATCCGACACATAAATAACCCTTGCTTTCATTAAAATTCGAACAAGAATTTGCGACTGCCATTGGTCAGGCACCGTCTCGTTTCTGTTTCTCTTTAGGAAAATATCCATAGTTTTATTTATGTCTTTTTCATCGGCTAACTGGTGGTAAAAATGGTCGCCGCCCGTACCGTCGTTGGATTTTGCCAACATTATAATCACTCCGCCCTGCTTTACGGTTGCCTCTGCCGCCGTCATACCCTTAACCGCCTGATATACGTTTTGGTCTAACGGATAACCGCCGTTTGTAGATATAACTATATCGGCAGGAACAGCCTTTACAGCGCAAAGCTTGGATATAAAACCGGTACCCTTTTTATGAGCAGCCTCCAGTTCACCCGCAACAGCATAAATCGGCTCTTTTTTTGCATTCAACACAACGTTTACAATAAAGGTAAGCTTAGCCTGCTTTGCTGCCCAAAGCATATCTTTATGTATGGGATTATCCTCTAAAATACCTGTTCTGGCATTTTTATGTGCAATAAATTCAGAACAATGATTACTAAGTACGGTAGTTCTGCCTGCAACACCGGGCAATACACTTTTTCTGCCTCCCGAAAAACCTGCAAAGAAATGTGGTTCTATAAAGCCCTCTGCTACAAGCAAATCGGCTTCCACAGCTATTTTATTAACCTCACACTGTCCGCCTGAAGGCAAAACGCCTATATTTATAAGCTTATCACTTTCGTCACAATCGTGAATATAAATATTTTCTTTTTCTACTATTTCTTTGCCGAATTTATTTATAAGCTCCTGCTTTGTGGTACCTCTGTGACAGCCTGTTGCAATTAAAATTGTTATATGGGCATTAGGATTGCCTTTTCTTATCTCGCTGAGCATATGAGGAATAATAACCTTGCTGGGCACAGGACGTGTGTGGTCACTGGCAATAATAACAATTTTTTCTTTACCTTGACTAAGAATGCTGAGCTTTTCACTTCCGATAGGGTTAGCCAAAGCATTTTTAACCAGAGTATCTCCGTCGGCTTCAGGCACGTATTCCTCGATAGACGAAGTCAGCACAGCACTAAGTTCCGTTTCACTAAATTCATATTCTAAATGCGTTTGTCCGTAGGGAAACAAAATTGTTTTCATTATATTTTCTCCTATTTTACTATTTATACTTTACAAATCTGCTTACTTTTTTCTTTTCATTGGGGCTGGTTGTGGGGCAATTAAGGTTATATTCCGCCTTACAGTTCTCACAGTAGTTAGTGCCCATTTTATTTACAGTGCCGCACTTAATACATTCCCAGTTTCCCGTAGAAAAGGGCGCCGACCTTTCGGTTGGTTTTTCGCCCTCGGGGGCATCCTTATTTATTATATCCTCAAGGACTTTAACCTTATAACGAAGTTTTGACATCTCATAAGAAAGTTCATCTATATCGTCTATATTATGTATTATGGCGATAATGGGAACCAGTGTCAAAAGGTTTAGTGCACTCAAGAATATTGCAGCAAAAATCGAAGTATAAAGCAGTATAAAAAACGCAACTACTGCAAGTATTATTTCGATTATAAGAAGAATATATAAAAGTTTTTTCATTATTGTACCTCTTTGTATAAATTATATATTATTTTTTGAAGATTATTATTTTATCGGTAGTTTTATTTTGATAAAGGCGAATATAGTCCACAGTATATTCAATAACCTTTGTTTCGTCTTCGCTTAGCTGACTGCCACCGGGCGCCCAAGAGCTTCCCTTATTGAAAATAAAATTATTGAGAATTACATAGTGATAATCCTGAAAACCTGCCATACCCTCAACCGCAGGATCAGGGGCGAAATCGTTTGCATCGTCAACGTATAAAACACAATAGCAGTTTCCGTCAACATAAAAACGATATTCTGTTTCAGTCCATTCAAAGCCATAGGTATGCCAATCGGTTGCCACTTCGTTAGATTCAAAAGCGTAATCCCTATTAGAGCCAACGCCTCCCGAAAAATGTTCCTCGCCCCATTTATGAAGACAACTCGAAAGGCTCGTTTCATCAGAAAAGACTTCGAAAATATCAATTTCAGCCTGATAATTTGTTTCATAAAGACCGGGATAAGATTTTTCCCAGAAGGACGGCCACGCACCGTGTTCAAAGGGCACCTTTGCGCGCATTTCGAGATAACCGCCTATATAAGCCATAGTGTTATACGTAGTTATACCGTCGGGAATTGAATAGTGATACTTAGGATCCTTAGACGGACGCGCGTACATAGTCATAGTGCCGTCTTTAAAGGAAAGATTAGAATCATCTTTTGTAATTTCAAGAGAATGGTTAT
This sequence comes from Acutalibacteraceae bacterium, assembly GCA_045533195.1. Taxonomy (GTDB): domain Bacteria; phylum Bacillota; class Clostridia; order Oscillospirales; family Acutalibacteraceae; genus SIG607. The sequence goes on from JAZSHI010000030.1 coordinate 19,949, forward strand.
TCATTGTGCGGTAATATGCCATTTTGGTATCACTGAGTTTTTTTACGTTTTCAAACTCCTCGCTCCACACAAGCGTTCTGCCGCCTCTTGTATAAACGTTCTCGGCAATTTTCACTTCATTTAAAACACTTAATTCAGTGCTGTAGATTTTAATAACGTCCTTACATTTTTTATACCACTCGGAAAAGGATTTATTTTCCTTAGAATGTGCCTTTATACATTCTTTAAGAAATGCCTCGCTTATGTTTACGGTTGCATCTCGTTTTTCCATAATTGCCTTTTGCTGCTCTTCATCTAAATTTTCCTGAAGAACTATATAAAGCTTATTGTCACTTTCGCGTGTTATAACAGTATCTTTAAATATTTGCCTTTCGCCTGTATTCATCACTAAAACTGCAACTATAACAAAGCCTTTTAGTTCATTAAGCTCAAAAACCTGTCTTGATGAAAGATATTTAACCTGACTTCCCATAAGCTCGGACATTTGGTTTTGAAGTGAGGCAGATGCCACAAATTCAAGTGGTTCAAGCGACTTTTCAAAGGTATAAGAGCTGGGCCCTGCATAAAGATTTCGCAGGGTGTATTCAAAATCATCCCTGAGGCCGGCTTGTTCGGGTGTTTCCGAGACCTTTACAGGCTCTCCCCCACAGCTTGCAAGGGCAAATAAAAGAACAAAACACAGTAATAAGGAAATAATCTTTCTCATTCGCGTCTCCTAAACAGTAGTTGCACCTTTATCTTACCAAATATATACGCTTATTGCAACAAAAAGCTGCTCAAAAATGGGCAGGATTGCTAAGGACAGTAAAAAACAAGCAGGGAACTTGTACGGCAAGTTCCGCTCGTTAGGAAAACCTAAAATCCTTTACCTATCTCAAAAAAGTGATATTGTGAGACAGGTCTCACAGTTATATTCTTTAGAATATCTCGCCTATGGCGAGATATTTCTAAAGAGTGATATTAAATCCTTACGGTTTTAGTGATATTTTATTCGCCTTAAAACTGCCGAAGGCAATAACACTCGGCGTTAGCCGAATATAACTGCGAAGCAATATAACTTGCCTTTGGCGAATAAAACTGCCCAAGTGTCCTTTAGAACACTTGGGCAAACTGAGCAATTTTTTGTTTATTACAATTAAGTTATTTTTCTACGTAAGCGAGAACCTCAGCGGGAAGTTCGTCTTCATTTGCAGAAACGGTAAAGAAGAATTCAATGTTCGTCTCTTTGGAAAGAGCCTCAATCCTCTTAAGGAAGTTTGCAAGTTCTGCATAATCGCGAGAACCGATGCGAAGAGTAGCATCGCCGAATACGTCGGTAACGTCGTAATTTCCTGCGCATACGCCGCATATCATTCCGTAATAAGCATCAAAGCCTTTAACTCCATAATGATCAGCGTCAATAAGTCTTACTTTATGGGTAATATTAAACTTTAAAGTATCGCCCTGCTCAAAGCATACAACACAACCGTTGCTCTTTTCTGCGGCAGCGTTCACAACATCCATTAAACGTTTGGTTTTGCCGGAACCCTTTTTACCAATGATGATTTTTACCATAATAACCAGCTCCTTTTATATTCACCGCTTAAAGCGGATATTTTACTTTCCTAATCTCTTTTCAAGGTTAGCCTTCTCAGCCTCAAAGCCGGGCTTACCGAGAAGAGCAAACATATTTTTCTTATAGCTTTCAACACCGGGTTGGTCAAAGGGATTAACCCCTAAAACATAGCCCGAAATTGCACAAGCCTTTTCGAAGAAGTAAATAAGTCTTCCAAGGTTTTCTTCGTCAGCCTTATCTACGTTTATGACGAGGTTAGGTACACCGCCGTCGGTATGAGCAAGTACCGTACCCTCAAATGCCTTTTGATTTACAAAGGACATCGGCTTTCCGGCAAGGAAGTTAAGTCCGTCACCGTCATTTTCTTCCTTTTCGATAACAAGGTCGCTGCCTGTATCCGCAATGTTAACAACCGTTTCAAAAAGAATACGACTACCATCCTGAATATACTGTCCCATTGAATGAAGGTCGGTAGAGAAGGTAACGGCTGCGGGGAAAATACCCTTATTATCCTTGCCTTCGCTCTCGCCGAAAAGCTGTTTGTACCATTCAGCCATCATAGTAAATCGGGGTTCGTAGCTTACAAGCATCTCAACCGATTTACCCTTTCTGTAAAAGGCATTACGGATAGCGGCATACTGATAACATTCATTTTTATCAATATCCTTTACTCCGTATTCCTTAGAAGCATCCTGAGCGCCCTTCATAAGAGCATCAATATCAGCGCCTGCGGCGGCAATGGGGAGAAGTCCCACTGCGGTAAGAACTGAAAAACGTCCGCCTACGTCATCGGGAACCACGAAGCACTCGTACCCCTTTTCATCGGCAAGTTGTTTTAAAGTACCTCTCGCACGGTCGGTAGTGCAGTAAATACGCTTTGCGGCTTCCTCCTCGCCGTATTTTTCTTCCATAAACTTTCTGAGTACTCTGAAAGCAACGGCAGGCTCGGTAGTAGTACCGCTCTTTGAAATAATATTAAGGGAAACGCGTTTGCCTTCGCATAGAGCGAGAATATCGTTAAGATAAGAACCGCTTATAGAATTGCCTGCGAAATAAATTTCGGGAGCATTTCCTTTAAGATTGTTGTAGAAAGGTCCTTTCAAAAATTCGATAGCAGCTCTTGCACCAAGGTAACTGCCGCCAATACCGATAACTATAAGAACGTCGGTGTCATTTTTGATTTTTTCGGCTGATTTTTTGATTCTATCAAATTCCTCTTTATCATAATCAAAGGGAAGAGTTATCCATCCGAGAAAATCATTACCGAGACCGTTTTTATTTTCAAGCGTATCGTGAGCAGCATATATTGCGGGTGATATACCCACTATATCGTTTTGGTTTAAAAAACCTTTTGCATAATCAAAACTAAATTTAATTGCCATTATGAGTCTCCTTGATTTTGTTATTTTTATTGTACTATAAAACCCGTTGATTTTCAACTACAAAATTTAATTTTTTTAGAAAAATTTCACAATTTTTACCCTAAGGGGTGAATAGATACTTGAGCAATATAGCAAAAGAACGCCATATATTGATACCATAGACGTCTTCATTTGCATTAATCGGCAAAGCTCCTATTTCTTCGCCGTCGCAAAGAATACGAAGCTCTCCGATTTTGTCGCCTTTTTTAACGGGCGCGGTTACATATTCGGGAATAATCACCTCTGTTTTTATTTTTTCCTTTTGGTTTTTCTTTATAAGCGCATAATAATTTTCGCTTTTTTCAATAGACACACTGCGTTTTGTTCCTTTTTTGACAGCAACCGTTTCAGGCAGATTTTCATTAGTATTAATCTGCGCGTTACAATAATTGGCAAAGCCAAAGTTAAGAAGCTTTTGACAGGCAGAAAAACGGTTGGCGCTTGTATCGGCACCCATAGCCACCGCTATAAGATTTAATCCGTCGCGACTGGCACTTGCAGAAAGACAGTAGCCTGCATCGGCGGTGGTACCGGTTTTAAGCCCCGTACAGCCGTTATAAAAACGAACAAGCTTATTTGTGCTGACAAGCTGTGACTCGCCGTTTCTCAAAGTATCCATCCAAACGGTAGTATATTCAGTGATTTTTTTGTGCTTTAAAAGTTCCTTTGACATAAGCGCCACGTCATAGGCACTGCTATAGTGATTTTCGGCATCAAGTCCCGTTGAATTTATAAAATTTGTGCAATTCATACCAAGACTTTTCGCCTTAGAGTTCATAAGAGCAACAAAGCCCTCTTCACTTCCTGCCACCGCTTCGGCAAGAAGCACCGTCGCATCGTTTGCCGAAACCACCGCCACCGCTTTTATAAGGTCATTTACCGTCATTTCTTCGCCCGGTTCAAGCCATATCTGACTGCCTCCCAGCTTTGCCGCCGTATCACTGCAGGTAAGCACCGTTTCGTAGGTGAACTGTCCGTTTTCTATGGCTTCCATAACAAGAAGCAGAGACATTATTTTGGTAATGGACGCAGGCGGAAGCTTTTCGTCGGCATTTTCGGTAAACAGAATTTTCCCCGAATCCGCATCTATAAGCACGGCGCTTTTTACGTTACTGAGCGGTACTCCGGCCTCAAGTTCGCTTACAACAGGAAGGGGTGAATAATCCACCTCTTCTTCGCTTATTATTTGTGCATCAACCTTCATTGTAAAAACAAGAGCAAAACAGATAAACAATGCTAAAAATTTTTTCATAAAAAAACATACCCCCTATTAAGAGGTATGCTTTTAAAGTTTATTTAATAACCTAAGTCTTCGTTACAAATTATTACTTTTATTCTGTCTTTAATAAGCTGATAAGACTGCACTATATAACTGCAACAAATTCTGCTTTCACTTTTGCAGCCGTCAGAAAGGGACTCGCCGTTAATAGCCATACATTCATTTTTATAAGCACAATAATTATTTTTAGCAAGTCTCTGACAGTTTTTAGGCGCGGCAATTTCTTTTATGCGGCGAAAGCCTTCCTCGGCATCTTTAACTATTTTATTTTTGCCCACAACCACAACAACGCTTTTTGGCCCGTAAACAAGAGCAGCGCCGCGGTTTCCGAAGCCGTCAACGTTTATAAGCTCACCCTTTTCGCTTATTGCATTACTGGAGGTTAGAAATACATCAGAAAGCAGCGCTTTTCTAAGACACTCGGTTCTTTCTTCGGCTGTAAGATTTTCATCATAGCGGTCAATTATATTATATCCACCGCCGCGAACTAAACCTGTTGCGCCGATCTCCTTCAAGGTCATACTTCCGCCAAGACCTATAAGATCGTTTTTATTTATAAGACCTTTTAAAATTTCTAAGGCTTCTTGCTTATTTTCAGCATAAAAAGGAACCATATTATTGCTTTTTAGCGCCTTAATTGTATTTTTAATTTGTTCGTTCATACTATTGTACCTCCACCTACAACTATATCTGAGTGAAAAAACACTGCCGCCTGTCCCGGTGCGGCGGCACGCTGAGGCTCATCAAAGATAAGAACTGCTCCGTTTTCACCTTCTGACCTTAAAACAGCAGGGGCTTCTTTATGACGGTATCTGAGTTTTGCAGTAACTCTGATTTCACCATCAAGCTTTTCAAAAGGAATAAAGTTAACATCCCTTAAATGCACAATATTTTTAAAGAGTAACGATTCATCATCGCTTATTATAACCTGATTATTCTCAGCATTTTTACTGATTACAAATGCGGGTTTGCCAAGGGCAATACCAAGTCCCTTTCTTTGCCCTACGGTATAGCGTATCATACCTTTATGCCTACCCACCTTTTTACCGTCAGGCAGAATATAATCGCCTTCAGTATAGGTTTTATTTTTATAACGTTCAATAAATCCTGCATAGTCCCCGTCAGGCACAAAGCATATATCCTGACTGTCGGGACGGTCGGCAACCTCTAAACCCAGCTCTCTTGCCTTTTCCCTCACCTGTTCCTTTGTAAGAGTGCTAAGGGGCATTAAAATTCTGCTTAGCTGACTCTGTGTAAGTTTATAAAGCATATAGGTCTGGTCCTTACTGCTATCCTCAGGCTTTTTAAGAAGATATATTCCGTCCTCCGTTTTTTCTATTTTACTATAGTGTCCCGTTGCAACGTAGTCCGCACCCATTTCATCTGCAAGACTAAGCATTTCGTTAAACTTTACTTCCTTGTTACATACAATACAAGGGTTTGGAGTCTCTCCCGCTTCATAAGAAGAAATGAAATTATCAATAACCTTTTTACAGAAAAGCTCTCTTCTGTCAACCACTATATGCTCAATTCCGATTTTTTCACAAACCGCTTTTGCATCCCTTAAATCATCAGTTGCGCCGTCAATTGAATTTTCTCTGTAAAGAGACAGCGTAACGCCGATTACTTCAAAGCCCTGTTCCTTTAAAACAGCAGCCGCTACAGACGAATCAACGCCGCCGCTCATTCCTATAATAACCTTTTTCATCAAATCACCGAATATATTATATATGATTTTTCTTTTCTCCGCAACAAAAAAACTATCCTAACGGATAGTTTTTTAAAGTTATTTTTTGTGGCAGTCGTTCTTCATAGCGCACCCACTACAACCGCAGGAGCAAGAGCCCTTGCCTTTTTTCTTTTTTACTATTTCATTTACAATAATTGCTATCACCAAAACGGCAATTATAACAGATATAATAATTGTAGGCCACATAAAATTCACCTTATTTCAAACTATATTTATCTTTTCTGAGCAGCATATAAAGAGCAAAAGAAAGGACTAAAGCAGCAGCAACGGTTCCTATAATATTTCCACCCGCTTTTGTAAACCAAAGGCCGAATTGATAAACCATAAGGCATACGCCGTAAGCAAAAGCGCACAGATATGCAATAGCGCCCATAGTCCACTTTGCGCTGTTCATTTCTCTTCTGATAGCGCCCATAGCCGCAAAGCAAGGGGCGCAGAGAAGATTAAATAACATAAAGGAATATCCTGCAAGTTTTCCGCCCATAATTTGAGCAAAAGCGTCTTCGGCAGAACCCATTCCGAGAGCGCCAAACACACCAACGATTTCTTCTTTTGCCATAAGTCCTAATATGGTTGCAATACTTGCTTGCCAATTTCCAAAGCCCAAGGGTTTAAAAATAACAGCAATAAATTCACCAAGTACACTTAGTATGGACGTTTCTTCCGACTGTCCGATATAGTGCAGTCCGCCCGTAAAGGTAAGATTATTCAAAAGCCATATAATTACACTTGCGGCAAGAATAACGGTACCTGCGCGTTTAACGTAAGACCAGCCGCGGTCCCAAACAGTTCTTGCAACGTTTGAAGCAAGAGGCGCGTGATATGCAGGAAGCTCCATAACAAAAGGAGAAGGTTTGCCTCCCAGCGCCTTTGTCTTTTTAAGAATTATTCCCGAAATAATAACCGAAACCACACCTATAAAATAGGCAGAAACTGCAATTATGGCACTGCCTTTGAAAAGGGCGCCCGCAACAAGTCCTACTATAGGCATTTTTGCGCCACAAGGAATAAAACTTGTGGTCATAACGGTTATTTTTCTGTCTCTTTCCTGATCAATGGTACGACTTGCCATAATTCCCGGCACACTACAGCCTGAACCAACAAGCAACGGTATAAAGGATTTTCCCGAAAGTCCGAACTTTCTGAAAACCTTATCCATTATAAAGGCAACCCTTGACATATATCCGCAGTCTTCCAGAAGGGAAAGCATCAAAAACAGTATGAGCATCTGCGGTACAAAACCAAGCACCGCGCCTACACCGCCTAAAATTCCTTCACTTATAAGGCTATTAAGCCACGGCTGAGTGCCAATAGCCACAAGACCGCTCTTAGCTGCAGGAATTATCCATTCACCGAAAAGTTTATCGTTCATAAAGCCAACCGACCAATTGCCTATTGAACCGATAGATAGGTAGTAAACCAAAAACATTGCAAGTGCAAAAATCGGAAGCGCTAAGAAGCGGTTAGTAACCACCCTGTCAATTTTATCGGAAACACTTAGTCTGCCTATACTCTTTTTCTTGTAGCAGTCTTTAAGTATTTTTTCGATATATTCGTAGCGTTCATTTATAATAACGCTCTCAGCGTCATCATCAAAATGCATTTCAACGTGACGTATATCCTTTTCAATATGTTCCAAAATTTCAGGTTCAAGATTAAGTGTTTCTCGCACCATTACGTCACGCTCGAAAATCTTAATAGCATACCAACGCTGTTCACTATCCTCCATATCATGTATTGCCGCCTCTTCGATATGAGCAACAGCGTGTTCAACATCGCCCGAAAAGATATGCTCAGGAAGAACCTCTTTTCCTGCCAAGGCTATTGCCTTTTCTATTGCTTCTTCAATACCCTCACCCTTAAGGGCGGATATTTCGGTAACGGGACAGCGAAGGGAAGAACTCAGCCTTTCGATATCGATTTTATCGCCGTTTTTTCTGACAACATCCATCATATTTACGGCAATTATTACGGGGATTCCAAGTTCCATAAGCTGAGTGGTTAAATAAAGATTTCTTTCGATATTAGTACCGTCAACTATATTTAAAATCACGTCGGGACGTTCATTTACAAGATAATTTCTTGCCACTACCTCCTCGGGCGTATAGGGCGATAAAGAATAAATGCCCGGAAGGTCGGTAAGAATTACATTTTCGTTCTTTTTAAGTTTTCCTTCCTTTTTTTCAACCGTTACACCGGGCCAGTTACCCACGTACTGATTAGAGCCGGTAAGGGCATTAAAAAGGGTAGTTTTTCCGCAATTGGGATTTCCTGCAAGAGCAATTTTTATACTCATTTTATTTCTCCTATTCCACTTCTACCATTTCGGCATCAGCTTTTCTAAGGGATAACTCATACCCTCTGACCTGCAGTTCAAAAGGATCCCCCAGCGGAGCTACCTTTCTTACGTAAATACGCGTACCCTTGGTTATACCCATATCCATTATTCTGCGCTTTATTGCGCCTTCGCCATGAACCTTTATAACCTTTACGGTACTGCCTACACGTACTTCTTTAAGTGTATTCATTATTTTTCCTCCCAAGCAGTTAGCAGCCGCTAACCACAATCATAAAATTTTAGTTAGCATACGCTAACTTCATTAGTATAATACTACAAAAGTCAAAATTTGTCAATAAAAAAATCCGAGAAAATCTCGGATTTTTTCAATTTATTTAGCGTAATCTACAACTCGGTTTTCACGGATAAGATTTACTTTAATCTGACCGGGATACTCAAGTTCTTTTTCAATTCTTGCGGCAATATCGTGAGCAATAAGCACCATCTGGTCGTCGTTAATCATTTCAGGCTTAACAACAATTCGAATTTCTCTACCTGCCTGAATTGCGAAAGATGTTTCAACACCGTTAAAGGAATTGGCGATTTCCTCAAGCTTTTCAAGGCGTTTGATGTAGTTTTCAATGTTTTCTCTTCTGGCTCCCGGACGAGCAGCAGAAATAGCATCGGCTGCCTGAACTATACAAGCAACAACCGTCTTTGCTTCAACTTCGCCGTGGTGAGCATGAATGGCGTGGATAACACCCTCGTTTTCTCTGCACTTCTTGGCGACCTCAACACCCAGCTGAATATGCGAGCCTTCTTGCTCATGGTCAAGAGCTTTACCTATATCGTGGAGAAGACCGGCACGTTTTGCAAGTGCAACGTCTGCACCCATTTCAGCGGCAATAAGACCTGAAATATGGCAAACCTCCATTGAATGATTAAGCACGTTCTGTCCATAACTTGTACGGTAGTGAAGCTTACCGAGAAGCTTGATAAGCTCAGGATGAAGGTTATGTACGCCTGCATCTATCATAGCGCGTTCGCCTTCCTGCTTAATGGTAGCTTCAACCTCAGCAGTTGCTTTATTAACCATTTCTTCAATACGGGCGGGATGAATTCTTCCGTCAAGAATAAGCTTTTCAAGGGTTATACGCGCAATTTCTCTGCGAACGGGATCAAAACTGCTAAGTGTAATTGCTTCGGGAGTATCATCAATAATAAGGTCAACACCCGTTGCAGTTTCAAGAGCGCGGATGTTTCTACCCTCTCTACCGATAATTCTACCCTTCATTTCATCATTGGGAAGAGCAACAACAGAAACTGTAACCTCGGAAGAGTGGTCTGCGGCGCAGCGCTGAATGGCATGAGAAACAATTTCTCTTGCTATTTTTTCAGATTCTTCCTTGGTCTGCTGTTCGTACTCAAGTACCTTTACAGCCTTTTCGTGAGCAAGTTCACCGTCAAGCATAGAAAGCAAATGCTCCTTAGCCTGTTCTACGGTAAAGCCGGAAATACGTTCAAGGAGCTCCATCTGGCTCTTTTTAAGACGTTCGCACTCCTCGATTTTTTCGTCAATTTCCTTTGCGCGAAGCTGTAATTTTTCTTCTTTTGCTTCAAGATTGTCAATTTTTTTGTCAAGATTTTCTTCTTTTTGTTGGAGTCTGTGTTCTTGACGTTGGATATCGCTGCGACGTTCACGCAGTTCCTTGTCATTTTCTTGACGAAGACGTAAAACCTCGTCTTTGGCCTCAACAAGAAGTTCCTTCTTCTTGGTTTCGGCGGTCTTCATTGCATCACTAAGAATACGCTTTGCTTCTTCTTTAGCAGAGCCGATAGCTTTATCGTCGGATTTGCGTCTATAGGACATACCAATAATAAAGCCTATTACGGCAAGTACTACTGCAACTACACCGCCTATAATGTAAGGCAAATAGTCCATATTAAATTTTCCTCTCTATATATTAAAATGCGTTTTATAAGGGATAACCCGCCGAGGCCGCATTTTTACCCCCGGTATAAAGTCAACGTAAAAAGGTATGCTTCGCCAAAACATACTTTCCCACAATTGTAACCTACTGTGTTTCATTTTAGCACTATTTACTTTTTGTGTCAAGAAAAGGTTATATATATTGTTGTATATTTTTAAAATTACCACTACAAATTGATAAAAAAACATAAAAATACCGCAATAAATCATTATTGCGGTAAGAAAAATTCAAGTTTTAACATTTTTTCGGTATTTCATAGGTGACATACCGAATCTTGCAGTAAAAGCTCTGGAAAAATAGAACTGGTCGCAATATCCGTACTTAAGACTTATTTCCTTTACCGAATAATTGCTTTTTCTCAAGGTTTCCTGCGCGGCAAAAAGCACCCTGTCATTTATATATTTTCCAAGCGTTACTCCCACTTCTTCTCTGAAAATTCTGTGAAGCCAACTTTCAGATACAAAAAGGTTTGTCGCTATTTCTTTTGCCGTAAGATTTGCGCTTAGGTTATCCTCAATGATTTTAATTGTTTTTTCTATTAAAGGACTTTTTATTTGGAGCTGATTTTCACCTTTGCCCAAAATTTTGGCGGCATTAAAGATTATATCGTGAAGTATTCTTTTTATCGCTATAGCAGAAAGAGATTCTCTGCTTTTCCAAAGTCTTCTCATTTCTTCAATAATTTCATTTTTCTGTTCAAAAACAACACCGTCTGAACCGCTTAACATATCAAAACCCTCAAGGCTGAATACATTTACGTGAAAATAAATTTTATGAAGAAAGGTAGAGCAATTATATGTAAAATCAGTATCGGCAGGAAAAAGGTATATATTTCCTTTTTTGAGTTTAAATTTCTTGCCGTTACAGGTTACCACGCCTTCGCCGTCATATACAAAATATATTCTGTTAAACGCCGCTTTTGCATAGTCGCAATTCCACCCGCTGTCAAGCTGACAATCATATGCCGACGAAATTCGTATATCAAGAGTTTGTATCTCTTTATAAAGTAGCGGGTTTTCAACATATTTCATAGTTTAATCCTCATCGGGATAGTCAGAGGCGGATTCCATTTCATATTCTTCCTCAGAGTCAAAGATAGAGCCTATATTTTTGCCCCTTTTCTTTGCAGACTTTAAAACCAGCATAACTATAAGAAGTACAAACAGCACCGCAAAAATAGCGAGTAAAGCAATTACTACCGTTTTTTGAGCAGGGTTTACTGTAATTTCTTTTTCTGTTTGGGCGGGAGCCGCTGCTGAAAATTTCACTATTCTCTGCACAGTTTCTTCTCTTACATCAAAGCTATAGTAACCAAGATTACCCTCGGGAGAAATTGCGGAGAATACCACAAAATCTGCAAGTTCTTTATCCTCGTACTTATAACAGGCAACATTTTTGCCGTTCAAATCATAACTTGATTTATAAAGCCCTTGTGGCGCTTCCTCTGTTACATCCTTTATTATATAAGTAAAATCTGCAGTAGAAAGATAAGCAAAGCTGATTACCTGACCGTTTTCATAAAGGAAGAAGTCTCCTTCTTCTCCGCCCACTTCAATAAGATATAAAAGGACAGTTCTGCCTGAAGCATCTTTATATGCGGTTACTTCTCTTTCGCCGTACTCCACGGTAGCAAGACTAAAGCCTACAGGCGGTTCAAGAGTAGCATCCTGTTCGGCGATATTATAGTCCTTGCCATCTACATTTACAATTATATCGGAAACATTTCCCGAAACGGTAATATCGTTTCCGTTTTCATCAAGTCTGTTAAAGGTAACGGTATATCTTCTTATCTCCCCGTTACTTGCCGCAACCACAATTGTACGCACATTATTACCCACCTGTAGCTGACGCGCACCCTCTACACTTATGGAAGCTTTTGGATCTAAGCTTTGGCAGGAAAGTACACCGTCGGTCTGAGTATAGGGAACAACTACGGTATATTCTGTAATATTGCTGTTAAAAGCAGGAGTAAGAGTACCTGCGGCTACCGAAATAGACGTAAGGGCTGCCTTGGTGTTGGAATTCAAATCCTGAGTGTCGCTATTATTCTGTGTAGCGGTGGTTTTAAAACGGGCGGCTTGTTGACCAACAGAAACCTCTACGGAACCGTTTGAAATCTTAATATTCTTTGCGCTTATGGTACAGCTGCCTTCTGCAATAACCTCAAAATCAAAGCTCTTTACCAAGGTAGCATCGGAACCCACTGCGCTAAAACCTATGTTTGAGCCATTAACGCTGACATCACCTGCAGTATTCTCTAAAAATTTAAGAACAGAACTGTCAAAGCTCAAGGTTCCTTCTGCTGCATTTATCTGCTCATCAGCGGTTACTCTCACAGTTACCTTTAAGGTATCCCCTACCTTAAGGTTGTTACCCGAAAAAACGATAACAGCACTGCCGTCAAAAGCATTTACCGATGGACACATTACTAAAAAAAGGAAAACCACTATAAAAGCTATTAAGCTTAATTTTTTAAGTGCCTTTTTCATATTTCTACTTCCTTCCAACCATTTTTAAAGTTATTCTATTCCAAGATGTTTTCGCTGAAGCTTTGATAAATCTATCAAAGAGATTCTTCCATCATTATTTAAATCCGCAGATTTCTGCGCCGAAATACTTAGCGTTTCAACAAGAATAATATGCCGCTGAAGCTTAGCTACATCAATAATAGTGAACTTTCCATCACCGCTAAGGTCAGTTTGAACCGACAATGTAAAGGAATTACGAAGTTTTCCGTCAGTATCAAAAAGCTCTATAATGTCTCCCGTGCCGACATAAGCGGAGGTTTTATCAACCTTTGTTATCTTAGCCGTTCCGCCGACTATTTTGAAATTTGAAATCAGCGTTTGCTCGGTAGTAAGGGGTTTTATACCCTTGACAATATTCCCATCTGCAGTATATACAGACAAATTGAACTGAAACTCCACATTTGCAGGTACTTGTCTGAAAACATAGATATTATAGTCATTTTTCACTCCGCTGGTGCTTGTAACCGTTACGGTAAATAAATTGTTTCCGTAGTTAAGAGCCTTCACTCCCCCGCCGGTAACCGTTGCGCCGCTGTCAGAAGCTTTAGGTGTTATAACCACCTCGGAATCGGTTGCAGGAACTACAAATTCATAATCATTTATATATCTGTCGAAGGTTGGAGTAAACTTATAGCTGTCAACCGATAGGTCAGAAAGATAGCAGTTATTATTTCCTGTAGAGGTTGGGTAAGCGGCAGCACTTGTAGGCATTTCCTTATAAACGGGAATGTTAAAAATAAGCTCGGCATCCATAATAGCCTTGTAGCCCGAAGCGGTTTTATTGGCTTCACTTGCCGCACCCTCAATGTTGGTCATATATTCGTGAGAAAAATACGGTTTGCTTACAACGTTAAACTTTTTATAATAAAGGGTATCCTGACCGCGATTAAGATAGTTTTCTGCATACCAAACAGCACCGCCGATAATAGAATCTGCTCTGTTATCCCAAGGACGATAGTAGGAAGCTCTCGTTCCATCGCCGCCCTTTGCATACAAAAGGCCGTACTCAACCGCGCTGTAGTTTCCGCTTCTGTAAGCGCGTATATTATAGAAATTATAATATCCCTTATATCCCGAAACCGTTCCCGAAATACAGCTTCCGCCTCCGCTGTTTCCCTGCTCTACAAGAATCATTGATGCCAGAGAAATGGGGCTTACTCCGGAATCCTTTGCCGCAGCCAGAATTACATCTGCATAGGTTTCATAAGAGTCTTCGGGGAAATCTTTTGCAAGGAAGGTTCCGCTAACAGAAGCGAGTATTCTTTCCTTTGTATGAAGTTTTTCATTATACTCCATTGAAATAAACTGAAAAACTCCCGTAGAATTAAGGAAATTTCTGGGATCAAGGTAATAGCTTATAACGCTTTCGGAAGCCTGAACCCAACCGCCCGAATCAACTGTATAATAAGTATTACTGTTCCAGTTGTAGCAGTCTTGCGCCATAGATTTCCATGCTTCAGGTTTTGAAGAAGCGACAGCAGACCTTCCAAAACCCGATTCACCCACTACCGCTTCTTCAAAGGTCATATCCAGATGGTCGGCTTTAAATTGCCAGTTTGGATATAAAGCGTGAAGATTTCTCAAATACGGCTTGTAGCTTTCGGGGAAGCCTTGTTCATTAAGCTTCTTTTCAAAATCAGCATTTTCCTCATATTCGGCAAGAATTTCTACATTTGTCTGATAAGCATATCCTGTTTTATTAACACCGTTTAAAACAAATGTTATGTGATACCACATATCACCGTCGCTATCGTCCTCAGTACCTATAGCCGTTACCTCGGTGCCGATAGGCAGAGTTGCAACAGCGCTGTTCCAAGTGCCCGGAGCAGAACGTATGGTAGCATTTTTTACTGTTTTTGCTTTATAGGTTTTATCACTGCCTGTTACGGTAACGTAATCGGAGTGAACAAAACCCACAATATTGCCTGATGACGTATAGGCTGTAAGACTGTACCAACGAGCTCCGTTAGAATCAAATCCCACACCGTTTATTAAAACTTTAGTATTATTATCAAGTTTGCCGAGAGATTTGTTACTTGTTCCTGCGCCGGTTCGGATATTTACGGCGCTATCATTTATGTATCCGTTTCGGCTGTACATAGTAACTGCTGAAACACTCAGAGTCATAGTCAAAGAACTTATTAAAAGTATAAAACAAAGAATAAGCGCTACGGCTTTGCGTATGTTTTTCATACAGACTTCCTTTCGGTAATGAATTGCTTAGCAATAATAATCCATAATATATATTTATTATATATTTTTCGACAATTAATGTCAATACAGCAAATATTAGAATTATGATTCCACCTTATTCCCTGCTCCATAAAAAAAGGACTTGGTTACCCAAGTTCTTTTCTGTTTATTTCACCTTCATTGAACGCATTGCATTAAGAATTGTAATTACCGCAATGCCAACGTCGGCAAAGACTGCGCCTGCCATTCCCGCGGCACCGAAAATTCCCATCATAAGAAACAGGATTTTAACGGTCAAGGCAAGAATTATATTCTGCGTTGCTATTTCGGTTGTTCTTTTGGCAATTTTTATAGCAATAGGAATTTTTCTCAAATCATCATCGGCAATAACTACGTCAGCGGTAGTGTTGGCAGCATCACTGCCGAGGTCACCCATAGAAATACCCACGTCAGACCTTGCTAAAACAGGGGCGTCATTTATGCCGTCGCCCACAAAAACAACCTTGCCATTAGAGTCTTTAATTATATTCTCTAAAATTTCAACCTTGTTTTCGGGAAGAAGATTGCTGAAATATTCATCAATCAAAATAAGCTCTGCAATTTCACCTGCATTTTCCTCTCTGTCTCCCGTCAGCATAATTGTTTTTTCGGTTTCAAGTTCAATAAGTTTTTCTATAGCTTCCTTTGCTTCTTCCTTTACGGTATCGCCTACAGTTATAAAACCTACATATTTATGGTCGATAGCCACATAAACGGCTGTTTTATCGGTTGGTTTTACCGTAATATCCAATTCCTCCATAAGTTTAATATTTCCGACGGCGACCTGCCATTTTTCAATCATTGCAATTATGCCTTTGCCGGAAATTTCCTTTACACCATTTACCCTGAAGCGCTTATAATCTTCCTTTGATGCTTCAACTATACACTTTGCAATAGGATGATTACTTTGGCTTTCTGCAGCGGCGGTAATTGCAAGAAGAACCCTTTCGTTTATCTTTTCAGACGAAATTTCTTTAACAGTAAATTTGCCTTTAGTCAAGGTTCCTGTTTTATCAAAAACAACCGTATCACACTTTGAAAGGGTTTCAAGCACTCCCGAGCCTTTTACCAAAATCCCCTTTGCCGAAGCCGCGCCAATACCTCCAAAAAAGGAAAGAGGTACTGAAATAAGAAGGGCGCAAGGACAGGAAATAACAAGAAAGGTTAATGCTCTGCGTACCCATTCTGCCCTGCCCTCATTTATAAAAAACTGCGGAATTATTGCAATTAAAAGAGCGCAGATAACAACCAAAGGCGTATAATAACGGGCAAATTTTGTTATAAAACGTTCGCTTTTAGCCTTATTTTCAAAAGAAGCTTCGGTAAGCTCAAGTATTTTTGCAACGGAGGACTTACTGAAAGGCGCAGTAACCTTAACCGTTATGGTGCCTTCCATATTTATACTGCCTGCGAATACTTTATCGCCCACCCCCACGTCTTTAGGAAGACTTTCTCCCGTAAGAAAGGAATTATTAACCGATGTTTCGCCTCGGATAATTTCGCCGTCAAGGGCAATTCTTTCACCGGCAAAAATTCTTATTATTTCTCCCGTTTCAACCTCTTCGGGCGAAACAATTAATGATTCTTCATTCCTTATCACCCTTGCGGTGTCGGGACGGATATTGCTTATTGCCTCAATACTTTTTCTGCTTTTATTTACGGCATAGCTTTGAAAAAGCTCTCCAATTTGATAGAAAAGCATTATGGCAACGGCTTCAAAAAATTCCTTTAAAAATACCGCGCCGACACTTGCTATAGACATAAGCAGATTTTCATCTATAAAATTTCGGTGTCTGAGTCCCCATACAGCTTTCATAATTACGTCATAGCCCACAGTGATAAAAGCCCCGAGACAAAGAGATGAACTGATTATTTCATGTAAACCAATCCTATTAAAAACAAGAGCCAATATAAGCAAAAAAGCGGAGCAAGAAATTCTAAGTAAAATCCGCTTTTGTTTATGATTCATAGTTTGCCTTCTTTCTAAAATACTACGGTGCAATCGGGCTCTACTTCCTTACAGATTAAAGCCGCTTTTTTTACTACTGCATCAAAAATTTCATCCGCTGCTTCAATGGTCAGCTTTTGAGCAATAAAGTTGACGTTTGCATTTGTAACGCCGTCTATTGCTTTGATTTTTTCTTCCATTTTTGCGGCACAATGAGCGCAATCAAGATCATTAATTTTATAAGTTTTTTTCATAAAGCTACCCCTTTTATTCTTCGATATGTTCCATACCGTTATTCAAAATTGTTTTTACGTGGTCATCTGCAAGGCTGTAGAACACCGTCTTGCCGTCACGTCTGAATTTTATAAGACTTGCCTGTTTTAAAATTTTAAGCTGATGGGATATTGCCGAAATCGTCATATTTAAAAGCTTTGCAATATCGCAAACGCACATTTCCCTTTTAAGAAGAACATATAATATTCTTATCCTTGTTTTATCACCGAAAAGCTTATAAAGTTCAGAAAGCCTATAAAGTGTTTCCTCATCGGGCATATCTTTTAAAACCAAGGACACAATATCCTCGTGAATATGCATATATTCACAGTTTGGCGCTTCGTTCATCAGACCACCTCTTTCATTTGAATGATTGTTCAAACGTTCCAATGGCATTATATGCCTTTTTTCTGCTTTTGTCAATCTTTTTTAACAGTTGAAGTAATCTTTTATTTTTGTTATACTAACATCGAAAGGGATGAATAAAAATGAAACTTAATTATAAACGCACAATACTTATCGGACTTGCCTTTATGTCTATACTTGCCTTCTGGCAGTTTTACGATCAGGTTATTCCCTATCTTTTAGAATACACCTTTAAGCTTGGAACCTTTCAGGCAAATGCAATTATGTCAATCGATAATATTCTTGCTATTTTTATGCTTCCTCTTTTCGGGGCAATTTCCGACCGCACAAAAACAAAACTCGGCAAACGTACTCCGTATATTCTTTTTGGTACGATAATTGCTTCAATTCTTCTTATATTCCTTGGCGTACTGGAAGAAAGCAGAAACTTCTGGGGCTTTATAATAGTTCTTATGGCGATTCTTGTTACTATGTCGGTTTACCGCACCCCTGCCGTTGCTTATATGCCCGACGTCACCGAAAAACCTCTTAGAAGCAAAGCCAATGCCATAATAAACTTAGTGGGTTATATCGGTGGTATCTTCGCCACCGTCGTTATGATGTTTATGCTTAAAAGCGAAAAAAATGAACAGGGGGAAAGTGTTTATTCCGCTTCCCAGTCATTCCTTCCCGTATTTATCGTTATTGCCGCCTTTATGCTTATAACGGTGCTTATAATGGTATTTACCACTAACGAAAACAAGCTTTTAAAGGAGACAAACATAAAGGACGAAGAAGCTATAATAGGTTTAGATAAAAAGCTTCCTCGCCCCGTTCTTAAAAGTCTTATTTTCATTTTGCTTTCGGTATTCCTTTGGTTTATGGCTTACAATGCTGTTACCACCGCTTTTTCAAGATACTGTGTAAGCGTCTTAAAGGTTGACCTTTCCACCTCGTCAAGTTGGCTTCTTACCGCCACTATTTCGGCAATTATCGCCTTTGTTCCCCTCGGCTTTCTATCCTCAAGGGTAGGAAGAAAAGCCACCATTTTAATAGGCGTTGCTGTTATGACGGTATGTTACCTTTGCGCCTTCTTTATCCGTATTCCCACGCCCTTAATGTACGTTGTTTTAGCCGTAATCGGTATAGGTTGGGCGGCAATTAACGTTAACTCCTTCCCTATGGTTGTGGAAATGAGCAGCGGCGCGGACGTTGGTAAATACACGGGCATTTACTACACCTTTTCTATGGCGGCGCAGATATCCACTCCGCTTCTTTCGGGACTTATAATTGATAACTCAGCATTTGGTTATTTAACGCTTTTCCCCTATGCAGTAATCTTCTCTGCTCTTTCCTTTGTCACTATGCTCTTTGTCAAACACGGAGACTCAAAGCCTGAAAGAAAAAAGAGCCTACTTGAAAATTTTGATTCGGAGGACTAAAATGGTAGCTTTAATAATCATAGTTTCTGTTTTACTTTTTTTAGTGGTTTTTTATCTTTGGGCGATTTTGCCTTCCCGAAGAAATCACAGCAAATTAAAGTATTTAAAAGGACTGCATATTGCCCATAGAGGACTGCACAGTAACGATAACGGGATTCCCGAAAACAGCCTTTCAGCCTTTGAAAAAGCGATAATCAACGGCTTTGCTATTGAAAACGATATTCATTTGAGCCGTGACGGCGAAGTGGTTGTTTTTCACGATGACAACATCTTACGTATGTGCGGTATAAATAAAAAGATAAAGGATATGACTTTAGGTGAAATAAAAGAGCTTCGCCTTTTAAATACAGATGAAAGAATCCCCACCCTAAAGGAATGTTTAGAGTTAGTTGACAGCAAAGTACCGTTACTTATTGAGTTTAAATACGAAGGCAATACTAAAGAACTTTGCCAAAAGGCAAATGAGATTTTAAGCGGCTACAAAGGGCTTTACTTTGTTCAGTCCTTTCATCCGCAAATCCTTGGTTGGTACAAAAAGCATAATAAAAAAATCTGCCGCGGACAGCTTTCGGCAAAATTCAAGGGCGAAGGCTTTATAAAAAGAATTGCAGGAACACTTATCTTCAACTTTCTCTCCCGTCCCGATTTTGTTTCTTATGACCTAAGCGGCAAAAACTATCTTCCCTTTAAGCTTGTGAAAAAATTAGGTGCCTTTCCTGTAGGTTGGACCTTTAAAAGTCAAAAGCAAGAGGATGACTGTAAGGAAGATTTTAATACCTTTATTTTCGAAAATTACATACCGAAAAAATAATCAAAACGCGAAAACACACGTTTTCGCGTTTTGATTTTAAGCCTTTTTATTTTTTTGGGTAGGTAGCTGTGAAATAATTATAGCGGCAAACATTATGACACAGCCTAAAATTTCCTTTTTAGTCAGTATATCGCCGAAGATTGCTCCGCCAAGGGCGGCGAATACCGATTCAAAGCTCATTGCAATAGAGGATACGGTGGAGTTTTCACACTGCTGCTGACCTATTATCTGCAGAGTATAAGCAACACCGCTGCTCATAATACCAAGATACAAAATCGGGCCTAATCCCTTTATAATATTTTCTATTGTGGGCGCTTCAAAAATAAACATAAGCACAGTTGATAAAATTGCACAGACAAAAAATTGAACACAGGAAAGCTTAACCCCGTCAACATTTTGTCCTAAAGTATCAACACATATAATATGAAGTGCGAAAGCAACGGCGCAAATAAGAACTATTCCGTCTCCGCCATAAACTCCGCTAACTCCATTTGCAAAGCACAAGAAGTAAAGTCCTATTACCGCAACAAGCACCGCAACAAGCACCGTAAAGGCAGGGCGTTTTTTAAGGAATATACTGAAAATAGGCACAAAGAGTATATACATCGCCGTTAAAAAGCCCGAACGGGCGCTGGCGGCGGCTTCTACGGGATAGGCGGCAATACCGAACTGCTGAAAGTTTGTAGCAACGCACAAAAATGCGCCGCAGATAATTCCCGTTATAAGAAGGCTTTTTCTATCCTTTTTTCCCTTTGGAACAAGAGGTTGCTTCTTTATTTTTGAAATAGCAAAAGAAAGAAGCAAAAGCGCAAATCCGCCCACGTAGGAACGCATAGCATTAAGGGTAAAGGGCTCAACGGTATCAGAAACCTTGTCCTGAAACACAAAAGCAAAGCCCCATATAATTGATGCCAAAAGGAGTATAATACATCCCTTTAAATTTTTAAATTTCATATTTTTCACTCACATTTTTTATGTAGAATATTTTCTAAAAATATAGTATAATGAGTTTAGTGAAAAAAAGCAAGTAAAAAGAGAGGCGCGGTTTATGAAAAAGTATATTTTGGCACTTGATGAAGGCACTACAAGTACACGCTCCATAATTTTTGACAGAAACGGTAATATTGTCAGCACCGCCCAAAAGGAATTTGCTCAAATTTACCCCCAGCCCGGTTACGTTGAGCAAGATCCGATGGAGATTTATGCAAGTCAGTATGCTACTATGACCGAAGCTGTACTTAAAGGCGGTATATCCCCCGACGAAATTGCCGCTATAGGAATAACCAATCAGCGTGAAACCACGATTTGCTGGGACAAAACTACAGGCAAACCCATCTATAATGCTATTGTATGGCAATGCCGACGCACCGCCCCCTTTTGCGAAGAGCTAAAGGCAAGAGGACTAAGTAAATACGTAAAGGATACCACAGGACTTTTAATTGACGCTTACTTTTCTGCAGGAAAAATCCGTTGGATACTTGATAACGTAGAGGGCGCAAGAGAAAAGGCAGAAAAAGGCGACCTTCTTTTCGGCACTATCGACACCTGGCTTATTTATAAGTTAACAGGTGGAAATCTTCATATTACCGACTATACAAACGCTTCCCGTACAATGCTTTTTGATATTAAAAATTTGTGTTGGGATGAAAGACTTTTAAAGGAGTTTGATATTCCTGCTTCACTTTTGCCCAAGGTGTTAAGCAGCAGCGAAATTTATACATACATAAACTTTATGGGAAGCGAAATCCCCATTTGCTCTATTGCCGGCGACCAACAAGCCGCCCTTTTCGGTCAATGCTGTTTTAATAAAGGCGAAGCAAAAAACACCTACGGTACAGGTTGCTTTTTACTTATGAACTGCGGAAGTGTCTGCCGCACCGATAACACCGGTATGCTGACCACCATTTCCGCCACTCCTAAGGACAAACCTGTTCAGTACGCCTTTGAAGGAAGTGTTTTTGTAGGAGGCGCTTTAATTCAATGGTTAAGGGATGAAATGGGACTTATTGACGAATCAAAGGACAGCGAATATTTCGCAAAAAAGGTAAAGGACAGCGGCGGTGTTTACGTCGTTCCTGCCTTTGCCGGTCTTGGCGCACCCTACTGGGATATGTATGCAAGAGGCACTATTGTTGGGCTAACCCGAGGAACAGGCAGAAATCATATTATAAGAGCCTGTCTTGAAGCCATCGCCTACCAGACAAACGATTTACTTTTATCCATAAAGGAAATCCCCGACACCAAAATCTCTGTTTTAAAGGTTGACGGCGGAGCAAGTGCAAATAATCTGCTTATGCAGATTCAGTCAGATATTTCGGGAATAAATATTGAACGAGCCGCCTTAGGAGAAGCAACAGCTTTAGGCGCCGCCTTTCTTGCAGGTCTCGCCGTCGGATTTTGGAAGGATACCGATGAACTAAAGGCTATAATGAGCAGTTCCACCCTTTTTGCGCCCCAATCAGAACAAGAAGAACGTGAATCTATGGTTAAAAACTGGAAACGTGCAGTAGAACGCGCAAAGCTATGGGAGGAAAAACTATGAAAAAAGAATATATAAAAATCCCTTCAAGCGATAATATAAATACTCTTAATGTTAAGATATATATTCCAAACGGCGAACCTTTGGGAATTTTTCAGGCTGTTCACGGAATGACCGAGCATCTTGAACGTTACGATGAATTACTTGAAGCCGTTTGCAATGCAGGTTATTTTTGCATCATTCATGACCATTTAGGACACGGAAGGACGGCAAAGGAAGAGGATTTGGGCTTTATTGCACAAAAAGACGGCTATAAATACCTTATTGACGATATAGAACGGGTATATAGAGCCGCCGACAAATGTTACCCCAACAAAAAGCATATATTACTCGGTCACAGTATGGGTTCCTTTATAACAAGACTCTATTTAAGCCAATACGGCAAACATCTATACGGCTATATAATGATGGGCAGCGGTTACGGCAATCCTGCCGCCGATATAGGACTTCTTTTAACAAGGCTTCTTTGTAAAATAAAGGGAGATCGCTACATTTCCAAATTTATTTATTCTGTTGCCTTCGGTGCCTACAACAAAAAATTCAAAGAGGAAAACTCAGAACTTGCATGGCTGAGTAAAGATGACTCAAACAAAGAAAAATATGCAAAAGACAAATACTGCACCTTTAAATTCTGTGTATCTGCCATGAATGACCTTGTCAGATTAAACAAAATGGCAAACCAAAAAAGCTGGTATAAAACTCTCCCCGAAGATTCAAAAATACTAATAATGTCGGGAGAAAATGACCCCGTAGGCGAATATTCAAAGGGAGTAAAAAAGGTTTACGCAAGACTTGAAAAAGAAAAACGTTACGACGTTACCCTTAAGTTATATAAAGACGCCCGTCACGAAATTCTTAACGATTACTGTAAACAAGAGGTGATTTCTGATATAATAGCCTTTCTGTAAATTCTATTTGCTATTTTAAAAATAATATGATACAATGTATTATAATTAAAGTTCGTTTTCGAGGAGAAAAGAATAAAATGGATAAATTGGACAAAATCAAAGATAAGAAGAAACGGGCAAAACAAGCTATAAATAATAGCGGCAATCTTGCGGCGCTTTACACTCTTGGTTTTTGTTATTTGTTTATTATAGCCGAAATCACCTATAAAATAAAAGTGCTTCACGAGGTATGCACCTGGGAAGTAATTATTCTGTTCCTTATTCCTGCTGTTTACGGAATTTTCAGAAAGCTGTTTTCTAAAGGCGAAATTCCGCTTGATACTAAGGGCAACCCACTTCCTACAGGTAACACAAAGAGTGATAAGAAACAGCGAAATAAATTCTATCGCTTTAATGCATTTATTTACGCTCTGATATTCGCAGTGGTTTTGGCTGTAGGATTTTTGAGCAGTTCTATGATAAGTAATGTAAATATCGGTTCGGAATTACTCTTTGATGCTGAGCTTCCCAACTTTCTTTTCGGAGCAGTCTTTTCGTTGATTTTATTCCCCATAGTATATCTTGCGACCTTTATGGTTGAATACGTATGGTATGAATACAAGATTTCTCAATACAATCTTCTGGTTTTAATCCGCGAAGAAGCCCAGCTGGAAGAAAAGACGGCAGAACAAGAAACAGAGTCGAAAGACTTAGAGGAAGAAATCAAAACCGAAGAAGCTGTTATATAAAGAAAAACTTGGAGCAAAAACTCCAAGTTTTTTATTGTTCAGTATAATACAGTTTAAGCACCGCTTCAAAAAGAGCGGTTTCATCAGGATAAAATTCAGCATATCCGTCTTCTCCTATTATCTGTTCGCCCTTAAGGGAAACAAATTCAAGAGAAGCGGTTTTTTTATTGCTTACAATATTTGTTGCAAGATAACCTATTTTTCCAGCATCAAGATTTGTAACGGCATTTTTTTGAACCTTTCCGTATAGTTTTACGGGGAAGGTAATATCATTTTTTGTTTTTTCTATAACCGCTGCGGAGTATTTGCGTATATACTCAAGTTGTCTTTCCATTCTTAGATAACTGGCATCCGCCGTTTCCTTATTTCTTGCCTGAAGATACAAGAAAACATTATCTCCGTAAAGCTTTACTGGAACATCTTTATAATAGGTCACATTATTTGCGGTTATAGTTTCATTTGGTGTAACCGTAACGGTTCCAACAGCATTGTGTAAAGCAGAAATTGCCTTTGAATCCAATGCAAAATAGGAATTAACCGGCATACTGTATAACAGATCGGAAACGCTGCTGACTGTGTTTTCACAGCTTTTTTCCTTACCGTCACCGTAAGCATAGGCAAGACATATCTGCCTTTTTTCCATTCCAATATAGTTTCCGCTTTTTGAATATAAGCTTATATCGGTATAAGTATCTCTTGGAATACCCAAAACTGTAGTTTTGCCACTTTTAGTATCTATAGCCATTAGATAAAGAGCATCGGCCTGCCCTGCATTGCCGGTAATGTATTCGCCGTCTGACATTTTCTTTTGGTTATCAATACCCATACAAAGTATTGCCGTTACGTTTTCATTATATTTATAAATTTTGCCACCGTAAACAATGGTATTGTCGGTATTTATTATAGCCTCAACGCCTATATCTGAAATAATGGTTCCGTCATTTTTAAAAAGACCGTTTTTCCCCGAAAACCACAAATAACCTACCGTTCCTACAGCAATAAGCAAAAGACCTAAAAAACAGCAAAGCACAATGATTAACGGCTTTTTGTTCTTTTTATTTTGTAATGGTGTCATCAGTCAGTACCCCTTGAACAAGATATCTGTAGTTATCGTTAGTAATACAGGTGCTTAGTGTTAAAATTTTATCATCAGCCGTCACTTCCACATCTTTACGAACGTTAACAATCGTGGATTTCGGATTTTTTGTCATCTCGATATAATCGGCAAAAACCTGTTTATCGCTAAAATCAAAGTGATAAAGCAGGTGACGGTTATCATAACGATATGCCGAATAAATGGTATAGGTAAGAATATGCCCCGGTGTATAAATATAAATATACTTATTCTCATTAAAGAAGGAGGCTTTTCTGAATGAATGAAGGGAAGCAAACATAGAGCCGTTGTTCATATTATGACCATAAAGAATAGTATTGGGATCGGTAAAATCATCTGAGTTGTACATTTGAGAATAAATACATCCCGCAAATCTGTATTTACCGTTTTCATCGTGATCAAGATAAAAATCCTCGGGTTTATCGTTACTTCTGAGTACCGGATAGTCAACCTTTGTACCCGGTATCTTTATCCAAGCATAAATATCAGGACTCTTTTCTTTAAGAGCCTTAAAATCAATGGGATTATCCGGAAGTTCGGTTTGCGGTTTACTTTCCTCCGAACTGACAAAAGGAGGACTTGCAACAGGCGGTGTATCACTGGCCGAAAGCAACGGAGGAATCACATATGCGCAAAAGACTGTAACTGCAATTAAAAACATACAGATACATATTATAAGAACTGTTTTTTTGTTTTTCATATAGTTCCTCCTTTACATATTACTTATATATTTTACCACATTTATATTCATATTGTCAAACAACAAAAAATACCTCCCGAATAATCGGGAGGTGAAACTTTTAATAATTAGCGTACGCGCTTTGCAGCAACTACTACGGATGCACCGGAAAGAACTACGAGAGCGAAGAGAAGACCTGCAACTGCCATGCTGAAGTCAGCAGTGGGAGGAGCTTCAGGAGTTGAAGGTTTATTGTCTTCGTCGTCTGCTTTGGGAACATATTCTTCGTCAGCAGAAACGTAAAGACCGTCAGCAAGGGGTTTAAAGGTTACTTCAAGGCGAGTGTTGTTAATAGCAATAACCTGACCTTCTTTAACCTCGTAGTCAACGCCTTCTTTAGCCTCGGTACCGTCAGCTTTTTTTACGGATTCGATTTTGTAATCAACGCCTTCCTTAGCAGCAGAACCGTTCTGCTTGAAGAAGAACCAACCTTCAAACTTAATTTCAACGTTTTCAACGGGTTTGATTTTGATTACACCATCTTCAAAAACCTTAACTGTCTCATCTTTAGTAGCACCGTCAGCAGCGCCCTCACTTGTGTCAGGTTTATTAATGACAACCTCGAAATACACATTTCCTCCGGGGCTCTTTGCGGCAAAAGCGGGAACTGAGATAGAAAGTGCGAGAATCACAGTCAACATAATAGCAAGTATTTTTTTCATTGTTTATTCCTCCAAAATTTCAGAGATATTTTAATACGTTAATATTATATCACCTAAATTTCAAATTGTAAAGTCTTTTTTTTAAAAAAAATTATTTTTTTAAAGTTGACTTATATGCCCTGTTGAATATATACTTATAAATAATAAATACAGCTCTTATTATCCTATATTAAGGGAAGGTTAAAATTATGGAAAGTAAATTATTCGGTATCCTAAGCAAAAACCTGAAACTCGGCATTAACACCGTCATTTTAGAAGAAATAACTTCTTCTAATGATTACTGCAAAAATCTGGCCAAAAACATCAAGGAAGACACTCTTGTTATAGCCCTTTCACAAACCGGCGGAAAAGGCAGACTCGGCAGAAGCTTCTTTTCGCCCAAAGACAGCGGAATTTATTTAAGTTTTCTGCTCCATCCAAACCTAACTGCCAATGACTGCACAAAAATCACCACCGCCGCCGCAGTAGCCGCCGCTGAAAGCATTGAATTTATTTCGGGTAAAAAAACCTACATAAAATGGGTG
The DNA here is from genome assembly GCA_045533195.1 of Acutalibacteraceae bacterium. GTDB lineage: Bacteria > Bacillota > Clostridia > Oscillospirales > Acutalibacteraceae > SIG607. The sequence continues at coordinate 47,016 of JAZSHI010000030.1, forward strand.
AACGACATTTACCTTGACGGCAAAAAGGTTGCGGGAATCCTTACCGAAACCGGCTTTTCGGGAAGCAATAACAAAGTGCAGTTTGCCGTAATGGGAATAGGCGTAAATCTATTTAATCCCAAAGGCAAATTCCCCGAAGACATAAAAGAGAAAGCCGGAAGCGTTTTCGGTCAGCTTCTTCCCTCCTCGGAAATTACCGTAAACTTCATCAAAGAATTTATTAAACGCTTTTTAGACATATATGCAATTCTTCCCGATACTTTATATATGGAAAATTACAAAAGCCGTTCACTGCTCATCGGCAAAAATGTTTCCTTTATAAAGGACGGCGAAAAATATAACGGCTTTGTACTGGGTATAGACAACGATGCAGGACTAATACTTGCCACCGATAAGGGCAGTGTCACCCTTAAAGCAGGTGAAGTAAGTCTTAATATATGAAACAAGATGCTCAAGGTTTGTGAGACTTCTCTTGGAGAAGTCTCACAAACCTTGAGCATCATTTTTATTATCTATCTAAATTTTTATAAAAAGCCACCGCCAGAGCATCGCAACGTTCATTTTCTTTATGCCCGTTATGCCCCTTAACCCAGTTTATAGTTACGTCGTGTTTTTTAAAAAGTTCAAGAATTTCTTCCCACAAATCAACGTTTAAAGCAGGTTTTTTATCAGCCTTTCTCCAACCGTTTTTCTTCCAGGACTCAGCCCAGCCAAGCCCAATTCCGTCGGAAAGATATTTGGAATCGGTAGTCAGCACCACCTTACAAGGCTCCTTTAAAGCGCGAAGCGCCATTATAGCGGCGGTAAGCTCCATTCGGTTATTGGTGGTTTCCTTTTCACCGCCAGAGAGTTCCTTTTCTGTTTTTCCGTAACGAAGTATTGCGCCCCAGCCGCCAGGGCCGGGATTTCCCGAACAGGCGCCGTCGGTAAAAATTTCAACAGTTTTCATATCAGTACTTCCTGTAGCTTCCTATAACCTTGCCGAGTACGGAAGGGTTTTCAGGATAAATGGGATCAAAATCGGGATTTTCGGGCATAAAAATCACCTTGCCGTCCTTTTGGAGAAGTCTTTTTACAGTAGCCTCTTCCCCATCCATACCTATTATTATATCTCCGCTTTTATATGCGGCATTTTTATCGGCGACAACTATATCACCGTCAAGAATACCTGCATCCTTCATTGAAAGTCCTACTACTCGAAGGGCAAATAGTCCCTCCGAATCATTTGCAGGATAAGGGATATAATCCTCTATCTGTTCAACCGCCAAAATAGGCTGACCTGCAGTAACCCTTCCTACGAGGGGCACTCTTGCGGCAGATACGCTGTCTGCAATTCTTATGGCGCGTGACGAATGACTGTCGCGTATAATATATCCGTTTTGTTCAAGTGAATCAAGTACTGCATGAACGGTAGAAGTAGATTTTATCTGACAAGCCTTACATATTTCTCTTACTGTAGGAGGCAGACCGTTTGACATACTGGAAATAAGATAACGGTAAACCCTTTCCTGTCTTTCATTGAGCTTTGCCTTTGTCATTTATTTTTCCTCCCGAACATTTATTCTGTTTTTATATTACCACACTTCTTTTTAACTTTCAAGAGAAAAACTTTAATAATTTCACTTATTCCCATAGCTATAAGAATAAAGGCAAATATTTTTCCTATAAAAATTGCGCTTATGACCAAAGTAAGCAAATATCCTATAACGGCACCCACTATACCGAAAGCCGCTATAGGAAGCACAGTTTTAAGCACAATCAAACCTTTTTTAAAATAAATGATCACCGCAACAATGCCTATAGGAATAAAAAAAAGGAGATTTATTCCCTGACTTAAAAGCTGAGGTTTATTTTCAAACACCCTTAGATATATAAGAAGCACAGCGCCGCCGCCAAGCCCTAAACCGCCTATTATTCCCGAAAGAAGCCCCGCAATGAATTTCACTATAAGCATTATCTTAACAACATCCTTATCCCTGCCCAAATCATAAATCCGCCGAAAACCCCGCGTAAAAGCACAGGAGAAATCTTTTTAAGCAAATAGGTTGCCAAAATCGAACCGACTACACCAAAGGGCATAAAAATAAGAGCATCTTTAAGATTTACGTATCCCTTAAGCATATAAATGACGGCGCTGAAAAGAGTAATGGGCAAAATCACCGCTACGGCATTTGCGTGAGCTTTTTTTGTATCAAGACCGCATTTTTTAAGAATAGGTACGGCTATCATACCGCCGCCTGCCCCTAAAAGACCGTTAACCAGTCCTACCAGTATTCCGAAAACAAAGTACAGATATTTTTTCTTTTTCATTCTTTTCACCATACTTAGTATTCCCAAAAGACCGCAAAAAACGGAGAAAACTCATTAAAAGTTTTCCCCGTTTCTTTTTACTTATTATTTTGTTTTAATATATCGTACTGTATAGCCGCCTTTTGAGCAGGTGTTACATAAACCGTCTGCACCGTTTTTATTTCGGGATTAGTGGGTTCGGGCAGTACCATCTTAACAGGCACAAGCGAAGGAGGAGTGCTTACCGAAGCATTGTAGCTTTCAGCAGGTTGGGCGGTCCCTACATTTTCATACAGATTTTTCGGCGCTGTGTTTTGCACAGCAGGAATGGGCGCAGCAGGAATTTCAGGCTCGTTTTTTACAGGAGGAATAACCTCTAACATAGCCCCGCAATTTTTACAGTAAACAAACTGTTCTTCATTTTCACATTTGCACACTTTACAAATTTTCATAATTTACCTCCTTAAATAAAGGAAAAGATTACAGACGGAATAAAGGAAACCGCCATATATGCTATAATAAATGCAAAGAGATTAACTCCACCTTTTTTCCTGATAAGCTGTTGTTTCTGCTCTTCATCTGCAGCTGTTTCTTTTATTTCCTTAAGACTCTTTACGGTGTGCTTATAATAAAGCTTGTTGGCAAACAGCGCACTCAAAACCCTTACCGACACCGTGAGCATCAGACCTATTGCACCAAGTATAAAGTTCATCCATAAAGCCTTATCATTACTGGAAAACAAAGCCTGGGCCAAATCGTAATAGGTTTTAATGCTTGAGTCTGCCATAAGCTGACCGATAGAGCTGTTAAAGGGCGCAAGAAGTATATTTGCGGCTATTTCAATAGCCCCCGATAAAAATGCATAAGAATACATCTTACGCATAGCAAAGCTGGCTGTTGGAAAAAGGAGATGCCAAAGACTAAACCAAACCTTTCCGCCGTTTTTAAACTCCTTAAACTTTGGAATAAAGCGGTTTGGAGAAACCATTACAAAATCCTTTGCTTCATCGGCAGTAACGCCCTCGCCTAAATCTTCCTCCGGTTTCACTCCGCCCAAAAAGTCAATTTTTATAGCAAAGGGAGCCCCCTTATTTACGGGAGAACCGCATTGATTACAAAAAGAATCACCTTTGGGAAAACGGTTATGACAGGAGGGACATTCCTGTAAATCCTCTGTCTTTTCCTCTTTGACTTCACTTTTTTCTCTGACTTTATCATACTGCATATCGGTGCCGTGGAACTGCTCCATTCCGCATCGACCTGCATTTATAAAGCACTCTCTGTGATGGGGAGCGGCGCATACGGGACATACCGCTATTTCATCCTCATCAAATAAATATGCCTTGCAAATAGGACAGTCCTGTCCATTAACCGAAAAACTCATTTCTATAATCCTTTGCATACTTAAAAATCATATCAAAATATTCTTTTCCGTAGTTGTGGAATTTTCTGTCTTCCACCATTTTTTTAAGGGTTTCTTCGCTAACCCATCTTGCTTCTGCAACCTCGCTGGATTGCAGATTTAAAGAGGATACGTCGGCATCGCTTGTAGTAAACCATATATCAACGAAAGAATTCCTCTTCTTTATGCGTCCCATTTTTTTGCACAGACGCTGTGTGCAACTGATTCCCAGTTCCTCCAAAAGTTCGCGCTGAGCGGCACAGTAGGATGTTTCGCCTGAAATTGCAGAACCGCCGGTGGCAGCCCATTCACCCGGCATAAGCTTTTTATCGTCGCTTCTGCGTTGAATTAAAAGCTTTCCGTCTTTTGAAACAACCCATATATGCACCACCAGATGATATTCACCCGGTCGCATAAAATAATTACCGCGTACAGCCGTTTTGCCGGTAACTTCACCGGAGGAATTTAAGATATCCCATTTTTCCATTTTCGGCTTTTTCCTTTTCTTTTTTCTATACTTTTTCCGTATATTTCCGAAATTTTCGAAAATTCATAGAGTTATTATATCAAAAAAACCTTTATTATTCAACCTTTTATATTATGTTTTTATTTTTTATTAAAATTTTCTTGTAAATAAAGAAATTATGGTATATAATATATGCAGTGTATTCGGGTGTGCGAATGGACGGGTCCTGTGCGACGGGATGCCATGAACCATGTCAGGCGGGGAACCGAGCAGCATTAAGTGGATTTTTCCGTGCGCCGCAGTAAATCGGTTCATTCGTACACCCGAGTACACTTTTTTGAGAAAGGAAGGTGCTTTATGGCATATCAGGCTTTATACCGAAAATACCGTCCTACAACCTTTAGTGACGTAGTAGGACAGGACCATATTACCGAAACGCTTAAGAACCAGCTTAGCTTAGGTAAAATTTTTCATGCCTATCTTTTTACGGGAACACGCGGAACAGGTAAAACCACCTGCGCCAAAATTCTTGCCCGTGCCGTTAACTGCCTTTCAACTGAAAACGGTAACCCTTGCGGAAAATGTGCCGCTTGTAAGATTTCCGAAGCAGGCGAAAATACCGATATTGCCGAAATTGATGCCGCTTCCAACAACGGCGTTGATAATATCAGAGAGCTTCGCGACCAGATAAACTTTGCTCCCGCTTCCTCTAAATACAGGGTTTATATTATCGACGAGGTACATATGCTTACCGAATCAGCCTTTAACGCTCTGCTTAAAACCCTTGAAGAGCCCCCTGCTCATATAGTATTTATACTTGCCACCACCGAGGTTCACAAGCTTCCTGCAACCATTCTTTCCCGTTGTCAGCGTTTTGATTTTCACAGAATTGAAAGCTCGGTTATTGAAGAGCGGTTAAAATTCGTTGCCGAAAAAGAAGGGCTTACCCTTACCGACGGCGGCGCAAATCTTATTGCCGCAGCCGCAGACGGCGGTATGCGTGATGCCTTAAGCCTTCTTGATATATGCATATCAAGCGGAGATGTTATTGACGAACAGGTTGTATCAACTGCCTGCGGTATGGCAGGAAAAGAATATTTAATAAAACTTGCCGATGCGGTAAATAAGCTTGACGTATCAAGCGCCCTTACCCTTCTTGACAGCCTTTATACCGCTTCGGTAGATATGTTAAGACTTCTTAACGAGCTTACCTCTCACTACCGCGACCTTATGATAGTAAAAACCGTAAAGGGCGATAAAAAGCCTATTATCTGTTCTGCTTCTCATCTTAGAGCCCTTAACGAACAGGCTGAAAAATATTCTCTTAAGGATATTATGCGTATTCTTCGCATATTAAAGGAAATCTTCCCTTCTATGCAGACGGGAGACAGAAGGCTTCAAATGGAAATGGCTCTTATCCGTCTTTGCTCAAAGGATGACAGCCTTGCCGATTCAGGCGACCTTTTAAGAAGAATATCTGCTCTGGAGGAAGTGCTTCACGGCGGTGCTGTTGCTAACCTTCCCCTAAAGGCAACTCCCGTTAAAGAAATTACATCTTCCCCCGCATTAGAGGTTAAAAAAGAAGAAGTAAAGACCGAGGAAGTTCCCGAAAGAAAGATTCCAAACGGAGAGCTTGACTGTTGGCACGACCTATTAGAAACGGTTTACGAGCTTTGTCCTCCCGCTATGGGTGTGCTTAACGGCTCAAGAGCCTATATTGACGGTGGATTTTTGCTTATCGACGCGCCGAATCCCATGTTCCGTTCAATGATAAACAGCAACGAAATTATGAAGGAATCCATTAAAAAAGCCGCAGTAAAGCATCTTGGCAAATCCTATAGACTGGGGCCCTACAAAAAAACCGAAACCGCACCTCAGGAAAACGATATGTTAGCGGTTATTGCAAATAAATTAAAAGAAATCGAACAAGGTGGTAACTGATATGAAAGTAAGAATTCCAAATTCCGGCGGACCAAATAATATGAACGCTATGCTCAAGCAGGCTCAAAAAATGCAGGAGGATATGGCTAATCTTCAGGCTGATTTAGAGCAGAGAGAATATAACGGAACTTCGGGCGGCGGCGCCGTAAACGTTACCGTTGACGGCAAACACAACATAACCAAGCTTACAATAAGCCCCGATATTATTGATCCCGATGATGCCGAAATGCTCGAAGACCTTATTACCGTAGCGGTAAATGCCGCTATAAATGAAGCAGCATCCACAGCAGAAGCCGAAATGGGCGCAATTACCGGCGGACTTAATATCCCCGGAATGTTTTAACAGCTATGGCATATAATATTACTTCCCTTACCGACCTTGTGGCGCAGTTTGAAAAGCTCCCCGGCATCGGTAAAAAAACCGCGCAGCGTCTTGCCTTTCATATTTTAGCTCAACCTCCCGAAAGGGCTCAGAAATTCGCAAATGCGCTTATTACAGCGAGAGAGAAAATACGTTTTTGCTCCTGCTGTCAGGCGCTCAGTGATACAGATATATGCCCTGTTTGCCAAGATAGCCAACGAGACCATTCTACAATATGCGTTGTAGAAGACCCCAAGGATGTTCTTGCCTTTGAAAAAACAAGAGAATACAAAGGTCTTTACCACGTGCTTCACGGCGCCTTTTCGCCACTTGACGGCGTAGGTCCCGAACAGCTTAAAATCAAAGAGCTTATGGCAAGGCTATCTAATACCGATGTTAAAGAGCTTATTATGGCAACTAATCTTACGGTTGAGGGCGAAGCCACAGCAAGCTATATATCCCGTCTTGCAAAGCCGCTGGGAATAAAGGTTACCCGTCTTGCTTACGGAATCCCCGTTGGCGGCGACCTTGAATATGCAGACGAAAAAACTCTTACAAGAGCTTTGGAAGGAAGAAATGAAATATAATGGAACAAAGTAAAATTGACCGTATAAATTTCCTTGCCAGAAAAAGCAAGGCAGAAGGTCTTACCGAAGAGGAAAAGGCTGAACAGGCAGTACTTAGAAGAGAATATATCGAAGGCTATAAAAGAAGCCTTGAAATTCAGCTTGGTAACACCACCATTCTGTATCCCGACGGCACAAAGAAAAAGGTAACAAAAAAAACTCCGTAAGGAGTTTTTTTGTTACCTTTATGGTTTAAATGACGGCATAAGCTGAAGTTTAAAGAGATTTGCTTTGTGTTTTCTGTCTATTATTTCTTTTTTGGCTTTGTCTTCAATTTCGCCGGTACGGATATATTTATCAAGTTCGGCATAGGTAAAGCCTAAATTTTCTTCATCGGTTTTACCGCAAAGCCCGTCTATAGGCACCTTATCTACAAGAACATCGGGAAGTCCTAAAACTCTGCCTATTTCCTTAACCTCGGTGACGGTAAGATTACACATAGGGGAAAAATCGCCTGCGGCATCGCCATAGCGTGTGGAATAGCCCACCCAGTCCTCCGAAAGATTACAGGTATTAACCACTCTGCCGTTAAAGGACTGACTGACTGCATAAAGGGTTGTCATACGGATACGGGGAGAAATATTTATTTTGGTCTGTTCGCTTACCTCTATTTTTGAGGAAATTTCATTCATAAGTGCATTAAAGGTGTCTTCAATATTTATTTCAATTCGCTTTATTCCCAAATGGTCGCATAAAAGATATGCCATATCAATGTCAAACTGCTTACCCTTAGGCATAAGCACACCTATAACTCTGTCTTTGCCGAGAGCTTCCACGCAAAGAGCGGCGGCAACAGAGCTGTCCTTTCCGCCTGAAATACCTATTACGGCATTACAGCCCTTTCCGTTTTCTTCAAAAAATTCTCTTATCCACTGAACACATTTATCTTTAATTTTTAAAGCATCAAACATAACCACACCTCTTATTTTATTATATGCTTGTGTTAAATTGGGGACAAATTATCCTGTGGCTCCCTCTGACGAGGGAGCTGGATTTTGCGAAGCAAAAGACTGAGGGAGAGAATTTTTAACAGATAAATCTATATATTCGCATACACCGCTAAAATTACGGTCAATATCTAAATTACAAATTTTTAAAACCGTTAAATTCATACTCTCTAACTCTTTTGTACGGACTTCATCCTTTTCTGTTTGTTTGGCAGTATAATGTCCGCCACCGTCAAGCTCAACTACAAGTCTTGCCTTTGCACAATAAAAATCCGCTATGTAATTTCCAATAGCTTTTTGTCTTTGAAACCTTGTAGGGTAATATCTTAAAAACTCATACCAAAGTTTTCGTTCCCAAGGTGTCATATTTTTTCTTAAAGTTTTTGCAAGAGGGATATTTGCTTTATTATATTCTTTCATATTCTCTCCCTCCGTCAAAACTAAAGTTTTGCCACCTCCCTCGTCAGAGTGAGGCGAAGGCTGTAACTTGTGGAAATGATTTTCACAAGTTGAATTTTCTGCATAACAACAAGCTGTTTCTTATTTTTAATATAACATTTTTGGCTGATATTATCAAGTTATATTTGCAAATAGAGTTATCTCGTAAATTAGGGATAACTCTTTTTTAGCAGAATATCAAGAAGCAGGATAAGTGTTATTTATAAATAATATTTCCTTGACATTCAACGTTACCTTCTATTGTCTTGCACTCTACGCTACCGCCACAGTTAACATCTCCTTTAATGTTATCGCCGCAAGCAACATTATCACCACAGTTTACAGCACCGTTTATTTCACCTATTTTTTCTGCAAAAAACTTTTTCTTGTAAATAAACCCTGTTTTATGGTAAAATGTTAAAGATAAATTGCAAAAGGGGATGCTTTATGAAAAAAAAGAAACGCAAATGGCTTAGGTTCCGTCATAAAGTTATACGGAACGTTGCCTATTATATACTTTATCCTTATGCAAAGCTAAAATACAATATAAAAATACATAAATTCAAAGAGCAGGAAAAGCGTCCGTATCTTATCTTACTTAACCATCAAACTCCCTTTGACCAGTTTTTTGTAGGAATGTCCTTTAAGGGCCCTATTTACTATCTTGCTACCGAAGATATTTTCTCAATGGGATTTTTGTCAAAGCTTATAAAATATGCAGTTGCTCCCATTCCCATAAAAAAGCAGACCACCGATGCTTCGGCGGTTATGAACTGCATAAGAATTACCCGCGAGGGCGGCACTATCGCCATTGCGCCCGAGGGCAACCGTACCTACAGCGGCAAAACAGAGTATATGAATCCCGCTATTGCTCCGCTTGCCCGAAAATTAGGTCTTCCCATACTTCTCTACAGAATAGAGGGTGGATACGGCGCAGAGCCCCGTTGGACCGACAAGGTAAGAAAAGGCAAAATGGAAGGCTTTGTAAGTGAGGTTATTCCCCCTGAGGAATATAAGGAGCTTACTAACGACGAATTAATGGAAAGAATACAAAAAGGTCTTTACGTAAACGAAGCGAAAAAAGACGATATATTCAAATCCAAAAGACGCGCCGAATACCTTGAACGCGCAATTTACGTTTGTCCTTTCTGTAAATTAAGCAAATTCGAAAGCAATAAAAACGAAATAACCTGTAAAGGCTGTAATAAAACCGTACTTTACGGTGAAGATAAAACCCTTTCGGGAAAAGACTTCGACCTACCCTTTACCTTCGTTAACGATTGGTACGAATATCAAAAGGACTTTATAAACAGTCTTGACCTTACCCCGTTTTATGACAAACCGATGTATGAAGATATATCCGAGCTTCGTCAGGTTATAGTATATAAAAAGAAACTGCTTTTAAGAAAGACTGCAAACTTAAAGCTTTACGGGGGAAAAATAGCAATAGACGAGGGAAAAGAAAACGCGCTTATTCTCCCCTTTGATGATATAAGCGCTATTTCCGTTCTCGGAAGAAATAAATTAAACGTTTATATTGATGATAAAATTTATCAGTTTAAGGGTGATAAGCGTTTTAATGCCCTTAAATACGTAAATATTTATTTCCGTTATAAAAATATATTAAGAGGTGACCAAGATGGAAAATTTTTGGGACTTTAAGGTTTGGGGATTTTTCAGCGTAATAGCCGTACTGCTGATGAGTCTGCTTATAGCAAACGTATTAAAAAAATCCTTTAAATTTTTGAAAGTATCGCTTATTCCTACCTCCGTTTTAGGAGGCGCGATTTTAATAATCGTTGCAGGTGTTTATAAGTGGATTACAGGCGATATTATGTTCGATACCGCGTTTTTCGGCGGTAACGGAACGGCAATGCTTGAGCTTATAACCTATCACACCTTAGCGCTGGGCTTTGTTGCTTCTGCCTTTAAATCATCAAAAGGAAAGCTTAACAAAAAGCGCACAACCGAAATTTTCAACACAGGCGTAAATACCGTTTCCACCTATCTTTTACAGGCGGTCTGCGGTTTGGTAATATCTCTTATTGCCGCATATTTTGTTAAAGATTTCTTTGCCGCAGCAGGCGTACTTCTTCCCTTCGGATACGGTCAGGGCACAGGACAAGCTCTTAACTACGGCACCATTTACGAAGGAATGGGATTTGTAGGCGGAAAGAGCTTCGGATTAACTATAGCGGCATTAGGCTTTATATCTGCCAGTATCGGCGGTGTAATTCATCTTAATATACTTAGAAAAAAGGGTAAAATCGGCAATTCCAACTACGAAGAAGGCAAAATTTCTTCGGAACAGATTCAGTCCGAAAACGAAATTCCAATGCAGGAAAGCATTGATAAGTTAACCATTCAGATGGCTCTTATCTGCCTTGCATATATGCTCGCTTACGTATTTATGATATTACTCGCAAAGCTTCTCCCCGGTATGAAGGCTGTTATTTACGGCTTCAATTTCCTTTTAGGTGTAATTAGCGCAACACTTGTCAAGACCGTTATGAATTTCCTTAAAAAGAAAAAGGTAATAAAAAAGGAATATGTCAACGACTTCCTTATGACAAGAGTAAGTAATTTCTTCTTTGACATAATGGTGGTTGCCGGTATAGCCGCTATACGTCTGGGTGTTCTAAAGGACTATTGGGGCATAATTCTTATTATGGGATTTGTAGGTCTTTCTATAACCTATCTTTACAATCTGCTTACTGCAAGAACGCTCTTTAAGGACTACAGCGAAGAGCAGTTCCTTACAACCTTCGGTATGCTTACCGGCACCGCAAGTACGGGTATAATTTTACTTCGTGAAATCGACGGTGACTTTAAAACCCCCGCCGCAGACAATCTTGTTTATCAGAACTTCCCCGCTATTGTATTCGGCTTCCCGTTGATGCTTCTTGCCACCCTTGCTCCGAGTAAGCCCTATTTAACCCTTATAATTTTAGTGCTTTTCTTCTTGGTAATGAACCTGATTCTCTTCAGAAGCTTTATATTCAGAAGGAAAAACAAAAAGAAATAATAAAACAAAAAGTGTGTATCAACGTAAGATACACACTTTTTATTTTGAGTAATAACAGTCCTCAACCCACTTTTGCTCATTTGTGTCTATATAATTCCATATTTTCAAATAATCGTATTTATCACGTATTATATGGTCATAGAAAGAGCGTTGCCAAACGTTGTTTTCATACCCATTTTTATGAATATCGCGGGAAACGTTCATCTTTAAATATCCGATTGCCTTCGATATTAACGAACGCTTATGTAGGGGCGATTCACGAATCGCCCCTACGATAATATCTGAAAATAATTTCTTGTGCTGATTAGTATATATTGTAATAAAATATACGCCTTCGGTATTGTAATCATAACCCTTTAATCTTATTTGTTTTCTTTTTGGTAAATCCATTTTAATCACCAACAACATATTACCACACAAAAGACATTATTTCAACGAAAAGGAGCGGCTAACGCCTCTCCTTGTTATGTTTTTTATAGTTCCAAAAGATTTTTGTGCAGACGTTTTCGCTATGGTAACGGGTGTTATCTGGGCAATTGCGGGAGACATCGGCGGCAGAGCCTTTTCTTCAACTGTAGTCGGAGTATTCGACTGGGCGGTTTATATGGGCGCCGCAGTTCAGGCTATGATTTTCGGTTTTGTCAAAGAAAAATTCGGTTGGAGCTCTATATTTATAATAATAGCCGTTCTCTACATAATACTTCTCGCACTTACCTTAATCGCAAGAAAAATGAAAACCAAAAAGGTTTAAAGAGCTAAAAAAATATATATCGAAATCTCTCAAACAGTTGCTTAATACTTAAATTCAAATAAAAATCGGAGTTTTCACTCCGATTTTTATCTTTTAGAGAAGCCTTAAACAGAACCGTCAACTTGGTTACCTGTTTTCAACAGCGATACTTAAAAATGAAATATAATATCCAAGATGTAACGGAAAGTATCGAGAAGATAATCAACAAAATCTCAGGTACTGAAATTTTACTAACAGGCGCTCTTTCTTCTTCGCCTAATTTCACAAATTCAAATATTTCTAAACATTCCTCAAAATTCGAGGTTATTTCCAAATCATACCATACATCAGGGACAATGCCTAAATTATTTTCGCGCATATAGTTTTTAAGCAATCTTTTAGTATATGGATTTATGGAAAACCATCCACCTGTTCCATTGCCTTCAAAATCTGCAGGTTCTCGATCAAGTTGATACCATTTAATTGGTTCATCTAAATATCGGGCATCGAAAGCAGCCGGATAGAGATTGATTTGCAAAACAAAATACTTTATAACGGGAACTTTATCCCATCTTATTTGGCTTCCTACATTGATTAAAATCACAACAGTCAATAAGCCACTTAAAATCATAGAAAAAATAAATGTTAGTTTTTTTGTCATAATAATATTCCTTCTCGAACCGTTCCCTTTTTGTTATTATATCATAGTTATTTTTGGCTTTCAATATTTCATTTTTTAACTCCTTCTATATATATAAACGAAATGAAACGGCAAAATGTGACAAAGAATTTTAAAAAAATAAAAAAATCAGCAGTTTTCACAAATGAAAATTGCTGATTTTGTTAGTTATCACACACATCATATGCTTCTCTATGGACCAATTACAAAAACAGAAGTGTTCCCAAAAAGCAAAGGGTGATGCTTATGATTTGAAATTTAGAAAGCTTTTCTTTAAACAAAGCTACTCCTGCAAGGGAAGAAAAAATTATACTTCCTCCCGTTACCATTGGGTAAAGCACCGTTGCGGGCAGATTTTTTGCGCCTATTAACTGGAGCATATAGGAAAGTCCGCTTACTGCGGCAATAATTACTATAAGACCAACTGATTTTTTATTCAAAAAAGGCTTTTTACGACTTCCTTTATTAAAGCAAAGCAATACTGCGCTTATTAGAAAATTAAATATTCCCGTGTACATAACAAAGACGGTTGAATCGACGGGAGAAAAGGTTGGATTAATTTGATGGAATTTTGATATTATGCTCACACAGCCGTTTAAAACGAATACCGCAACACAAAGCAGTAAAAAGGGCAAATTAAACTTAAACTTTGCATTTGCCGATAAAATTACGGCGCAAATAATTATTAAAACGCCTAAAATTCTCAAAACCGAAATTTTTTCATTTAAAAACAAAACACCGTAGAAATAAGGAAGCAACATACCGCCGCACATTAAAAACACTGAATAGGTGGAAGTATCCCCTAATTTTAGTATTTTAAAACCTATTATACTATATGCCATTGCGCATACCGACATAGCTGCCGCACAAATTATTGAAAAGGCGGAAAACTGAAGCTTAAACCCCGAAAGAGCAAAAAATATTCCTGCTTTTACTAATCCTGATAAAAGATTAAACTTTAATCCCGACGTTAAGTTTGCGCCATCTTTCGCCTGATATTTTTTTGAAAGAGCAAATTCAAAGGCTAAAAGAATTGTTGCCATTAAAACTAATAAATAATTCATTTTTATCACCGTTTTACATATTATCTTATAAAAATCAATAATTATATTGATTTTTCACCTAAAAATATGATAAAATCACCGCAAGGGTGATTTTATGAAATATAAAAAATTAACTTTAAGTAAAACGGGCGAAATGAATTTTTCAATCACTTATTCAAAAGCCGAAATCGCTTCGAGAACGAACCACAACGAATCCCACATACACAAAGAATGTGAAATTTATATAAATTTAAGCGGTGACGTTTCATTTGAGGTGGAAAATAGAATATATCCTATTAAACGAGGCAGCGTTATAATAACCAGACCGTACGAATACCATCATTGTATTTGCCACTCGGATATATGCCATGAGCATTACTGGATAACCTTTTCGGCAGATGAAAACGAAGAATTTTTAGATATATTTTATGATAGAAAAAAAGGAAATAACAATCTTTTACTTTTAAATGAAGAATCTTTAGAAAGCATCTCCTTAGCGTTAGAAAGCATTTTAAGGAACGATACCGATAGATTAGACGAAAAAATTTCAATTCTTTCGCTTTTTAATATTTTAAGAAATTGCAAATCATTTTCTTATGAAGAATACAATAAATCGTTGCCCCCTGACGTACTAAAAGCCTTATCTTTTATGGATGAAAATCTTCGCGAAAATATTAATATAAACAGTATCGCCCATACGGCTAACGTCAGCGTAAATACATTGGAGCGGCATTTTAAATCTTCCTTTAATATATCCCCCAGTAAAATGCTTACAAAAAAGCGACTTATACAGTCTTTAGAATATCTCAGAAACGGTGATACCGTAACAGATGCGGCAATAAAAAGCGGAATCAGTGATTACTCAAATTACATTCAGCTTTTTAAAAAGCAGTTTGGTATGACTCCCCTTAGTTATAAAAAACAGTTTAAATAAAAATGGTTTGTCGAAACGCAGAAAATCGCTTCGACAAACCATACTCATTATAAAGCCTTTAAAACCGTTTCTTTAGTATCTATCATTCCCTGAATATTAGGATGACCGCCGTTTTTGGTTATATTTTCAAATTTTATGGGTAAAATATTATACTTTTCGCAAACCTTGTCAAAACAATCATAAATCGGTTCTTTAAGATTTGTATTCATAAGGCAATAAATCTTTGCTTTAGGCAAGGCTTCTTTTAAAAGAGAAAAGAAATAGCATATAGCGGGCAATACGTTATATAAATCTTTTTCGCCGATATCATTAAATTTAACTTCTCCTAAGGGCGCACCGCACCACGTATCGTTTGTTCCGCCGAAAACAAAAACTGTATCAATTTCATTTTCCTTAAAAAAGCCTTTTTCTATAAGGCTTTTTAATCTATATATAAATGAAGATGATTTTGAACAGTCCGCCCCACCGTATCCGGTATAACCAATAGTCGAGCCCTACCAACTGTTATTTAAAACTATGTTTAAATCGGCTTCATTGCTTAGCATATGCCACCAAGTTTCCTCCACCTTGGTAACACCTGTACTCTCTCGTTCTTCTTCCGAATAATAAAAGGCATATCCTTCGGGGATAAAACCCTTAAAGGTAGAATAACTGTCACCTATAATAATAGCATTGTTTTTCATATTAACACCGTCTTTTAACATATTACGATGCATAATTATTAAAGGTTTTTTGTAAACCCTTCAAGCCACGAAAAGCTTATATAGTAAATTGCTTTATTAAATATTTTATTACCGAAAACCAACAGCAACAAACAGGTTAACGGTAAAATAACCCAAGGATAATGCAGTAAATGGGGCAGATAAATCGGCAAAGCCTTAACAAAAAATCCGTGCAACAAAAATATGGGCAATGTGTTTTGACCGATAGTTGTTATCAAAAACAGTTTTTTATTTAAATATGGCTTAACTCCCACAAACAAAAACAAAATCCAACATATTGAAACTAATGAAACTATAACGCGCATCCATAGTGCGCCGCCGCATTTTATATAGGGCAAAGCCCCGTATAACAATCCGTTAGGAATATCTGTATAATATAAAAGCACAGCCGACAGTCCTATAAGCGCTACTGAGAGTATCATTAAAAAGGTTCTTGTTCTTTTTTGCTTAATCAATTGTTCAAGTATGCCGTTTTTCTTGCAATAATACCCCAGTAAAAACCAAGGCTGAAATACAAAAAAACGTGACAATGACATATAATATCCTATTGTTTCATCAAAACCGACAAGCAAAGAAATAATAAAGGCACATATTAAAGTTAAGATTTGTCTGTTCTTATTAGCCGTTTCGTAAAGAGGTAAAAGCAACTGATAAAATATTAAGGAAAGCATATACCAAAGCAACCAATAGGGTGTTGTATATTGAAAATCTACTTTAACATCAAGCATAAACTTAGAGAAAAGTAAATATAAGCTTTGAAATACTATGTATGGAATACACCAGCGGAAAATAACCTTCTTCGGTGAATATCTAACATTATAACCGAACAAAAAAATAAATACAGGCATATGAAACGTATAAATAAACCGATAAATATACCCACTGCCTGAAAACGCGCGACACACCTCTAACAAATGGGCAAATACTACCGTAAAAATTAAAAAGAAACGTATATTGTCAAGGGAATGATCTCTTGTCTTTCCCGATTGTAACGTCATATAATCACCGCCTTTATAGGCATTATATCATATTCAATTTAAAAAGTAAATCTTGCTAACGGTAGAAGTATGCAAAATAAGAAGTTTCCTCTACTCTCAGTAGAGTTGATAGATTCTTTCTACAAAAAATTCCATTGTAAATAGTACTGCTTTGCTTTATAATTAAAAAAGAAAGCGAGGGATTTTAATGAACATACCCATTACCTTTGGCAGCAATTTGAAATATTATAGAACAAAAAACAATTTAACGCAAAAGCACCCCGAAAAATATCCTGATTTAATTGTCAGAATAACAGGATTTTCAGCAAAATTCCTTTCACTCTCTCCCGAATGGCAACAAGAGGTATTAACACGAAATTTCTACGATTAATTACATTAGGCACAAAACTTTGATACAACAACACAATTTGTAATTTAAGGAGAAATGTATATATGAAAGCAATAGGTATTGTGAGAAGAATAGAGGAATGCGTTATAATAGGGCAAACCGCTTGAAACCCGCATAAACACTAGGGTTTTCGCTGGTTTGCCCTATTGAACACAAGGGTGTCAAAATCAGGGTTTCGGCGGTTTTATACATAGAAAAAGCGGAGTGGAAATCCACTCCGCTTAACTTTTACTCCTAACTCAACCCACGGTTGCGTTTAGATAAACTGATATGTTATACTAATTGTAAGAAATATCATTTATAATAAACATACGGAAACTTTCGAGTGAATTTTAAGGAGTGAAAAGTATGACATTGAAAATTGGCGAAACAATTAAAAGATTAAGAAAACATCAGGATGTAACGCAAGAAAAGTTAGCGGAATACCTTAATATTTCGTATCAAGCGGTTAGCAAGTGG
>JAZSHI010000032.1:0-89841 GCA_045533195.1 Acutalibacteraceae bacterium
AGTGTTGAATTCAATAAAATCGCAGACAGACATCTCCCAACCGTCTGTAAAACGGCTGAATTTTATACTATATGCACAACCGTTAAAGCTACCAACCATCAGTTTATATTCTTTGCTATCGGTAAGCCGCCAAACTATCCAGGAATCATCATAAGGTTGGTTAGTAATCGGGTTTATGCTATTTTCAATAAAGTTATCAAGTCTGTAAATCATTGTCTAACACCTTTTCGTATATCTCCTGATTATTTTCGGGAGATTTTTCACCTGTGTTCTTATACCCCATAGCTTCCCAAAACGGTTTGCCGGTAACGGGATCTGAAGTCAAATAAAGACCTTTAGCACCGTCAGATATCAGTAATTCTTCTAAATGTGAATACATCTGTTTGCCGTATCCATTACGGCGAAATTCGGGCAACACATAAAATTCCATTATGTAACCATATCCGACCTTGATATAACCTTTGTGGTCAGGATGGTCGATTTTACCGTATAAAAAGCCTATTAAATTGTCACCATCATAACAAAGTTCCAGATGTCTATCAGCATCACCTTGTATGTTTATCATACTGTTAGCCCACTTTGTCAAAATTTCTTCTGGTGTGGTTCGGTTTTGGTGGCTATCAAGCTCGGCACCGTATAAAAGAACAAGCCTTTCAAAATCTTGCTTATGCAAATCCGAACTATTTGAATTTATTTTTAAATATTTAATATTTATCACCTTATAACCTTTTTAAAATTTATGTATTGCTCGCTTTCCATTTTTTGCATTGTTCAATTCTTGCTCCTTGAGGGGTATCACCGTGTTCAGGATCACAAGAATACTGAGTTAGCAACTCGCAAGGAATATCCGGACACTCTCCACAATGAACAAATCCTTTACTCTGACAACAAATTGCTACCGGACATTCGCCGTGAAATGGATGTCCACCTGTTTCTATACAGCCACCGCATCCGCAGGTTTCTTTATAGTCACAACTAATACAATGGAGTCCGCAACGAGTATCAATTATCTCATTTATCCATTTTTTTAGATTAGATAATCGATCAGGATTATGACCGTTTTCTATAAATTCTGTTAAATCTTTACAAGGGAGTTCCTTACATTCTCCGCAATGTTTAAAACCTTTTGAAGTTGCACATTTATAAATATCGCATTCTCCCCAAAATATCTTACCGTCTTGTTTGTTGCAACCACCACAGTTGAATTTTTCTTTGAACTGACAAGTGTTGCAGTCTGTTCCGCATTTGCCTTTAATAATACTCATTATGCTGTTCATCCTTACTTTTTGATTTCATAACATTTTACATCGCATAGTTCATCTGAACCGAATTTTGCTTTTGCTTTTGAAAAATGTGTAAATTTCATACCGCATTTCTCCATAACTCTGCCAGAAGCTATATTTTCTATATGATGATCGGCAAGAACCGTTTCAACACCATCATTAAAAAGTTCGGTAATTACTGCTTTCAAAGATTCCGTTAGATAGCCGTTATTCCAATAATCGTATGCTAAAACATAGCCAACTTCAGCAGTCTTTTTATCTTCTGATAGATCAATAACATCAATTACGCCAATTAGGTCGTTGCCATCTCTGAGAGTAATACCCCAACGGTAATTGAACCCTTGCTCTGTTTGGCTTTTATACATTTTAAGCAGTTCTTTCGTTTCTTCTATACTTTTATGGGGATGCCAACGGCAATAGCGAGCTACACGCTCATCCCAAGTCCAATTTTTAAACATTTCTGCTGCATCCATATCGTTAAGCGGTCTAAGTAACAGCCGTTCAGTTTTAATAATACTCATAATTAGTTCTCCATATCAATTACTCTTTTGACTTCTTTTCGGTTTTTAATCCACATAGTTTTCTGTGTATAATGGCTAAGTATCTTCCTAATTTCTACCCGACTTTTCTTTTGAAAAGTATCTGTCCATTTAAGGAGATTATAGACCGATTTTAAAGTTTCTTTTTTGCCTTTTTCAAGACCAAGTTTTCTTTTTATTGTGCGTTTTATAATTCTATAAGTATAAACTCGTTTAGATATATCAAGCACATAGATTTTATCAGCATCTTCGAAACACTTACCAACCCAAGCATAATATACGCCCTCGATTATCCAATTCTCATTTTCAAGGATATTATTTAGCAGCTCGGTGCGTTTTTCTATAGGCATTTTAACGCCATATCCTTCTGCGGTGTTATCCCACTGGATATCATCCAAATCAAAGTGGGGAATGTTATACTTTTCACTTAGTGCTTTGGCCAAATATGTTTTACCTGAACCACTGCAACCAATTATATGTATTTTCATTTATGTACCTCACCGATGGTTTTAACAAAAAGTTGATCAACAGTGTTATATATAGTTTCAAAGTCTCCTACTTTTTCAAAACCGTACCTTTCGTATAAACCACGTTCACCACTCATAATGTATACTTTTTCAAAACCGAGTTTTACCGCATAAGCAATCACACTATTTATCATTTGTTCAGAAATTCTATTTCCACGATATTTTTCATCAACAAAAACAAACCCAATGAATGGTGAAAAGTTATATTGTTCAGGCAATTCGTCTTTTTCTGCAAGTGTACAATATCCAATGACCTTTTGTTCTACACAAGCTATAAAAACTCTTTCCCAACCGAGAAATTTGTTTTCTTTCATCAGTTTAGCAAGAAATTTTCCAGCCTTCCACGAGCAATTCTCCGCAAATTCAATTGCCGCATTCCAATTTTTATGTTTGTTTGTAATTTCATGTATTTGCAAAATAATTTCACCTTTAAAACTCTTTATAAACTGTTTAAATAAGAATAAGCCTGTTTACTGCTTTTGAATATTACTATGTTTTTATTCTTTTGTTCTCCTAAAAGTTTTCTATACTTCTTTCTATTAGTTCGATTAAACGAAAAGATTGCTTTGTATAAACTTACTTTCTGCTTATCAAAATACTCAGGACAGTTACCGCCCATATCATCCCTTGATTTACCGTAGTTTTTAATAACACGAACTGTAGAACCCCACAGACAAGTGATTGTCGGCAAATCAAAATAAAAAACCGTATCAGCATATTTCAACCTATGCGGCATAGTTCTGCTGAAATTTCCGTCAATTATCCACTCACTCTTTTCCAACTCAACCTGCAATAGTTTGTCAAACTCATCACGTGAGATATGCTCCCATTCGCCGCACCAAAAAAGCTTATCTAAGTGAGTAACAGGAATATTAAGTCTTTTTGAAAGTTCTTTGGCAAATGTAGTTTTACCACTACCGGAATTTCCGATTATAAGTATCTTTTTCATAAGATTATTCATATTACCGTCTATTATTTCATTAAAAGCACTTCACTTGGAAGTGCTTTAGTTTAAAATTTCTCTTTAATTTTATAAGCTGCTTTATAAATGTCGCCGCCGCCCATTGTGATAACCAAATCGCCTTCCTTAGCCGTTTTAACAATATAATCCGCTATATTATCAAATCCGTCTATAACCTTAGCATTCGGGAGTTTTTCGGCGATTTGCTCAGATGAAATACTGTAGGTATTAATTTCACGTGAGCCCATAATTGAAGTAAGTACTACTTCATCAGCCAGACTTAATGCTTCAATAAATTCGTCCTTCAAAAGAGCAGTACGAGAAAAAGTGAAGGGTTGGAAAATGCAGGTAACCTTTTTGTAGGGAAGCGCTTTTGCTGCAGATAAAGTAGCTTTAATTTCTGTGGGATGATGAGCATAGTCATCAGCCAACATAAAGCCACCATACTCGCCGAGAAACTCAAAGCGTCTGCCTGCACCCGTAAACTGTTCAAGAGCAACTTTGATACCGTCAGCATCTATGCCCTGTTCGTAGCACACAGCAAAGGCTGCAAGTCCGTTATAAACGTTGTGTTTACCTGGAATAGACATATCAATGCATCCAATTTTTTCGCCATTATGGATAACGTCAAACGAATAACCTTTTTTGCCTGAAACAATGTTTTTGGCGATGTAATCATTATTTTCATTCATACCAAAGGTAACGACCTTTACATCGATACCGTCACTGGCTTTTAAAGCAAGAGCATCATCGCCATTAACGTAGGCTATTTTAGACATACCAAGAAATTTATGGAAAGAAAGGACAAGATTATCCATAGTTCTAAAATAATCAAGATGGTCATTATCCACATTTAATAAAACGCTTATATCGGGTGACATCTGTAAGAAGGTATCTACAAACTCACAAGCCTCACAGACCATAGTTTCGCTTTTGCCTATTCTTCCATTAGAATTTATTATAGGAAGCTTTCCACCGATAACTGCCGTTATATCTATCTTGTTTAAATAGAGAATTTGTGTTATCATAGAAGTAACAGAGGTTTTTCCGTGAGTTCCGCACACACCGATAACGTTATCATAATAACGCGTAAGTGCGCCTAAAAGATGTGAACGCTCCATAGTAGGAATGGAAAGTCTGTCTGCCTCCATTAATTCAGGATTATCCTTAGAAATAGCAGCAGAATATACTACAAGCTCAGAGTCTCTTACATTTTCGGCAAAATGTCCCATAGTAACTTTAATGCCAAGCGCTTTTACTCTATTTAAAGGATCGCTTTCGTTGTTATCGGAGCCGGTTACGGTATAACCCTTATCGTGAAGAATATGAGCAAGAGGACACATTCCGCTGCCTCCGATTCCTATCATATGAATTTTTTTAACCTGTGATAAAATTTTATCTTCTGTTCTTAATTCTTTCATTTCAGTCACCAATTATAATTTTTTTCTTATATTATATTGCTTTTTAGTAAAAAAATAAACACTTTTTTTCAATTTTGAGGTGAAATATGGATTTTTCTTTAAAAAATAGCGTAAAGACTGTAATTAATACCATAGAAAATGTCGGCGGAGAAGCATATATTGTAGGGGGATGCGTAAGAGATATACTTTTATCCCGTACCCCTGAAGATTTTGACGTTACCGCTTCCCTGCTTCCAGAAGAAATACTTTCTCTTTTTCCAAAAACTGTTGCTACAGGATTAAAGCACGGAACCGTAACCGTAATTATTGACAATGAAAACATCGAAGTCACAACTTTTCGTACCGATGGCACTTATTCTGACAGCCGCCATCCCGAAAGTGTTAATTTTGTAAAAAACATAAACGAAGACCTTGCAAGACGCGATTTTACAATAAATGCAATGGCATATAGTGACAATATCGGTCTTATCGACCTTTATGGCGGTCAAGATGACCTAAATAATAAAATACTTCGTACTGTGGGAAATCCCGAAAAACGTTTTAAAGAGGATGCTCTTAGGATATTACGACTTTTTCGCTTTTCGGCGCAATTAGGCTTTCGAATTGAAGAATGCACGTTAAAAACAGCTCTTATGATGGCTGATTCTCTAAAAAACATTAGTCGTGAAAGAATAGCTACAGAACTTTTTAAAGCGCTATGCTCTGACTATCCAACAAAAATAAATCCGCTTTTAAAAATCGGCGCTCTGGAATTCTGCGGAATAAAAAGCGGTGAAATTACAGATGATATCGCCCTATTGCCCAAGGAAAGAAATATAAGATTTTATAAATTCTCAAAACAACTAAACAGCGAACATTCTTTAATAACCGAACACCTTAAGACCGATAAAAAATTATCTTTAATTTGTAAGGAAATAGACGCTATAATTGATAAACCGCCTATCAGTATTACCGACTGCAAATTGCTTTTAAAGGATTATTCGTCTGAGGCGGTTAAATCCACTCTTATACTTAACGGCAGAAGCGATGAAATAGTAGCTAACACTAAAAGTTCAGGTGAGCCATACCAATTAAGTCAGTTAAATATTAACGGTGAAGACCTAAAAAAACTCGGTATCAACGGAAAATCAATAGGAAAAACCCTTGAAGAGCTTTTACTGTTCGTTATCCATTATCCCGAAAAAAACACAAAAGCCGAGCTTATTAAATTAATAAGTAACAAATCATAATTAATGCCATAGAATGTATTAGCAAACATTCTATGGTACTTTTTTTAGGTGATATTTATGCTAAGAATAATCTTTCTGGGTAATGACGCAAGAAGCAAAAGAACAGCGGAAATTATAGGCGAAAAAGACAGAAGTTTAACTTCAACAATTTTACAAAACGAAAATCAATTAATTGAACACTATGATGTATATATATTTCCAATTCCAATGAGTTTAGACGGAAAAACTCTTAATAACAGTAATGTTAGGTTAAATACTGAAAGTATCATCAATAATATTCCCGAAAATGCTTTAGTGTTAACGGGAGGTAAAACCGTAAACGGCAGTATAGATATAGTAAACAGAGATGATTTTTCCTATAAAAACGCTATTCCTACTGCCGAAGGAGCAATTGCTCTGGCTATTACTTCAACCGATATATCACTAACGGACAGTAAAATTCTTATCACCGGATTTGGAAGAGTTTCTAAAATTCTGCTACAAAAACTCTGCGGACTTTGTAGTAATATCACTGTTGCTTTAAGGAATAAATCCGATATGGAACTTATAAAAACCTTAGGAATGAAAGTGATACCTATAGAAAAAATTGCAGATAATATAAAAAGTAATAATATAATATTTAATACTGTACCACATAAAATTTTCACAAAAGAAATTTTGTTAAGGGCTCACAATAAAAATTTATTTATAGAATTAGCCTCCAACCAACTGGGATTTGACACTGAGGCAATAAAAGAATTAAATATAAATTATATAAATGCACCGGGACTACCAAACAAAGTAGCACCGATAACCGCTGCGTACATCTTGGCGGAAACGATAATGAATATTTTAGAAGAAAAAAATCTAATTTAAGGGGATAAATATGAAAGACATCACAGCAGGATATGCGATGTGCGGTTCTTTTTGTACTATATCAGATTCAATAGATGCCTTAAGGGTGTTAGCATCAACAGGTATAAACATAATTCCGATTATGTCACCTGTTGTATTTAATACCGACACTCGTTTTACAGAGCATATATCCTTACAAAAAAGAGTCAAAGAGATTACCGGCAATGACATTATCCATACAATAGACGGCGCAGAACCTATAGGACCGAGAAAATTGCTGGATATACTTATAGTTGCGCCCTGCACGGGAAATACTATAGGCAAACTGGCAAACGGAATAACCGACACAAGTGTCACTATGGCGGTTAAAGCTCATTTAAGAAACCAAAAACCTGTTGTATTAGCGGTTGCGACAAATGACGCACTCTCTTGTTCAGCAAAAAACATCGGCGTTTTGATGAATACTAAGAATATATATTTTGTGCCATTTTCACAGGACAACGCCATTTCTAAACCGACTTCAATGATTGCAGATTTTACCCAAATACCTGAAACTATTAAATATGCACTCAAAGGAGAACAAATTCAGCCTATTTTAAAAATATGACAAAAAACACTATTTATTGACATTTTTCGACAAATGCTATAAAATATAATTATTAAAAAAAGAAAAGCCACAAAGTGACTTTTCTTTTTTGGTGCTGAAGATGGGATTCGAACCCACGACCTATTGATTACGAATCAATTGCGCTACCAGCTACGCCACTTCAGCAAAGTTACTTAGAGATTATAACAAGTTTTTCATAAATAGTCAAGTACAGATTGGAGAATTATTATGGCATTAGATGAAAACAGCAGTAAGAAAATTATTAGAGAAAAAATCCAAATATACAGAAAGCGAATAGGTCTTACCCAAGTCGATGTTGCAAAGAAACTCAATATTTCTCGCAGCACATATGCATATTATGAATCTAAAGCGCCAAAAATCCCTGCTAAAATTTTAAATCAACTTGCAGTTATTTTTAAAATAGAGCCAGAAGATTTTTTACCTACTGAAATTCCTTCTTCAACCCTTAAATTCGAGTCATCTCATTCTGAATATCTAAGTTCAAACAAAAGCGTTGACGAAAATATGGTTCTTATGATATACAGAAAACTAAGTGATGATGATAAATCAAAATATTTAAACCAGCTTATAGATCGCTATAAAGAATTGGTCGAATCGGGAGAAATTTCAGAAGATATCATATAAATCAAAACGCCACCGACTTGAAGTCGGTGGTGTTTTTTTAAAAGAAAAGAGGCTGAACAGAGTGTTCAGCCTCTTAAAATTAACCGGTAATACCAACTCTGTCAATACTCTTTACAAACTTACGCTGTAAAACAATGTACATCAAAAGCATTGGTAATACGAATAGAATACAACAAGCACTTTGTGTAGCAAGTTGCTTATCGCCGCCCCATACGTTAAACAGCGTTGTCATAATTTCGTCAACGTTTGAAAGTCGTACCGCAAGTGGCATAGACTCGGGGTTGCTCATATACATTATAGCCAGGTAATAATCGTTCCAGTGCCAAATTATCGAGAAAATAGATACAGTTGTGATTACTACACCGGAAGAAGGAAGCGCTATTTTGGTATAGGTTTTGAAAAGACCTGCACCATCAATCCAAGCAGCTTCTTCAAGTTCTCTGGGAAGACCTTTATAGAACTGTATGTAAATATAGATAATAATACCTGAACGAAGACCAACAGCAAATAATGAAGGAAGATAGAAAACAAAACCTGTATTTAAGATGTTTATTCTGATTCCTGCACTGGTAAGTTTATTAATAGCAGAAATTATTCCAAGGAAATCAAGACTTGCAAAGTTCATCATTTTAGGAATGATAATCATCTGGTCAGGAACAAGAATTGTAAGAATAAGCATAAACATAAGAATATTCTTACCTCTGAACTTGAATCGTGCAAGACCGTAAGCCACCAAGGAACAAGAAATAATTTCAAGGAACGCAGCCACCATTTCATAAAGAACGGTATTCTTTAGTGCAACAAAGAAATTAAGAGACTGCAAAGCCCAGTCATACCACATAAGAGTAAAATGCTTCGGAATCCAGAATACGTTAGGATCCATATAGTCAACGTAATCCTTAAAGGAATTGGAAATCATAAAGAACAAGGGATAAAGAACTACGTAACTTACAGAAATAAGTAAAGCGTATCTGAAAAGCGACACTATAACAGATGTAGATGTTTTCTTGATTTTATAGGGTGAAATTTTGGAACCCAAAGAGGAATTTTTAATTTTATCAAACATATCTACCCCTCCTTATTCCCACTTCTTGGCACAGAAATGATTGAATGCGAACAGAATTGTTCCTAAAATAGCACCAATAATGCAGAAGTAAACCCAAAGCATAGCGGAGCTTTCACCAAACATCTGAGAACTAATAAGGTTATAAGCCTGAGCCATAACTTTATCGGTCTGAGAAGTCATCAATTCAACCATCGTAAATACTGTAACCAATGTAATAACTCTGGAAAGAGACGGGAAAGTAATAAACCAGAACTCTTCCCAACCGGTTGCACCTTCAACCTTAGAAACCTCATAATAAAGGTCAGGAATAGACTGCATACCGGCAATAAATAGAATTATCTGAACACCGCATTTCCATACAAGGTTCATAATTGCATTTATTGCAGATTCAAAATAGTCACCGATTTTTTCCGGCAAACCGGTCCATTCGACAATTTCGCTAACGTTAATCATATTAGCGGCAACTGCCTCATCGGTGCCACTTGAACTAACAGTTTTATCACCGATAATAGTACCAAGGATAACACCGCTGGCAATAATAACGGGAAGGAAGTAAATAGCACGGAAGAACACTCTGCCCCTAAACTTTTGATTAAGCATAAGTGCAAGAATCAAACTAAGTACTAAAATAATCGGGAAAGAGTAAGCGAACTGAATTACACCCATCGTCAGATTATCGGTATAATTTGCATCAATTGCGAAAACATATTTAATATTCTCAAAACCGATCCATGTAGTCTGAAGGTCACCTGCAACAAGTCTTACCTTACAGAAGGTAAAGAAAATGGACTGAAAAATAGGAATTATAAAGAATATAATCAAACCTACAACCCATATAGAAACACATGTCCAGCCATAGCGCTCTTTAAGAGCCTCAATACCTCTTGCGTGAATACTCTTTTTGGGTTTCTTTATAGCTTTTTCACTTGCCATTATTCACTTACCTCCTTTCCGTAAATATAAGAACCAGCTTTAACAGCGCCCATATCGGATTCATAATCCTTAGTGCCGTAATTTACATAAACCGAAACGCCGTTATCATAAACAACCTTACGTACATCACGGTTAAGACAAACATGGTCAACAACGTGCGCATCTGCAATAGCATTAAAGTAATCAGCGTTACCGTTAACAACAGAAACTATTTCCTCTTTATTATCATCATATACCAAAGAGTTGAATATCTGAATACGTGAAGTCAAAAGATCGTTATCATAATTCTTCATAACTGTATATTTAAGGTTAGAACCACCTTCAATACAGCGAAGAATTGCATCGTTATGATCGGTAGTAGTGTTAATAGCCACACCGTACATAGGAACATAACCCTTAAATACTAACTGATAGAACGGAACATCGTAATCAAAAATGGTATATTTATTAGAAGAAACAGGAACGTCTATAATTGCATCGGAATTAACAGCGGCATAATCATTTGCCTGATTACCAAGTATTTTAAGGCCCGAAGCATTTATTTTCTTCATAATCTCAGCAACGTCGTTACTCATGTTAGCTTTTGCAATGCTTCTGTTATAGCTGTAATCAGAGTATGCTCTCGAAGTGATTTTTCTAAAGGAAATACCCTGAACGTCCATAGACTTAGTATGCTCTGCTGCTTTATCTGCGAGAACAGGAAGTTCTTTACGACCTACCAGATAACAGTGAGGAGCTGATGTACTAGTGCCAAGTTCAAACGAATACCATCTTGTATAAATGTGACCGGGGCCCTTAGCAGAACCGCCCTTAGTAATAGTAAGATCTACACCGTCACTGGTAAAGTGAAGTAAATCATAATCGAAATAAAGATCAATACCAAGTTCTTTACATTTAGCGGATAAAGTTTTAATTTGTCCCTCGTTGCCAATAGTTTTAGCAATTTCAAGATTACCGGCAGGTTTTCCTGCATCGACACCAGAAGAACCAAAACCATAAAGGTCAGCAATCATAGGAACCTTAAGCTGACCGTTAAGGTCAGTAAGAATAGCCTCGGCATCTTTTACGGTAGTAGTTGCAAAAACCTCAGTTTTAGGCATACCAAGGAAAGATGTATCAAGCTTAGTACCGCCTACAAGTGAAATACTAGCGCTTGCTTTTTCCTCTTTATCGGTCATACCCTTTTCTTCGAGTAAGAATTTACGATAACGATTAGCCATACCTACGTAACTAGCTTCTTCACCATCTAAGGGATAGAAGTTAACAGACATAGGAGTGTAGGCAAACTGTTCAGAGTACTGAAGACCGTTAGCTACCTTACTTGCAGTATTGCTACCTCTTATTTTAAAGGTTGCATATACACCGGAATAACCTATAGTAGCATTACCAATATCTGCGTTAATAATAGCAGTGTCAGCGCCTTCTGAAATAACAGCGAGCATACCTTCGTCACCGTTTTTACTACCAAACACAGGAAGTCTTACAGTTTCAGATGCTGTCCAAGAAACTTTCATAAACTCGCCTTCAAGCGCATCTTTGCCATACACTTCATCAGCAAGGTAGGTACTGATTTCGTTACTGTTATTAGCTTCAATAATAGCGCCGGAGCCCGAAGGATAGAAAAGATAAGCATCATCATCAATATTAGGCACTGAACAGAAGAAAGGAGCAATAGAAATCTTGCTGATAGTATTATCCTCTGTCTCGGTTATTTCTTCAGGAACAATAGTCATCTTAAGACCGTCATCCAAAAGCGAATAGATTACAGGAACAGATATAGCTGCTCTATCAAAATAGTAAATAAGTTTAAATCCGTTACCATCGGCAGTCTTTTCAATTGAATAGGTATTATATTTTAAAGACTGAACATAACCATTTGCAGTTTTTGTAACGGAGTTATTGAGTTTGTCTATATACTCAATGGTAATATTACCTTCCAATTTAGGATGGTTATTAATAGGAAATCCGTTATCATCAGTTCTGTCTTCTAAAAGATTAGAAGGAGTTACAGAACTTATTCTGCCGGTTTCCTTATTAACAAGCAAAATTCTGTATTTCTCGGCATCCCAACGAAGCTCATAGGCTGACTTATCATTGGTAATGACAAAGGAATCGGAAGTATTGTTTTTATGATTCTCATCAAAAGCGATAGGATCAACAAGTTCATCTTTATTTTTCTTAGAACATGCAGAAAGCGAGAGAACCATTACTAAACAAAGAAGAATTATTAAACTTTTCTTTAATAAGCTTTTCATTTTCAGTTCTCTCCTTTCATCGATACATAAATTCACGATAAACAGTTCCTAAGAATAAGAATAACTGCTGAACGAGAATAACAATAACAATAGCTAAGAATATTACAATAAGTATTCCAAGAACAGACATAATTGTTGTTCCGACAAACTTACCGAAAGTATAGTCGTGAATAATCATTGTACCCATAATCAATATAAATGCAGTAAGTAAAGTCATTACTGTTACGAAAATTTCAAGGAATGCAGCTTCACTTTCGAGAATAGCATTGGATGCGATTATGTAAACAATGTTAGAAATGATTAGCGGAACAATACTGTAAGAAGCTACAATAAAGATTTCGCGAAGCTTACCTTTACCATCCTGTAAAGTACAGATTGCCCAGTTACATATTGTCCAAAGAACAACAAGACCAAGAGACTGTAAAAGAACAAGCAGAGAATTAAAGCTTGTGTTAGAAGGCGATTTAAAGAGGAAACCGCTTTCGGTCTCTTTAAGGGTTGCTGTAATATAGTAAATAACTATAAGAATAAGTCCGATAAGAACCGATCCGCGTTTCTTTTCCTTTATTTCGGTAAATACTTCACCGGGATGGAGAACAGAACGTGACAGCAATTGAAGTTCGCGATTCTTTACGAGAACAAAATTTTTCTTCTTCTTAAAGTACATATACACAGCTACTACAGCTACAAAAGCTAAAATAATACCTGCGAAAAGATAAATCTTATCTTCAATAATATTACGGCGAACAAATTCGAAAGCAAGTGAATAAGTATGATAGTCATATCCTATCTGAGCATACTTCATAGCATTTTCGTAATCGCCTGCAGCATAATAGGTTCTTGCAAGTCCGGAGTATGCTACCTGACAGTTACGATCTCTTTTAATAACTTCTAACCACAAAGGACGAGCAGCATCATAATCACCGTTACGAGTGAGCACGCTTGCATCGAAAAGTAATTGACCGTATTCATTAATCTTAAAGACAGTAAAACATTTTTTAACACTATCAAGAACGATAATATCGTTGTTTGAATTTACTTCAATAGCAGATACCATCATAAAAGTACCGTCCTGATCCCCTGCATTAGCGGAACCTCCGGCAAAAGTGTTAAGCATTTTGCTATCACTGTCGAAAACAGAAACGCAACCTGAACTACTATCATAAGTAAATATGAAATTATCTGAGTTAACAGCAAGACCTGCAACGTCAGGATAACGAGCATCATTACGAAGAGGAATGCTCTTTCTTACGCCGAAAGTAACGTCCTCAGCTTTAAGAATATCAATACCACCAGGACTTAATCTTTTAATTTGTCCTCTTTCGATAGTCTTATTTGTACGACCTGTAGCGGTATATACAAAATCCTGAGCATCAACATAAAGGTCGGTAAACTGGAAAGGAAGCTTACGAATCTGCTGAGCGTATTTTGCATCAGTCATTGTTAATCTGTTCCACAAACTAACAATAGCGCTTAGCAAGGTGGTCTTTACAGTATTGGCACCAAAGAATCCAAGGAATTCTCCTGAAGGAGAATAAAGAATAGCGCCGTAGAAAGAACCATCACTCAATACATAGATATAATCGCTTGAGTCAACAGTAATTTTTTCAGGTTTATAATCAAAATCTTCGGGAATAAGATTAGATTTAGGAAGCAAAAGCGGTTCGCCTTGAAGCTTTCCGTCCTTATCACAAATGAGAACACGTTTATTATTTGTGTCACAAATATAAATAGTTCCTTTTGCAGAAATATAAAGTCCCTGAGCGCCTGTATAATCATACTCGGTTCCATCCACTGCAACAATTTTGCCAATTGTCTTAACAAATTCATAATCTTTGTTAAAAATATGAACCGAAGAAGTAGCATCATCAAGAATATATACATTATCATCCTTATCAACAGAAACGTCTGTGTAGGAACCAATATTTACATTTTCAAAATCTTCATTAAAGAAGACATCATAATAATCGAACATACCGGTTGCACGTACAGCATAGGTAGAAGCTACGTTTGCATTATCCCAATATGTAAATGTGTCGTAAGGTACGTCACCTGTTTCCTTGATAAAACCTGTAGCACTTGCAGGAATGCTAAGCACTACAAAGAGAGCAAGGAGAACTGAAATAAAACGAACAAATTTGTTTTTCATAATTTTCCTCCTTAACCCTTAATACCTGCACTGCTCATTGATTCCTTAATACTGCTCTGTGAAATCATATACACAATAATCGGAGGAATCATCATAATAACAGTAACTGCCATCGCACTACCTGAACGAGCGATACCGCCTGAGGTAATCTGTCCCATAATGGTAGGCAATGTTTTGAGTGTTTCACTGAACACGGTACCGTCAGGAATGGCAGCCCATACATCACGGAAACCGAAAAGTGTAAGAGTAAGCAAACAGGGTTTAACTATAGGTAATACGATCTGCCAGAAAATTCTGAACGGACCTGCACCGTCAATTCGCGCAGCTTCGAGCAAAGCAACCGGTACCGCACCTTCCATATACTGCTTCATAAGGAATACACCCATGGTAGATGCAATATGAGGAAGAATCATAACCCAGTATGTATCAATCATTCCCGTATAGGAATAAATGAGATAACGCGGAATACCAAGTGTATAAGCGTTAAACAAAAGAGCGAACTGAACTAGAAGGAATATTACTTTCTTACCCTTAATTTCACTTCTTGCAAGAACAAATGCAGCCATTGTAGCCACAACTACAAAAAGGAATGTAGAAATAATTGATACAAACAAACTGTTGAAAATGTATCTTGAAAGCGGAACACGAAGGTTAGAAAGAAGTCCCGGCAAAGCGAGATAGTTTTCCGGTGTAGGACGGGAAACCAAGAATCTCGGAGGGAAAATCAAAAGTTCATCAAGAGGTTTAAATGATGTAGCAATACAGTAAATCAAAGGAAGAACAGAGAAAGCACCGAACGCTACAAGGAAAAGTATGTAGAAAAAGTTACCAACCTTAGAACGTGTATAACGTTTAGCCTGATTCTTTTTCGTAACCTTCATAAAAACTCGCTTACCGGCAGAGTTGTATTCTTTAGCACGAAACATTCAATTTCCTCCTTTCTAATCATTACCGAGGCTATTAATAGCCTTCTTAATGAGTGATCTTGATAACGCCATCATAATAAACAGAATTACGGACATCGCAGAAGCATAACCCATTTCATAACGTGTACCACCAACGTCGGACAGATAAGAAACAATTGTATCAACACAATAGTTAACGGAAGGATAACCTGCCATCTGTACCGCGATAGCACTTACAGAGAAAGCACCTGCAATCTGCATAACAGCACTAAAGAGAAGCATATGCTGCATAGCGGGAAGGGTTATGTACCAAAGTTCCTGCCAACGAGTTCTGATGCCGTCGATGGCACCTGCTTCATAAAGTTCACCATTAACGTTCTGCAAACCAGAAATGTTTGAAAGGAAGGATACACCCATACTCTGCCATAACTGAACAATAATGATAATCGGCATAAGATATTGCTCGTTAGAAAGCCAATAAATAGGTTCTTGGATAAAGCCCATCGAAAGTAAAGCACTGTTTATGTAACCGTAACTATCACTACTGAAAGCAACCTGCCAAATAAAGTATGCATTACCTACAAGTGATGGACAATAGAACATAAATGAAAGCAAGGTTCTGATAAAGGGTGAAAATTCGTTAATGAACCATGCAAGTACGAAGGATAAAAGGAATCCTAAAGGTCCCGTGATAACCGCAAACACTAAAGTGTTTTTAACGGTTGTCATAAATATTTCGTCATTAATAAGCAAACGAACGTAGTTGTCAAGACCATTAAACTGCAGAGTCTTGATCATATCGAAGTTGAAGAAACTTAAAACCAATGATGCAAGAATAGGTAAAACAGTAAACAAAATAAACATCAAAAGGAAGGGAGCTATAAGCAGGTAATAAGGAGCACTTTCCCTAAAGCTCATCTGTTTACTTTCAATTTTTTTAACTTTTGCCATAATTACGCCCCTCTCCTTTCTCAACTATATTCAGCGATTTTACGCTCAATTTCATTATTAGCCTCAAGATTCCATCTGGTTAAAGCATCTTTAGGAGTGCTCTCGCTATTGATAACATTCCAATAAGCCTGGTCAACGGAACGAGATACATAATAACTACCGGGAACTTCCGGAACTTCTACAATCCACTCACGCTGATTAAGAAGTATTTCGAGGTCGCCACGTTCCCAAGACATCATTTCGAATGCTTCAAGGTTAGCCGTAGTAACACGGGAAATAGTACCGATAATAGACTCAACGTTGGTGTTATATCTGGACTGAGTATCAGCAGAGGTCCACCATTTAATGAATGTCCATGCTTCTACAGGATTCTCGGATGTTTCAAGTATTGAGCAACCGGTACCGGAACCGGAAATAGTACGATTAATAGTACCATCCTCAGCTTTAACACCGGGAATAAGAGCTATGCTCCAACGTCCTGTAATTTCAGGAGCAGCTTCAGCAAATGTTGTGTACTGAGTATATGCCATAATACCGATAGGAATAGTACCAACTCTGAAACGGTTATAGAAACTTGCTTCGGTAGGAATCTTGTACTTAGTGTACATATCGGTCCAGTAGCTAAAGGCTTTAAGAGCTGTGGGAGAATCAAGCATACAGCGATTTCTTTCAGCGTTATAAAGATTTCCTTCTTCACCGTGCTGCATAAGGACAGAACAGAAAAGATTAAGACCACCAACACCGGTGTTTACAGTAGCTGCGCTTGTAATCTTGGTATAGGGCAAATATGAATTCATATTATTACGCTGAAGTACAGCGGTAACAGCAAGGAATTCATCCCAGGTCTGCGGAACTTCAAGACCGAGCTGTTCAAAAATATCATGACGATAGAACATTATGTAGAAGGACTGCTGGTCAGGCAAAGCATAAAGACCGCCATTGTATTCATACGGAATTGCAGCGCTGTCGCCAAATCTATCCATAACCTCATCAAATGTTTCGTATTCTTCAGTATCCTCATGATTTTTATCAAGTTCTTTGAACTCATTCAAATCAACAAGGGCACCACGAAGCGCAAGGTTAACAGGTTGTGAACGCGCCATATGTAATGAAAGGTCAGGTGCGTTACCCGAAAGCATACCTTTAATAATATCTGCATTAACAAGCTCAAGGTTAACACTTACAGAATATCCTAATTCTTTTTCAGCATAAGGAACAAAAGACTCGTTTATAAGATTATTAAGTACCTGAGCCTGATCACGTCCCCAGTTTACCCAAATCTTAATAGTCTTGCTGCCTTCTTTGGATACGGAAACACGACTATAAGCTTCATCGAAGGAAGCGAAGAAACGCTTTGCACCAAAAGCAATGTTTTTGAAGAAACCTGACTCCTTAAAGTTGAACTCAGAACCCGAGGTTATAAACTGAATTCTATCGATGCAAAGAGGCATTTTCTGCATTTCATATAACCAAGAACTAAGAGTGGTGTACTGATTATAGAAATCGCCGATATAAAGATGTGACTGATACTTATCTTCACGCATTGAATCAAGAACACGAGCCATATTGTTTATAGCTGCAATATAACTACTTCCGCTTTCGCCGGAAAGTGCTTCCATCTCATCAACAAGTGCACGAAGTTCATCAGAGAACTTTTGTAAACGCTCATTAAACTGAGGAACGGTTCTGAATAGTTCGTAGTCACGGTTTCTATCAGGAGATTCACTGGTAATCATAACTACTTCAATATAGAAAGAACCGATTTCAGAAGTAATGGTTTTTAATTTATAATATGAGGGGGCAAGATTACCCATAGTTCCTGCAAGAGAAATTTCATGGGTGCCTTTGGTAAGATAAAAATCATAAAGTCCGTTTTCATTACCGAACTTAAGGTTCTGCCAACCTGTATCATAGTTAAACTGAACATTTGTACACTCTTCAAAAGGAGTTACACCGTCAACCTTAAGATGACGATAAGAGAAACCGTTAACAACCTGATCCTGTTTAAATGTAATACCAAGATTGTAAAGGCCATCTTCGGGAACTTCGATAGTCCAAGTTATTTCTTCGTTAGGTAATGCCCAGTTAGCGCCGCCTATGTAGTTAAGCTGTGAAATAGTAGCGCTGGAAGGAGTTACAAGGTTAGAAGAGTTATCGGCATAAGGTACAAGTGAACGTGTGCTCTTGATACTTGCTCTTTCACCTTCAACAACAATGGGAGCAACCGAAACACTCTTATAACCCTTTGCCGCATACTCCTTAGAAACTTCCGCATAGGTAAGCACATTAGACTCAGGAATTGTTAATGCTACATTGGCAATAACAAGAGACTCGGAATTATTATTAACAACCGTAACGGTATGCTTACCCTTAGAGAACTTAAATTCCATAGGATAAACAGATGCGCCCGAAACATCAAATAAAGCTTTTTTCACAAAACCTTCATATGAAGTCTGTTCAGGAGCGAACTGGTTACCGATATCATCAACACGGAAATCAGCAGCATCAGTCCATATACGCGGAAGTTCAAGACCGTCAGCACCGTAGAACGGATATTCTCCGTCAATTTTAATGCCAAGATCAAGATCGCGTTCGGAAGAATCAAGTAATGCATACTCGAATTTAACGTTGTAAACAGCATCTTCGGGAATATCAAAGGTATAGGTTACGCTACCCTTCGCACTTTCCCAGAGAAGTACATCTGTTTTACCAAACTTCTCCCCTACCTCAACTTCACTTCCGTCTTCAGAAGTATAGTTAACAGCAGGTATCACGATATCTTCTTTAGCAACAGGTGTATCAGCGTTGGAATTCTTATACATAGTATAATCGAAATCTGTACCGGTAGATACAACAGGCTCCAAAGAAGAATCGGGAGCGACTGCAACAGCTTCATTATCGTTCTCATCAGGAGCCGCCATTACAGAAACAGAAGCAACCGAGAAGAGCATAACTAATGCTAACAGCCAAGCTAACATACGTAGTGATTTCTTTTTCATTTTGCCACCCTCGTTTTTAGATTTAATATCAATACAGTATAAACTGCAAATATTACTAATTTAAAATTTAAACCGGATCGGTCCAAACGTTAGGATCGTTATAATCAATGCTACCGCCATTGCCCGAATTATCGTTGTTGTTACTATTGTTGTTACTGTTATTATTGTTACTGTTATTATTGTTACTGCTATTGTTGTTACTGTTATTGTTGTTGTTATTGTTGTTGTTATTGTTGTTACTGTTATTATCGTTACTGTTGTTATCGTTACTGTTGTCACTATTATTACTGTTGTTATTGTTATTGCCATCGCTACTAACAGATGAATCGTCGGATGACGAACTGTCGGATGAGCCGAAAATATCAGAAATATCAAGATGTGCTTCATCACCGTTATCGCCATTATCAGTAGCGCCGGTTATAACAGATAGAGTCTCTTTACTATCTGAGGAAGCATTGTCAGAACCTGAATTGTCAAGACCTTTTTTTCCTTTACAAGCAGTTAAAGAAAAAATTAAAAGTAAAGAAATAACGAAAATAATACCGATTTTAAATAAAAAACGCATAATATCGCTCCGTTTAATAAAAATGTCAACATATCAGCAAGAAAATTGTCGATTTTAACAAAAAAAATCGCAAAAAGGCAAAATAAACCCAATAATGCAGAATAGTTCTTTTATAGAATACTATGTTTTATGAAATAAATCTACAAATATATACTGAATTTCATAAACTATCTTACGAATTTTAAATTTAAATTTGTAGCATTTGTGAATTTAATTGACATTTTATCAAACGAATAGTATAATTTTAATGGAATTTGATGTAAATATTGCACAATAGCAACACAAAAATCACCAAATCTAATGTGTAATGAATCATAAAATATTTTAAAATTCTAATATTCATACAATTTTTTCTATAAATCAGGAGATTTTATGTATCCATTTAAAGTAATCGACGAATTTATTTACAACAAAAAAAAGGATATTGCCCTAAAACTTATTAGTAAAACTATTTTTACGGGTGACAATATATATAATGTAAGTAAGTACCCTTATTTTGAGGTGTGGTTACTTCAGTCACCGCATTGTAACATAATATTTACGGATAATAAATTCGAGCTCTTTGAAGGCGATGTTCTTGTTTTCTCAGAAAACGACGGCAAAGATATAATCGCTTCAGACAGCAATGCTGTTTTTTTAGTCCTACAGATAGACTCTTCCGCCTTCACCG
Source organism: Acutalibacteraceae bacterium (assembly GCA_045533195.1). Classification (GTDB taxonomy): domain Bacteria; phylum Bacillota; class Clostridia; order Oscillospirales; family Acutalibacteraceae; genus SIG607. Next base: position 20,540 of record JAZSHI010000032.1, read on the forward strand.
AAATATTGCCGTACAATTCACTATTAGATGAGTATAATTTCTTCCAGAGTCACTCGCGTCACTTTAAAAACAAAATCCCCGCTGTTAATCCTGCAGCAAAAATTATAAAAGACCTATTTTACAAAATGATAGATGCATTTTCCGTAAAACGTCAGGGCTACGAAATTGAAGTACTGCAACTGAGTCTGGATATACTCTTAACTATTGCTCACGAAACAAACTATCATACAAGCAGTGAAAACTTCAACTCAGCTTCTTTATTCTCAAAAACACACAAATCCTTAAAAAAGGCAATCGACTACATCGACTCTCACCTAAGCGAAGAATTATCTCTTGAAAAAATTTCTTCAATAGCTGAACTCAGTCCTAACTATTTTTCTAATATATTCCGTGAACAGACAGGTGTTAAACTGTGGGATTACATAGGTGAAAAACGCATAGTTTTAGCAACGCAGTTACTTATTGAATATCCTAACGATTCAATTATTTCGGTAGCTTTAAAATGCGGATTTAATAATTGTCCTAATTTCAATCGCGCTTTCAAGAAATTCACAGGACAAACTCCAAAGAAATATAAAACATCTATGCTAAGACAGGAGGAAAACTTGTGATGAACGATGAAAAATCAACGCGCATTCGATATCTGGTTGAATATCTGAATAAATGTGCAGATGAATATTACAATAAAAATTCCCCCTCTATTTCCGATGCGCAGTATGATGCGCTTTTCGATGAGCTTACAGCCCTTGAAAATGAAACGGGAATAATTCTTACCACTTCCCCCACTCAAAAGGTCGGCGCCGAAGTTTTAAGTGAACTTCCTAAGGTTATTCACAACATTCCTCTTTTAAGTCTTGCAAAAACAAAATCAGCCGATGATATTAAGGATATGCTTAATAAAAGCGACGGCTATCTTGCGCTTAAAATCGATGGACTCACCGTTGAGCTGTTATTCGAAAATGGCATTTTAACAGAAGCCTCTACCCGCGGTGACGGAACCGAGGGTGAACTTATAACACACAATGCAAAAGTATTTAAGGATATTCCCCGTGTAATTCCATTTAAAGAAAAGCTCAGAATCACAGGCGAAGCTTATATTGATATTGAAACCTTTAATTCAATTAATGAAAAAATCGAAAATGATGAAGACAAATATTCGACTCCGCGCAATTTAGCGTCAGGCTCGGTTCGTCAGTTGGATTCTGCCATTTGTAAAGAGCGTGAAGTTTGTTTTATGCCCTTTAACGTTTTGGAAGGAATGGACAACATAGTTTCAAGAACTGAAAGACTCAACACACTTTCTTTCTATGGGTTTTCCCGCATCCCTTCCTTCAATTTAAAGATTGATGATTCAACTCAAACTATAGAAGAAAATATTTCAAGACTGAAAAATACAGCTTTAAAAAAAGGCCTTCCCATTGACGGAATTGTTTTCTTTTATAATGATGCTGTATTTTCATCCTCCCTTGGCAGAACCGCCCACCATTTCCGTGATGGTATTGCTTATAAATTCGGAGATCCTCATTTTGAAACCAAGTTAAAAGAAATACAGTGGAACATTTCAAGAACAGGTCAGTTAACCCCTGTCGCAATATTTAATCCCGTTGAAATTGATAATACAATTGTTGAACGAGCTTCTCTTCACAATATGACTTTTGTTAAAGACTTGAAACTGAAAATCGGCGACTCTATTATGGTTTCAAAACGAAATATGATAATTCCTCACGTAGAGAAAAACCTAAGCATTAATAACAATCAGGAATACACGCTTGACTTCCCCACTGTTTGTCCGGTTTGCAGTCAAAATACTCAAATACAAACAACCCAAAACAGTGACCGCGTTATCGAAGTGCTTTACTGTAAAAATCCATATTGTGCAGGAAAGAACATTAAAAAATTTACACACTTTGTAAGTAAACAAGCCCTTAATATCGACGGTCTTTCCGAACAGACTGTAGAAAAATTCATTAAAAACGGATGGCTGACTAAAGTAAGCGATATTTTCTCTTTAGATAAATTCAAAGATGAAATAATGTCGCTTGAAGGCTTCGGTGAAAAGTCATATAACAATTTAATAGTTGCTATTGAAAATGCAAAAACCACTTCCCTATCAAATCTGTTAGTTGCAATGAATATTGATTTGATAGGAAAAAGCGGTGCTAAGCTTATTGAAGAATATTTCGGCGGTGAAGCCGATAAGCTGCTGAGTGAAATAGATAACGGCTTTGATTTTACCGCTATTGACGGTTTCGGTGAAATTATGAGCAACAGTATAATAGAGTGGTTTAAAAATAGTGAAAACAGAAACGAATTTTTAAATGTACTCGCACATCTAACCCTTAAAAAACCCGAAAACAAAATAAATACCCAGTCAAAATTCTTTGGTAAAAAAATAGTTATTACAGGCACCTTTGAAAGCTTTACAAGAGACGAGCTCAGCGAAAAGCTCACCAGCCTCGGCGCAAAGGTTTCCGGCTCGGTATCTAGCAAAACCGACTTCCTTCTCTGTGGTGAGAGTGCCGGCAGTAAGCTTGATAAAGCAAAAGCATTGTCAGTTACAATACTGAATGAAAAAGAAATTATAAAAGAAATTCAGTAGGACTAGGATCTAGGAGCTAGGGGGATACCTTATTCTACTCATACTCCAAAAAAACGGACTCATTTCGAGTCCGTTTTTTTAAAGTCCAGCAAGTTTTAATTTAAGTGAAGCAAGGTCGGTGGTATCAACGCTTCCGTCTTGGTTAAGGTCAGCACCCAGTTCGGCTACCCCTGTTAGTTCATTAAGCCCTGCAAGGAAAAGTTTCATTTCCGCAAGGTCGGTTGTATCAACATTACCATCACCATTGCAGTCACCTGTTGTGTATGCTACATTAACTCCTAAACCCACAATTTTCAATTCGTTATTAAGTCTTACATATATCCTTACATCATGTTCAACAAATTCCGAAGTAGTCACTATAGTCCATACACTGTTACTAAAGCTAACTTTATCGGGACAGCGTTTCATAATCTCACCTATAAGCAAAAAATATTCATAATGCTTATAAGTATCGGTTTCTTTATCATAATTTTTAGATAATGATATATCAAAATCAGACACAGCAAAATATTTTTCAACCATTTCTTCAACAACGTCTGCTTCAAAAACGTCATATTCATTAGACCACGAAATTATCTTATCGTCATCATGCCACAATGCACCTAAAGAACCTGCAATTTCTATAATTCCGTCAATATTATTAGCGGTAATTTTTCCGTCAAAATTATCAAACATATAACTAATCTGCGATACTGTATAGATAGGGTTACTATACATATAGTTCATAACTTTAAACCATTCACTTGCAGCAATATGGTTACTTTTAACATTAACATTTGTTGTATAATCATCTTCGTTATATAGTTCTAATCCAATTGCGAAAGAACTATCATCAGCATATACAGTACCGTAAAACTGTCCTTTATCAGTATAAAAACAAGTATAGTATTCGCCTTCATCCCCTGGCCAAATATATGCCAAGTCCAGCAACTTCATATCAACGCTCGTATTGTCGGATTTTTTTGCAGTAATAGTTATTGATTTATCAGAATTTTCTTTAATAGAAATACTTTCTATTAAATTATCACTTACAGTAACAGGAATAGTTAGAGTTGATTGAAAAAGTTCTATTTCAACTGTATACAAACCAACTTCTTCAAAAGTGCCAGACAAATATAACGTATCATATCGATCAATTTTCTCTGAATAAAAAGTTTTTCTGTAACCTGAAGTGCAACCTTCGTCAATAACTAAATCCTCATATGTTCCATCGGTAAATTTAATTCTTATAACTGCACCTTTTAAATCAACAGATTCTCCTACTATATATTCAGTTTTATCCGGCAGTTTTATCAGTACTAATTCATCTATCGGATTATTTAAAATTCTAACATTGAAAGTATCTGTAACGTTAAAAAGTGAACCTGTAACTTTATAAGTATTTCCCACTTTCCAAGGTTCTTCTGCTTGTAACTCTATTGAGTTATTATTAGGCCAATAATAATTGCCTCCATAATAGAACATGTTATCTATCGCTTCTACAAAAGTTCCATCGGTAAGCATTATTTTATATAAGGTGGATGGTACGTCATAATCGCCGTAATAAGAATCAATTCCTTCATATAAAACTTTATCTTCTAAAACAATGCTTTCAACTGGTGGCTTTAAAATTGTAACAGTAAACGTATCGCTAACACCTAAAATTGTTCCTGTAACAGTATAGCTATTCCCTGCTTTCCAAGGCTCATTATACTGCAACTCGCCGGAATTATCAGAGCTATAATAATATTGACCATCAATTCTCAAGTCACCGTAAGGACATTTCTTGATACTGCCATCCTTAAAAGTAACCGTAAATCTTAAATTAGGATAATAGAAGCCCTCAGAAGATTCAATTATTGAAACATCATCAAATTCGACTTTCAGAACATAACTTTCAGGAGCAAGAACTGTGCCATCAGATGCCCGTGTACAATCTCCGCTTGTTGCCGCAAAAATGTTTAGGGACTGTAGCGGCAGTACAACAGTTATTAAAGCAAGGCAAATTATAATTGATAAAATCCTTTTCATCTATATTCCTCCAACTTATAACACAAAATAATTATTTAAAGAATCCCACGTACAGAAAATGCCGTGGGATTTTTAAGTTAAAATAAATTATTTAATAAGTTATTTTATAAGAAGTTCTGCGATTTGAATTGCGTTGGTTGCGGCGCCTTTTCTTACCTGGTCGCCACAGCACCAGATGTTAAGACCGTTTTCATCAGTAAGGTCAGGACGGATGCGTCCTACAAATACGATATCCTGATCGCTTGTTTCAAGAGGCATAGGATAAATTTCGTTATCCATATCTTCAACGTATCTACAACCGGGAGCGTTTGCAATAAGCTCTTTAGCCTTTTCTACACCGATAGGCTCTTCGGTACGAACAAGAACTGAAATAGAGTGAGAACGAAGAACAGGAACTCTTATACAGGTACAGCTAACCTTAAGTTCGGGAATGTGCATAATCTTTGCACCTTCGTTTTGCATCTTCATTTCTTCGGAAGTATATCCTTCGGCAGTTACACCGCCGATTTTAGGAATTAAGTTATATGCAATCTGATGAGCAAATACGTTATGCTCTACCTCTTCGCCCTTCATAATAGCTTCAGTCTGATTAAGAAGCTCTACAGGACCGCCTGCACCGGCTCCCGAAACTGCCTGATAGGTACTAGCTATCATACTCTTAATTTTACTTGCTTTATTAAGCGCGTTAACTGCGGTTAAAGTGATGATTGTAGAACAGTTAGGGTTAGAAATAATACCGTTATGCTTTTTAACGTCTTCAGGGTTGATTTCAGGAACAACAAGAGGAACGTCGTCACACATACGGAATGCGCTGGAATTATCAACCAACACTGCTCCTGCAGCCTTAATGTGAGGAGCAAGTTCCTTTGCAAGAGCATTACTTGCAGCGCCAAGAACAATATCAACACCATTAAAGGAATCTTTAGTAGCTTCTTCAACCTTATAGATATTGCCTTTAAATTCTATTTCCTTGCCAACGCTTCTTGCACTTGCTAAAAGCTTAAGGTCAGCTACCGGGAAATCTCTTTCAGCCAAAACCTTTAACATTTCACGTCCAACGGCACCTGTAGCGCCAAGTATTGCTAAATTATACTTTTTCATAGGTTTACTCTCCTTATTTCTTAACGAAACTGCTGTAAAGTACACGTACAGCTTTTTCGAAGTCTTCATTACTTACGCCTGCAATAATATTAAGTTCTTCACAGCTTTGTGAAATCATACGAATATTAATTTTGCTTTCTCCTAAGGCTGCAAAGAGTCTTCCAGACATACCGGGTTTATAAGCCATTTTTCTGCCCACAACAGCAACAATAGCGATATCTTCGGTCACATTAATGCTATCAGGTTTAACAGATTTCTGTAAATCTCCCATAATCGCATATAAACAATCACTAACAGCCTTTGAAGCAACAACAACCGAAACACTGTCAATTCCCGAAGGAACGTATTCAACGCTTACGCCGTATTTTTCGAATACTTCAAGAACCTTACGTAAAAATCCCACCTCGGAAGACATACCACTCTTTGCAACGGTAACGATAGAGAAGTTTTTCTTACCGGTAATGCCGGTAATAAACTGCTTATCATTTTCATCATCGGGAAACTTTTCCATAATAAGACTTCCTGCATCCTCAGGAGCATTGGTATTACGGATATTAAGAGGAATATTTTTCTGTCTTACAGGGAAAATTGTACCCTCGTGAAGCACCTGAGCACCCATATGCGAAAGCTCTCTGAGTTCCTCATAGGTTATATATTTGATAGGCTCAGGATTTTCAACTATTCTTGGGTCTGCCATCAAAATACCTGAAACATCAGTCCAGTTTTCATAAACGTCAGCCTCTAATGCGGCAGCAGCAAGAGCTCCGGTGATATCAGAACCGCCTCTGCTCATTATACGTATAGCGCCATTAGGCATTGTGCCGTAGAAACCGGGGATAACAACCTTTCTGCCATCAGCCAGTTCACGAAGAAGCTCATAAGACTTCTCGGTATCAATAGTTCCGTCAAGTTTAAAGCGTACCCAACGGGCAGAATCAACAAAATCAAAACCGAGATAATCAGCCATAAGACGAGCAGAAAGATATTCACCGCGAGAAACAAGTTCATCCTTACTGATACCTGTTTTAAGCTTTTCAGCAATTTTTTCGAGTTCGGATTCAATATCGGTTTTAAGACCGCAATCATTACGTATTTCAATATAACGCTTTGCTATCATATCAAACACGCCTTCGCTCGATACGCCGTACTTTACGTGAGCATGACAAAGCAAGAGAAGGTCCGTAATTTTATGGTCTTCAGAAAAACGCTTACCAGCCGCAGAAACAACAACTACTCTGCGTGAAGGATCACTTTCCACAATTGATTTAACTTTAGCGAACTGATTGGCATCTGCCATTGAAGTACCGCCGAATTTAAGAACTTTTAACATTTTAATACCCCTCTATATTTCAGTAATACCTGCGATAAAGCAATCCTTACCGTTACTTAGTGCTTCTTTGCAGAACTTGTGCATTTCTTCAACAGAAACCTCTTCAGTAATCATACCTTTACCACATTCAGCCTTTGAAAGACCGTTAAACCAATCATTATTATAATCGGTTCTGACATAATATTTGTGAACACAATCGGAATTATTTACAACACATTCGTTCATAGTATCATTATACGCTTTTTTAACGCCCGTACTAACATCAATACAATCTTCAACTACAGTATATGCAGTAGGATATCTTCCTGCGCCAAAACCATAAAAACTTTCTCTGCCAACGTGCTCTGCTTCAAAGGTAATAAGATTGAGATTAGAATGAATAGATGCTTCAAGGGCTTTATTACTTACAAAGGTAGGTTCAACATAAACAATAAGATGGTCATTTCTATCATAAGCAACGCCCATTAATTTACAGGTGCGCTCCATTTTTTCACATACGGAAATATCAACATCTTTTATATAGCGAATACCAGCAACATCAACACTGTTTTTATCAATTGCAACAGAAAAAGCAATATTTGCTGATAAAACAACCTTGCAAAGCGTATCAATGCCGTCAATATCGGCACTTGGATCTCTTTCGGCATATCCTAAATCCTGAGCGGTTTTAAGACACTCGGAAAAATCAGCCTTATCGGTATGCATTGCATCAAGAATAAAGTTAGAAGTACCATTCATAATACCGCTGACTTCACACACCTTAGCGCAACGTGATACACGTTCAAGGTTTACAAGCCACGGAATACCGCCCCCTACAGCAGCGGTGTATCTTAAAGCCACTTTATTTTCTTTCGCAAGAGAAGTAAGTTCCTCATAATATGAGCTTAAAAGAAGTTTATTTGCCGTTATAACGTTCTTTCCCATTTTAAGAGAAGCAGTTATGAATTCATAAGCGGGATGAAGACCACCGATAACCTCAACGACTGTATCAACTGAATCATCATTTAATATTTCGTTAAAATCAGTAGTAGAAATTGCAGAAATATCATCGTGCTTTAATATATCAAGCACGTACTTAACTTCAATTTCTTTTCTGTCAGCTAAAATATCATAGACACCTACGCCAACAGTTCCAAAACCAAGAATAGCTATATTCATTTTTTACCTCTTTCTGTTTTGTGCGCCACTCGCGTACAACTTTGATAAAACAATTAATAAATCGATTTAATATAATCTAACATATTTTGTTTTAAAAAGCAATATTAAAAATTAAATATCAGCAAAATGCATAAAATTTTTATATTATTTTGGTTTTCTTAATGCGAAACACAAACAAAATTGTACGCAACTGGAAGACACTTAATAAATTTTACACTATTTCGCAGTATTTCTGAGTTTATCCAAATATTTTTTAGGAGTACAGCCTACTTCTCTTTTAAAGAATCTTATCATATTACAAGCATCAGTATTGTTCAATATTTTTCAACAAAAAATCTTTAGGTTGTTTTTTAGTACAGATATTACAGTTGTTTAAGCAAATTCAAAAGGTAATCGTACACCCTATTAACAGACGCTACAGATAATTTTTCACGAGGGGTATGAATATCTTTCATATCAGGTCCCATTGACACAGCATCAAGGTCAACAATCTTTTCGCTTAATAACCCACATTCAAGCCCTGCGTGAATTGCAACCACTTCAGGTTCATTACCATACATATCTTTATATACACGTATCATATTTTCTCTAAGTTTTGATTCTTTTCGATATTCCCAAGCCGGATAATGCCCTTCTGTAAACATCTTGCCGCCAAAAGAATTAACGTATGACTCCAAATCATCGAGTAATTTTAACTTATCTGCATTAACACTGCTTCTGACAGCAAAGGAAGCGCTGATATAATTTTTCTCAGTTTTTAGAACGCCAAGGTTAAGGCTGGTCTCAACCAGACCTTCAATATCACTACTCCATTTTATAATACCGTTAGGAACGTCTTTTAGGAAATTAATAACGTTTTTGGTAGATGCCGTGGTCATAGCTAAATGTTGTGTATCTATTTTAAAAACCGATACACAAAGTCCCAAATCTGTATCAACACGATTATTGTCAGCAAATTCAATAGCCTTACTTTCAAAATTAACATCACTGGCCACTATAATTTGCGAATGAGACGGAATGGCATTGTCTTTTAAGCCGCCGTTAATAGATACGAGACGCACTTCACTTAAATTGTCCAGTAAATTTGCGGCAACTTTATTAGCATTAAGTCTGCCTTTATGAATTTCTACCCCTGAATGTCCACCTTGTAGTCCTTCAACCAAAATTTTATAGCACGGCAACTGATTTTCTTCAAACTCGATTGGAACAGTAAGTTCGGCGCGTACTCCGCCTGCACAGCTTACCGTAAATACTCCTTCATCCTCTGAGTCAATATTTATAAGTCTTTTGCCTTCGAAAAGAGAACCGTCAAGCGCTTGAGCGCCATACATACCCGTTTCTTCATCAACAGTAAAAAGCACCTCAAGTGCCGGATGAACTATTTCGTCGCTTTCAAGGATAGCCAAAGCCATTGCCACCGCTATTCCATCGTCGCCGCCCAAAGTAGTGCCATTGGCAAAAACAAATTCACCGTCGGTATTCACTTCAATGGAGTCATTAATAAAATCAAATTCAATCTCCTGATTCTTCTCACACACCATATCAAGATGTCCTTGAATGATAACCGTAGGAGAATCTTCTTTGCCCTTAGTAGCAGGTTTTTTAATAATAATATTTCCTATTTCCTCACGAACGTACTCAAGATTTTGCTCAATAGCAAATTTCTCACAAAAATCGCTGATTTTTGAAGTATTGCCCGAACCGTGCGGAATCTTACAAATTTCCTCAAAATAATAAAAAACTCTCTCAGGAGTCAGTTTTTCTAATTTATTCATATTTTCACCTTATAATTATTTTCTTCTATTATATATCACACATCTAAATTTTTCAAGAAGGAATGATGAATGCACCTACGGTGATGATATACAAGCCTGCATATAATAAAACAACGCTCTTTTCAATGAAATCGCGCTTATCTCCCGACGAAGTCGGATTTCATCACGAAGTGATTTCATCACACACCAGTGGGATTTATCCCGTCCACAAGGACGGATATAGTTAAAAAGAAACAACCTTTGTCCGTTAGACAAAGGTTGTTTCTTTTCTGGTGCGGATAATGGGACTTGAACCCATACGTCGTTCGACACACGCCCCTCAAACGTGCCTGTCTGCCTATTCCAGCACATCCGCATTTGCGACTTTATTATATTACCATAAGAGGTTTTGTTTGTCAACCATAAATTTTGCTTTTTTAAAAATATTTTTAAAATACAGAAAACCGTCGGTTTTCCGACGGTTTTCATACTCAAATTAATACATTCCGCCCTGAGCAGCAGCAGCGGCAGCAGCTGCCGCATTAGCAGCTTGTGCGTCCTCTTTTTTATCTGCAACCAAGGTTTCGGTTGTAAGAACCATAGATGCAACGGATGCAGCGTTCTGAAGCGCAGAACGAGTAACCTTAGTAGGATCGACTATACCTGCTTCTATCATATCAGTATATACTTCCCTGTAAGCATCAAAGCCGTAATTTGCTTTTCCTGCAGATACAATCTTATCAACAATTACAGAACCTTCAAGACCTGCATTAGCGGCAATTTGACGAATGGGTGCTTCAAGCGACTTAAGAACGATAGCAACACCTGTCTTTTCGTCACCTTCTAAGGTTGCAAGAAGCTCCTTTACAGAACCTATAGCATTAACTAACGCAACACCGCCGCCTGCTACGATACCTTCTTCAACAGCAGCTTTAGTAGCAGAAAGAGCATCTTCGATACGAAGCTTCTTTTCTTTCATTTCAATTTCAGTTGCGGCGCCAACCTTAACAACTGCAACACCGCCTGCAAGTTTAGCAAGACGTTCCTGAAGCTTCTCTCTGTCAAAATCAGAAGTAGTAACTTCTATCTGGCTCTTTATCTGACCGATACGGTCATTGATAAGGTTTTTATCTCCTGCGCCGCCAACAATAACGGTAGTCTCTTTACCAACCTTAACCTGAGCAGCGCGTCCCAACATATCTACTGTAGTTTCCTTTAAGTCAAGACCGAGCTCTTCGGTAATTACTTCGCCACCGGTAAGAATAGCTATATCGCGGAGCATTTCTTTTCTTCTGTCGCCAAAACCGGGAGCCTTTACACCAACGCAAGTGAATACACCGCGAAGCTTATTGATAATAAGATTAGAAAGAGCATCGCCCTCAATATCTTCTGCAATTATAACAAGTTTTTTACCCGTCTGGACGATTTGCTCAAGAAGAGGAAGCAATTCCTGAATAGAGGAAATCTTTTTATCGGTTATAAGCACAAGCGCATCGTCGATAATTGCTTCCATTTTATCGGTATCGGTTGCCATATAAGGAGTTATATATCCTCTGTCAAACTGCATACCCTCAACTACATCGATATAGGTTTCGGCAGTTTTAGATTCTTCTACGGTAATAACACCGTCTGCGGTAACCTTTTCCATAGCCTGCGCAATAAGATTGCCAATATTTTCATCCCCTGCAGAAACAGTAGCAACTCTTGCAATATCTTCGCTGCAAGTAACTTTTTTAGAGTTGGAAATTACGGTTGCAACAGCGGTATCTACAGCTTTGGCAATACCCTTTTTAAGAACCATAGGATTTGCGCCTGCGGCAACATTCTTCATTCCTTCTAAAATAAGAGCCTGTGCAAGAACAGTAGCGGTAGTAGTACCGTCACCTGCTGCATCGTTAGTCTTTACAGATACTTCTTTTACAAGCTGAGCGCCCATATTTTCGAAAGGATCGTCAAGCTCAATATCCTTAGCAATAGTGACACCGTCATTTGTAATAAGCGGAGAACCGTACTTTTTATCAAGTACAACGTTTCTTCCCTTTGGTCCTAAAGTAACCTTAACAGCATTTGCAAGTTGGTCAACACCTGATTGCAATGCTTTTCTGGCTTCTTCTCCAAAAATTATTTGCTTTGCCATATCTAAAATCTCCTTAAATTATTCTACAATAGCCAAAATATCCGCGAGAGAAACGATGCTGTAATCCTCGCCGTCAAGTTTAACTTCAGTACCGGAATATTTTGCTACTAAAACTTTATCTCCAACCTTAACGGTCATAGGAATAAGATTTCCGTTTTTATCGTAAGCACCGGGACCTACCGCCACAACCTCAGCAACAGAAGGTTTTTCTTTAGCAGCAGCGGTAAGAATGATACCGCTTTTAGTTGTTTCTTCAGCCTGAGTCATACGGGTAACAACTTTGTCTGATAAAGGTTTGATAGTCATATTAAATACCTCCATTTAATGATATGCGCTTATTTGCGCTCACATAACATAAGTTCCAAAATATATTTTAACCCTTTTTATGTAAAAATCAAGGGCTTTTGGTAATTTTTTTCATTTTTAATCAAAGTATTAACAATCGAAGACGGAATTAAAAATTTTACAGCGCTCTTTACTATTTCAAAGTCCATTGAGTTAGCTTCAATAATTTCACCGTCAAGATTAAAAGGCACTTTTATATCAGATTTAATTGAGAACCTTTCTCCCATACTACTATGAACAAAATCAAGTCCTTTTACATCGCCTTTTTTATACTTACCTATAAAATGAAGAATCTTAAGTTTACCAATGCCGTCAACAACAGTAAAATTCAACATTCCGTCAAATGGCACGGCGTCAGGCGCGGCAAGATAGCCACCACCGTAAGCAGGGCCGTTAGCAACAACGGCAAATAAACATTCTCTGGTTCCTAAATCTTTACCATCCACATTTAACTTAAGACGGCATCCTATTTTACCTAAAAAGCATTTAACTATAGCAAGATTATATGCCATACTGCCGCTCACCAATGGGATGCGTCGAAAGTCTGACATATACTTTGCAACTACAGCATCCATACCTGCCGAGCAACCGTTAAGGCAATAATACTCCCCTGCTCTTATTGCATCCATTTTAATCGGTTTTCCAGCAATCTGATCAGCAAGATTTCTAAATGCAATTTTCTTTTCCTTGGGAAAGAATTTCAAAAAGTCGTTAGCTGAGCCGATAGGTATTACAGCAAGAGTTACATTATCATATCCCATAACACCGTTAAGAGCTTCAAAAACAGTACCCTCGCCGCCCGCAAGAAAAATCGTTACTTCATCACCTTTATTTGCGTGTTCATAAGCAAAGCGTTTTGCATCCCCCGGAGCTGTAGTTATTTGCACAGAATATTCCAGTTTATTAGACGAACAATATTCAGCTATTTCTATTCCAAGCTTTTTTACAGCTCTGCCTTTACCGGCGGCAGGATTGATAATAAAAACATATCTCATAATTTTACCCCTGTTTAAAATACATAAACAACTGACATTTTATCATTCCGTTATAAAGTTTACGTCGCTTGTCAGCTTCTCTGCCGAAAAACTTTTCAAATTCGTCATGAGGACTTATCATAAAATATTTCTGTCCGTCGCCAACTTTAAAACGTTCACCCATAATTTTATAGAGATTTTCTGCTTCCTTTATATCAAGCAATCTTTCACCATAAGGCGGATTAGCAAGTACAAGACAACGCTGACTTGGCGGAGTAAAATCTTTAATATCAGCAACACTTGCCTTAACATATTTATCAACACCTGCAAAACGAGCATTTTTCAATGTAAGCTCGACTGCCTGAGGGTCAATATCATATCCTGTTGCAATAAATTCTATATCGGTCAAAATTTTAGATTTAGCAAGGCCTCTTTCCTGTTGCCATACATCATTACTGATAAAGGGAAAACGTTCGGCAGCGAAATTTCTGCGAAGACCGGGAGCCATTTTTTTAGCCATCATAGCGGCTTCAATAAGCAAAGTACCCGAACCGCAAAACGGATCAATACAAACGGTATCGGGAAAAATGCGCGCCATATCACAAATTGCAGCGGCAAGAGTTTCCTTTAAAGGCGCCGCATTAGCATTTCTTCTGTAACCTCGTTTATGTAAGCCTTCGCCTGAAGTATCTATCATCATTGTAACCAAATTTTTGTGTATTGAAAATCTGATTTTGTATTCAACATCTGTTTCCTCAAACCAAGAAATCCCATATTTAGCTTTAAGACGTTCAACAATTGCTTTTTTTATAATAGACTGACAATCAGGAATGCTTGAAAGTTGAGAGTTAATACTCCAGCCGTTTACGGGAAAAGCATCCTTTTTACCAATAAAATTTTCCCAAGGCAATGATTTTACATTATCAAACAGCTCTGAAAACGATAATGCCTCAAACTCACCGACGTTTATAAGAATACGTTCAGCAAATCTGGAATTAATATTGGCTTTTACCAACATACTTTCATCACCGATAAGCTTAACTCTGCCATTTTCAGCAAAAACCTCGGTAAAACCCATACGTCTGAACTCATCAGCCGCTATCCCTTCAATTCCAAAAAGGCATGGTGCAATTAAATTAAATTTACTCATATTAAATTCCTTACATTATATTTTTATAGTAATATGTCTTGTTACATGACAGCCTATATTAACAGCAACCGGCAGACCTGCTATATGAGTCGGAGCTGTTTCAATATTTACATACAACGCTGTCGTATCGCCGCCAAAACCTTGCGGCCCTATGTCAAGTTTATTAATTTCCTCAAGTATTTCACCTTCAAGTTCTTTGTAAAACGGATTAATATTTCTTTTATGTGCGCTTCTGCAAAGAGCTTTCTTAGAAAGTAAGGCGCATTGCTCAAAATCTCCGCCTATTCCTACACCCACTACCATTGGAGGACACGGATTAGAAGCAGCGGTTTTTACAATATCAACTACAGCATCAACTACACCTTTTCTACCTGATGCGGGAGTCAACATAATCATCTTACTCATATTTTCGCTGCCAAAACCTTTTGGTGCAACGGTAATCTCAACCTCGTCGCCGTCAACTATTTCAGTATGTATAATCGCAGGCGTATTATCTTCCGTATTAACTCGGTGTAAGGGGTCTGATACAACCGATTTTCTTAACATTCCCGAAGCATAGCCTTGTTTCACACCTTGGTTAACAGCTTTATATAAAGAGCCATCGGTAAAATGCACATCTTGTCCGATTTTTAAAAAAATTACAGCCATCCCCGTATCCTGACAAATCGGGATATTCATCTCTTTGGCAGCAACAATATTTTCAAGAATATCTCCTATTACTCCTTTAGCGGTCTTGTTGCTTTCGCAGTTATAACATTCATTAATTCTGCAGACTAAATCATCCGGCAATATTTTATTGGCTTTTATACAAAGTTTCTCAACTTCATCTCTTATGATATTTACGGAAAGTTCCCTCACAAAAATACATCCTTTCAGTAAAAAAGGCAGACATAAAGTCTGCCAAATAAGTGAAATTACTTAACACCGGCACCGCGTTTTGAACGACGAGTCTCAGGGTTTTTACGTTTTAAATCAGAAAATTTCTCATCGCTGGTCTGTTTAAAACGATTCATCATTTCTTCAAAAGATACAGGTTCTTGCTTTTTAGGTGCCCAAGTATAAGAGGAGTCGATTTTAGGCTGTTCACGTACAGGAGAACTTTTCTTTTTGTCAAAACGTTCCTTTTTAGGTTCTTCTTGCGCGCGTTTAATACTGAGACTGATTTTTCCATCATCCCCAACACTTAACACCTTCATCTTAACGGTATCATTTTCTTTAACAAATTCACGAATGTCAGTAACATAACTTCTGGCAACCTCTGAAATATGTACCATACCGCTAACGTTATTGCCTAAATCAACGAAAACTCCGAAATTAGTGATACCGGTAATCTTTCCTTCAACTAACTGTCCTACTTCTACTTGCATAAACTATGCATTTCCCCCTTAATTTTTGTTTCAATTTCCAGAAACATCTATAAAAACCTGCTCGTCCGCAAATACATAGCCCAATCTGTCGCGAGCGGCTTTCTCAATTATTTTAATTTCATTGCCTTCAGCTAAAAGATTTTTATATTCATCAATTTTTCGCTCGGTTTCGGCAATTTGCTCATTATACTCATCGAGTTTTTTCTTACCTTCAGCAAGTTCTGTCCACAAAGAAGAAAGAGAATATATAAGATAAACAGAAACGCAAAGTACAAGAACACGTAAGATAATACTTCTATCCTTCTTTTTCTTCATAGCCAAACTCCACAAAAATTAATTCATAATGATTATACAACAACTTTATGCTATCTTTCAAGAGTTTTTTTATCTCTATTTCGTATTTTTAATAATTTTTTTGCATTTTTTATTATAAATAATACGCTTTTTGTTATAATAGAGCCTGTTTTATTTAAAATCTTTATAAAAAATTTAAGTAAAAAAACTGCAACAGGCAAAAGTAATCGCGACAATGTGATGCGATAAATTATAAAGCCTAAAATGATTGATATAATTACATAGGTTCTAACTTCACCGTTACATCTAGCCATTAGTAGTAAGAATGTAACAAAAGCAGCAACCAAAAAGAATATGATATCTTCTATAAATACAGTGATTTTATTATGTTTAAAGCTCCTTCTTAAAGTACGAAAGAAATCGAAATAAAAGGATAGAAATATGCCCACTACAACTGCGCACAAAAAAGATATTAATTGCGATTTTACAGTAATTTCCCACATATTTATTTAAACAGTTTTCCCATAAAGGAGCTTTTTCCCTTAGCGTCATTAAGATACACTACTGCATTAATTTTTCCTTCTATCTCCATATCGCCTGTTTCATTGCCGAAATTAAGTATTTTAAGTTCAGTTCCTTTAATAACCAATTTACCAAGAACAGTCAAAACAGTAATTGTTTCCTCATCAAAGCTTAATATATCCACAACTCCCGTAAGACTCATTTTCTTTCTGTTTTCAAGCTCGATATTATGCTCTTTATTATTAGACATTATATCATTCATAAAATAATCACCTTCCACAATAATATATTGCAAAAGGTAGATTAATATGTTATTCAATTATTTTGTAAAGAGAAACAGCGTCATCCTTCTTTACGGTTTCCACAACCTGCGTTACTTGAGCTTTTACGGTTCTGGTTCCAAATTCAATTTCGATTATATCACCGATTTTAACATCATAAGACGCTCTTGCGACCTTACCGTTTACCATAACTCTTCCGGCATCACATGCTTCATTAGCGATAGTACGTCTTTTGATAATGCGTGAAATCTTCAAATACTTATCAAGTCTCATAAAATTCTCCTATAAAAAACCGAGCCACCCATAAGGGTGGCATTCGATTTATTAGATAGCGTCTTTGAAAGCTTTACCAGCTTTAAATACAGGAGCCTTAGAAGCAGCGATTTCAATCTTAGCTTTAGTCTTAGGATTGATACCGGTTCTTGCAGCACGCTCACGTACTTCGAAAGTACCAAAACCAACTAAAGTAACCTTTTCACCGGCTTTGAGTTCAGCTTCAACAGTCTCGATAAAAGCAGCGAGAGCTTTGTCAGCATCCTTCTTTGCGATACCGGCTTTTTCAGCGATAGCAGCAATAAGTTCTGTTTTGTTCATTACGATAACCTCCATAAAAATATTTTCAACAGTACGAAACTGTATGAAATCAATCATTTTTTGCCTTTTCCCAATATTCATCAAGCTTGTCCGCAGACAATTCCTTAATATCATATCCGTCTGCAATTATTTTTGTTTCAGCTTTTTCGAATCTATCGGTAAATTTTACGGTAGAACGACTAAGAGCTTCTTCACAGTCAATTCCCAAAAGTCTGCCGACGTTCACGACAGAGAAAAGCAAATCACCAAGTTCTTCGGTAAGCTTAACCTTATCCCATTTTGACAGTTCAGACTTAAGTTCACAAGCTTCCTCATTAATTTTCTCAAAGGCATCTATAGCGTTAGCGAAATCGTAACCCGCCTTAGAAGCGCGCTTTTGTACCTTTTGCGCCCTGAGCAATGCCGGAAAAGCAGCAGGAACACTTTTTAAGGTATCAGAATATGTTTCCTGAGATTTTTCAACACGTTTTAGTTTTTCCCAATTATCAAGAACCTTTTCAGAGGTCTCTGCAACAACATCTCCGAAAACATGAGGATGACGATAAACAAGTTTTTTAGATACTCCGTCAACAACATCAGAAAAGTCAAATTTCTTTTCCTCTTCAGCCATAATAGCGTGAAAAACAACCTGCATAAGCACATCGCCTAATTCTTCACACATATCGGCTGCGTCATCACGGTCTATAGCGTCAACAGCTTCATAAGTTTCTTCAAGAAAATTATTTCTGATTGATGCGTGAGTTTGCTCTCTGTCCCAAGGACAACCGTCAGGAGCTCTGAGTTTTTTCATTATTTCTAAAAACTCATCCATTTTGTACTTTTGCATATCTGTATATAAATATACCATATTTTCACCTAAAAATCAATAGTAATTTAAAAAAAATTGTTAAAATAATACCAAATTACACATATTTTTTAGAATTTTCACTTAATAATGTGCAATTTTTCAAGAAATCTCGCTATCGTTTTGCCTTTCGGAAAGCCTTCTATATCTTCTTTGCTCAAAGTATTAAGAGCAAATAGCACCACCAAATAAACGATTATAGCTATAACCACACCGCCAATTGTGGCAATAAAATCGCCTTTTCCAAGCTTTGTTATAAAGGTAGAAACAAAGAAGGCGCATATTCCGCAGCAAAGCGCAGATATAAACGGTTTAACTATAACAGCAAAGAAATTAAACTTAACGCCGGTATGCTTAATAAGACAATACATATTAGAAGCAAAAATAAATACATAGCAGAGAGTTGTACCGATAGGAGCGCCCATTATATTAAGTTCAGGACGGCCTACAAGTATGGCATTAACTATTATCTTAAGGACAGCACCTATAGCAATATTTCTTACAGGAAGCATTGGCTTACCAATCGCCTGCAGCATATTGGTCATGGGAACACTAAGTCCAGAAAATACAGCTGCCACGCCAAGCATACGAAGTAAAGGAGCGCCTATTTCAACAGGAGCAACGCCTTTATATAAAAGTCCCATTACGTTGGGAGCTATTGCACAGAGTCCAATTCCCGCAGGAATTGCTATAACCGCAGTCGTACGCAATATGGTTTCCATAGTCTTTTTAACAGCCACCATATTCTTTTCTACCCAAACTGTAGTAAGAAAAGGAACCGAACCAATGCCTAAAGTTGCGGTTATTGTGGGGATAAGATTATAAAAAACATATGCTTCGCCTCTTATACCGTACAAGAATGTAGGCATATTTGAGGGAGAAAGTAACTCTCTGCCGAGTGAAGATGCAGTAGCGTTATAATCTGCAACAGAGGCGGCATACATATTAGAAACATATTCAAAAGAATCAGCCATAACGTTTTTAAGCTGCCATTTCACCATAAAAGTATCAATAAACAGCGTAATGTTATTTGCCAAAGAGCTTAAAGCAACCGGTATAGCAATTACAAGAAGCGCCTTTAAAATCACTTTACCCGTACTGCTTTCAGGAGCAGTTTGGAAAGCTTTATTATCTATTGAATCACCAACGAATTTATGCCGCAAAATAAGGAAGGCTGCAGCAGCAATAGTGCCAACCATAATTCCTCCTAAGGCACCTGCCGCAGCATAAGCAACATTATGTGTAATTTTAAGAACTATATATGCAAAAGAAAATCCGAGAATCAGTTTTCCAAGCGCCTCAATAATATCGGAAACGGCAGTTGGATACATATTATGCAGTCCTTCATAATATCCTCTGTAAGAAGACATATAACTGCAAAAAAGTATAGTGGGAGCTATCATTAGTACACATACAGCAACATTCTTCGCATCCGTCACATTATCGGTAGTAGAAACAGCGTAAAAATAGGTTGCGCAAAGCATAATTATAAAACCTGCAATGCCTGTAACCAGAAAAGCTTTTTGAGCAATATTCAAGGTTTTACGGGCATCTTTGAGTTTTCCCTGTGCAACAGAAGCTGCAGTAAGGCGCGAAACCGCAATAGGAAGTCCCGCCATTGAAAGCGCATATATCGGCAAAAACAAATCATATGCTGACGAAAAATATCCAAACCCAAGGTCACCTATAAGACTTTGAAGAGGAATTTTGAAAATTGCGCCTATAATCTTTACTATAACCGTTGAAGCCAGTAGGATTACCGCACCGCGTTCAAAATTCTGTTCTTTGATTTTCTTTTCTCTCATGATACTTCCCTTTCAGCCAACACTTTTAAAAGTTCAAAAATTATTTCAGCAGGAGCAATATCTCCGCTATATGCTACAGCACTGTATGAGGCGTCGGCATCATCTCCCGCATCATCAGAAATCTGTCTTACCGCGGCAAAAGCCATACCAGTCTGATGACAAACCGAAGCGATAGCAGCCGTTTCCATATCACAGGATATGGCATCAAAATTAACCTTTAGTTTATCTCTCAATTCATCATTACTTACAAAGCAGTCACCTGATACAGCCAGTCCTAATTTTGCTTCACTGCAAAGTTCTGATAAAAGTTCGGTTAATTCTCTATCTGAATTATAGATATACTGTTGACTCGGTTTTTCGCATAGCTTATAGCCAAGACAGGTTAAATCAAAGTCGTGTTCAATAAATTTATCGTTAATTACAACTTCACCTTTTTTAACACGGCAAATACCGCCCGAATAGCCAAAACTGAGTATAGCATCACAGCCCAGTGTATAAAGATACATCGTGGCAGAAGCGGAATTTACTTTACCAATACCGCAGTGAACAGCATAAATATCTATATCTTTAACCTTAAATTCATAACAATCTCTGCCAAAAAAACCTATATTAATTGCATTATCAAGTTTTTCAACAAAAGGCTTATATTCGCCATCATCTGCAACGATGATTCCGATTTTTTTATACATTGCTCTTTTCACCTGTCTTATTATATTTTTTATAAAAATCACTAATACCTTTTTTACGAAGCATCAATTCATCAAATCTATTAATATATTCATAAGGATATTTAAAATTAAAGATTCTTTCAATATAATCGCCGTTTGGCTCTCTCAGCTTTGTGACAGCAGAGGCACCACAAGCAAGGATAGTATGGGTTTCATCCATAATAAATACATTATATAAGCATTCCTTACCAATTTTAGCATAACCGACATTTTCAAGATTACCTACCGTCTTACTCTGACGATACATATAATAGGGCAAAATTTCGTTTTGACTCAATGTTTTTCTCGCATAAGTAACCATATCATCAGCTACTTTTCCTGCCTCTATCTCGGGAAAATCACCCGATAAGTTCATTTTTGAAGAACGCTTCATAGAAAGTGAATGTACTGTAATACTCTCAGGGCCGAGCGTTAATAATTGCTCAACAGTACTCTTAAAGCTTTCAAAATCATCTTCGGGAAGTCCCGCTATCAAGTCCATATTTATGTTATCAAAGCCGACTTTTCTGGCAAGATTGAATGCATCAACGGTTTGTTTTGTGGTATGGGCTCTGCCAATAATTTTCAAAACATCATCATTCATAGTCTGCGGATTAATGCTTATGCGAGTTGCCCCGCATTCTTTAATAGCGATCAGTTTTTCTTCGGTTATAGTATCAGGTCTTCCTGCTTCTACAGTAAATTCCAATAGGTAACTCAAATCAAAGCATTTATTCACCGTATCAAGCACTAATTTCAATTGACTTTCATCAAGGGTTGTTGGTGTACCGCCACCCATATAAATAGTTTTGAGTTTTAAATTGTTTTCCTTCGCTATAACTGCAGTTTTCTCAATTTCATAGCACAGATATTTTACATACTCGGGAATCAGATGGTCGGCTTTTTCTACGGCATGGGAAACAAAAGAACAATATGAACATCGTGTGGGACAAAAAGGGATTGAAATATATAAACTAAAGGAATCACTTTCGGAAAGTTCTATTATTTTCGCTTCGCCGAAATGAGTTTCTTCGCACAATGAAATCTTTTCATCACTTACAAGGAATTTTTCTTTAAAAAAATCTTTTGCCTTTTGCTCTGCGCCCAATTCCTTTGCTACAGATGAATAAAGACGCGCAGGTCTAATTCCTGTAACAATTCCCCATTTTGGAGAATAAGCAGTAATCTCACTAAAGCATTTAAATAATAATGCAGCAAGTTCACGTTCGGCTTCACGCTCACTAAAGCCATTAGTTAAATTTGCTTCATTTTTAGCAAATTTTTTATTTATTAAAACACTCGCATATATATCATTACCGCAAAGCTGGGTGACAGCCATATTAGAACTGTTAACTAATTCGTAGCTAATCTGAATTTTTTCAAAAGGCAGAAAAATTCGACAAAGCTTTTCCATTTCATATTGAAAAGTGTGACCTATACAGCATAAATTCATTTTAAAATTTCCCTCATAAAAGGATTATTTTCTTTTTCAAAAGACAAACGTGAGGCAGGACCATGTCCGGAATAGACATCAAAATCACCTTTGATATTATAAAGGCGTTTTAGAGATACCATAAGTTCATCACTATCACCGCCTATAAAATCGGTTCTGCCTACACAGAGTCTAAATAAAGTATCACCGCTGAACATCCAGTCGCCTATAATAAAGCAAGAGCTACCCCTTGAGTGACCGGGAGTTATAAGAACCTTGATTTTTATATCGCCAACAGTAAGCAACTGATTATCGCTCAAGACTTCGTCAGCCTCAAAAGGCAAAAAATCTAAGCAGAAACGCTCACATAAATTAACAGAAGCATCACTTAATCCTATTGCATCAGGAGCGGATATGTAAATTTTTCCATTACCTAAAGCTCTGGCTTCATCGGCACCTAATATATGGTCAAAATGATTATGCGTCAGCAAAATGGCAAGTTCTTTTGATTTATTTTCAGCTATAAACTCTCTGATTTCATCGGTCATTTGCCCCGGATCAATAATAACTGCACCGGTGCTTCCCGAAATCAGATATACATTTTGATCCATATACGGAATATTTACAGTTTTGAGTTTCATTTATTTTTTCTCCAGATTTCAGTATCAAGAATTATGGTAACAGGACCGTCATTAAGAAGCTCAACCTTCATATCAGCACCAAATTCACCCTTTTGGACGTTTTGTATTCCGTTTTCTTTTAACAGTTGACAAAACCGTTCATATTCACTATTAGCCGCAACGGGTTCCTTAGCAAGAGTAAAAGAAGGTCTGTTTCCCTTTTTTGTATCAGCACAAAGAGTAAAATTAGAAATAACCAATGCACTTCCGCCTATATCTAAAAGTGATAAATTCATTTTATCTTCTTCATCGCAGAAAATTCTAAGTGAGCTGACCTTTTTGGCGAGGATTTGTGTATCTTCATTGGTATCATCTTCATAAACGCCAAGAAGAACGAGAAAACCTTTTTCAATTGCGCCGATAACCTTTCCATCAACGCTCACACTTGCATTTTTAACCCTTTGTATAACTGCTTTCATAAAAACACCTGTTATTTGTTCAATCTTTCTACACTATATACACCGTGTATTTTTTCAATACGTGTAATAATATTTCTTAAATGCTCAACACCCTCGGTACTAACTGTTATAACCGTTACGCTGTTACCTTTCTTGGTGGGGTGCGCATTAATGCTGTGAAGAGCCACACGCATATTTATGAGCGTCTGGGAAATATCAAGGATAAGTCCCTGTCTGTCAATAGCGGTAATCTGCAAGGATGCCATAAATGTTGACGGTAAATTATCTGCCCAATAAGATGTAATCCATCTGGCAGGCTCAGGACTTTCTTCAATATTTTTCGGAACATTAATGCAATCGCGCTTGTGGATAGACACTCCGTGACCTCGAGTGATAAAACCGATAATATCATCACCCGGAAGAGGAGCGCAACATTTTGAAAACTTTATAAGACAATTATCAATACCTTCAACAATAACACCGTCATTAGCTCTATTTCTTCTATGGGGAGTTACTTCAGGAGTAGTGATAAGAACCTTATTTTGCTTAGATATGCGATTGAAGTTTTCTTTGATATTAGGCAATATTCTTGCTAAAATAACACCGCCGTAACCAATAGCAGCATAAAGTTCATCGACATTTTCAAGATGCTGACGTTTGGCAATATCGGAAAGAAAATCTTTAAGAGCAGATTCGTTTTCGAATATTATACCGTTACGCTTAAATTCTCTTTCAATCTCAATTCTGCCGTTTTCAATATTCTCAGAACGTTTTTCTTTTTTAAACCAACTTCTAATCTTTGATTTAGCTTGATTTGTAACAGCAATATTTATCCAATCTCTGCTCGGTCCGTGACCTGCCTGATTAGTAGTAAGAATCTCAATAATTTCACCGGTTTTAATAACGTGGTTTATCGGAACAATTCTTCCGTCAACCTTTGCTCCCACCATTCTGATTCCCACAGCAGAGTGGATAGCAAAAGCAAAGTCAACAACGGTTGCGCCGGCAGGCAGATTTATAACGTCACCTCTTGGGGTAACCGCAAAAACATCGTCCTGCGCCAAATCCACCTTGATACTTCTTATTATTTCGGAAGCATCACCTGTGTCATTTTGCGATTCAAGTATCTGACGAATCCACGCAAGTTGCTGTTCCATTCCTTTGTCGCTGCCTGTTAAACCAACTTTATATTTCCAGTGCGCCGCAATTCCGTATTCTGCAGTTTCGTGCATTTCAAAGGTACGAATCTGTATTTCGAAGGGTACACCTTCCCTACCGATAACAGTAGTATGAAGGGACTGATACAGGTTGGGCTTCGGCGTAGAAATATAATCTTTAAAACGATTAGGAATTGGACGGAAAAGGTCGTGCATAATTCCCAGAATATTATAACAGTTAGCAACGGTATCGGTAATAATTCTAACTGCATAAATATCGTAAATTTCTTCAAACGCTCTACCCTGAACAAACATCTTTCGGTAAATACCGTTTATCGACTTAACTCTGCTTTGGAATTCCGTTTTAACGTCAGGCATTTCCTCCTTAAGACGTTCTGTAATTTTTTCTTTAACGGAATCAAGCATCCTTGAACTGTCCTTAAAATTTTCTGAAAGAAGACCTTCAATTTCCTCGTAAGCGACGGGGTCAAGACATGAAATAGAAATATCTTCAAGTTCTTCTTTAATGGGGCGAATACCAAGACGGTGAGCTATAGGTGCATAAACTTCAAGCGTTTCAAGAGCTTTATCCCTGCGTTTTTGCTGTGGCATAAAGTCTATGGTTCTCATATTATGAAGTCTGTCAGCAAGTTTAATAAGAATTACACGGATATCCTTACCCATAGCAATAAGCATTTTGCGAATGCTTTCAGCTTGTTGTTCTTCTTTAGAAACAAAGGAAAGTCTGCCTATTTTAGTAACACCGTCAACAATAAGCGCAACCTCATCACCGAACAGTCTGCTTATATCTTCAAGGGTTGTTTCGGTATCCTCAACCGTATCATGAAGTAAAGCGGCGCATACCGATTCGCTGTCAAGACCGAGTTGCGCAACAATTTTAGCCACAGAAACAGGATGAATATAATATTCTTCATTAGAACGTCTGAGTTGACCTTTATGCATAGTAACACAAAACTCATAAGCTTTTCTAATAAGTTCATAATCAAATTCAGCATTCTGGCTGCTTAAAAAATCTTTGAATAACTTATACTCGTTTTCATAAATACTGTCCATTAAGGTCACCCCCTTGCCCTTTTAAGAATTGATGAATTATCCAAATCTACCTTACCGCCGCTTGAGTTAATATACAACATTTCGTACTCATTTGCAGTTCTTGATATTAAACCGAGTTCTATAAATATATCAATAATAAGTCTTACTTTAGCAATACCTAATTGATTCATAAACTTTTGCTCGGTAGCTTTTGCAGATGCTGCGCCACGATTTAAAAACTTATATATTAAAGCACATTCTTCCCTTGTTGGAGCTATATCTTTATAATCCTTGGGAACAAGAGCGCAAAAATCATCATAGTCAGCCAATTCCTTAGCTAAATTATTATCAACAATACCTGAAATTCGGTAATCTTTTATAATTATCGATAAATATCGTTTGCCGTTAAATATGCTTACATCAAGAACAACAGCAATATCAAGAACATCACCTAATTTATAATCAAACGCCTCTTCGCTGCAGGAAAAAAGCATTGCTCGAAAAGAAGTATTATCTTTAATAAAGCTGAGCTTCAGATGTTTTCCACCTGCTACAGAAGATATTTTTTCAAGTTTTACACCGAAAATTCCAAAAAGAGGAATATTGTTACCGGTTCCGAAGGGTTGCATAACATTAAGCGCATCAAATAAATCAATGGATAACGCAATAGGATTAAGTTTGCAATCCAGTTTTAATACGGGAACTACGGGACTCACGGTACGCGCATAATCATTAACAACCGAAGCAAAAACTTCAATATTTTCTTTTTTAACAGTTACACCCGCTGCCAATTCATGACCGCCGAATTTTTCCGTATAGTGAGTAGCACTATTTATGCAGTCATACAAAGAGAATCCATCAATACTTCTGCCTGAACCATGAGCAACATCACCGTCAATACTCAAAACTATTGTTGGCTTTCCATACATTTCGCAAATGCGTGATGCAACAATTCCAACAATGCCATGATGCCAATTTTCACCCGATACAACTATTACACGTTGGTGATAGAGATATTCTTTTTCGATAATTCTAACTGCTTCATCTAAAATAGATTTTTCAATTTTCTGACGTAAAGTATTTTCCTCGCCGATTTCCTGAGCTAAATCATTAGCTTCCTGTTCATCTTCGGTGACAAGAAGTTTAAAGGCGCGATGCGCACTCCCCATTCTTCCTGCCGCATTAATTCTCGGAACAAGTCCAAAGGCAACCCTTGAAGCAGAAAATGCAGCAATATCAATACCAGCAACCTTCATTAAAGCGCATATACCGACTCTGTTGCCGTTTAAAATCTGTTCCATACCAACACGCACAAAAGAGCGGTTGACAGAAACAAGCGGCATTACGTCACCAATTGTTCCAAGAGCCACAAGGTCGCCATATTCACCAATCATTTCTTCGGGTTCAGCGCCTTCTAAAGCGCATATAAGATTAAAGGCAACCCCAACACCGCAAATGTCTTTAAATTCACTATAATCATCCATACGGTGAGGATCTACAACCGCCAAAGCGTTAGGAAGATTTTCGGGCGGCAAATGGTGATCGGTAACAACTACCTTAATTCCCAGTTTATTGGCAAATTCTATTTCATCAAAACAAGATATACCGTTATCTACCGTTACAATAAGGGATACGCCCAATGAATAAAGTTCTTCAATAGCCGCTTCGTTCATCCCATACCCTTCAGAAAATCTGTCGGGAATACGGCAGACAACTCTGGCACCACGTTTTGTTAAATATGAAAAAAGCAAAGCTGTAGCAGTAACACCGTCGCAATCATAGTCGCCGTAAACTGCAATCAACTCATCATTTTCTATAGCTTCGCTTATACATTCGGCAGCCTTTTCAATATCCGTTAAGGAAAAAGGATCAGAGAACATAGGTTCAGTTGATAAAAATTCCTCAAGTAAAGCAGGATCTTCATATCCACGCGAGGCGGCTATCATAGCAACAAACGGGTCAATATCGCATTCCATTGCCAGTTCTTTTGCAAGTTCTTTATCAATTTTAGAAACTTCCCATTTTTTCATACAATGCCACCTGCCTTTCTTAAGAATAAAATTTACCCAATATATAATATATAGTAACATATAATATATATTTTTGCAAGAAAAAAGAAGGAAAAGAATAAGAGCCGCAACAAAAAGTCACGACTCTTAAAATGCAATATAAAAAAATTATTTTTTGGATACAGCCTTTACAGCAAGTTCGGCAATATCCTTGCCTCTCATACCGTAAAGATCCAAAAGGTCGTTTGCAGGACCTGATTGACCAAAACGGTCATTAACTCCAAGTTTAAGCACGGGAACGGGATAATTTTCGCTTAAATATTCAGCAATAGCGGAACCCATACCACCGATAACAGAATGTTCTTCTGCAGAAACAATAGCTCCTGTTTCTTTGGCGGCTTTAAGAATAATCTCGGTATCAAGAGGTTTAATGGTAGCCATATTGATAACTCTGGCGCTTATTCCCTGCTCTTTAAGGATATCGTGAGCAATAAGCGCTTCATTTACCATAAGACCTGTAGCAACAATTGTAACGTCATTACCCTCTTTAAGTTCAACACCCTTGCCGATTTCGAATTGATAATCTTCATCAAAAATAACCGGAACTGCAAGTCTTCCGAATCTCATATAAACGGGACCATCATGTTTATATGCTGCTTCTAAAGCTTTTTCTGATTCGACAGCATCAGCAGGATTTATAATTGTCATACCGGGAAGAGTGCGCATAAGAGCAATGTCTTCACAACACTGATGAGTAGCACCGTCTTCACCAACCGAAATACCTGCATGAGTAGCGGCAATAATTACATTAAGATGAGGATAGCAAACAGCATTCCTTACCTGTTCAAAAGCTCTGCCAGCGGCAAACATAGCAAAAGAAGAGCAGAAAACTTTTTTGCCTGTAGCGGCAACACCGGCAGCTATGCTTACCATATTCTGCTCAGCAATACCGCAATCGTAAAAACGTTCAGGAAATTTCTTTTTAAATACTATAGTCTTGGTTGCTTCTGCAAGGTCAGCATCCAAAACAATAAAATCATCATATTTTTCGCCAAGCTTTACAAGACCTGCACCATAGCCGTCTCTTGTAGCCTTTTTAATTACGTCAGCCATAATAATCTCCCTTCCCTTATTTCAAAGTTTCGGCGATAGCATTAAGGTCAGCAATAGCAACTTGGTATTCATCATCACCGGGTGCTTTACCGTGCCAACCAACGCTGTTTTCCATATAGGAAACACCTTTGCCTTTTACTGTTTTAGCAACTATACAGAAAGGTTTATCGGATTCTCTGGCCATAGCCAATGCTTCCTCAATAGCATCAAAATCATGACCGTCAATTACAGTAACATCCCAATTGAATGCTTCAAACTTTTTATCAATAGGAGTAGGAGAATTAACCTCATCACAGCTACCGTCAATCTGAAGATTGTTAAAATCAACAAATACTACAAGGTTATTTAGACCTTTGTTTGCGGCAAACATAGCAGCCTCCCAAACCTGACCTTCCTCACACTCACCATCACCAAGGATAGTAAACACTCTGAAATCGTCACCAAAATGTTTAGCAGAAAGAGCCATACCAACAGCGGCAGAGATTCCCTGACCTAACGATCCCGAAGACATATCGACACCTGGTATATGCTTCATATCGGGATGTCCTTGGAGTCTTGAATCTATTTTACGAAGAGTTTTAAGTTCTTCTACTTCAAAATATCCACGATTAGCAAGAACAGAATAAAGCGCAGGCGCAGCGTGACCTTTTGAAAGTACAAGGCGGTCTCTGTCGGCTTTTTTAGGTTCTTTTGGATCGATATTCATCTCTTTGAAATAGAGATAGGTAAGAATATCGGTACAGGAAAGTGAACCGCCGGGATGACCTGCTTTTGCGCTGTGAACACCTTCAATAATGCCTATTCTTACGTTATTGGCAATTCTTTGGAGTTCTTTTTTGGTTAAAGCATCCATTTTATGTATCCTTTCATTATGGCGAATTTATTCGCCTTATTTTTTTAAATATTCAATACAGTCGGCAATTATATCTTGACGTAAACATCATAATAAATCGTTTTTATCCAAAAACTTTTTAAAATATTCGGGTAGTTCACTTGTAAATTCCATATACTCCTTGGTTTTAGGATGTATAAAACCAATTTTTCGAGCATGTAAACATTGTCCGCCAAGTTCTTTTATGCACTTCTTAGGACCGTAAACCTCGTCACCTGCAAGTGGGTATCCTATATATGACATATGCACCCTTATTTGATGGGTTCGACCTGTTTCCAGCTTAAGCCTCACATAAGAAAAACCGTTAGAACGGGAAAGAACAGTAAAATGAGTAGTGGCATCTCTGCCCCCTACTCCTACTACAGCCATTTCCTTGCGTTTTACGGTATGACGTCCAATAGGCGCATTTACTGTACCCCTATCGTTTTTTACATTTCCGTAAACAATCGCTTCGTATTCACGTGTAAAAGAATGTTCCTTAATCTGCTCAGCAAGAAAATGATGCGCTTCATCATTTTTGGCAACAATCAGTAAGCCGCTTGTGTCTTTATCGATTCGATGAACTATGCCCGGACGCAAAACTCCGCCAATTCCCGAAAGAGAAGCTCCGCAATGGTATAATAACGCATTAACAAGAGTGCCGCTCTCATTTCCCGCAGCGGGATGAACCACCATTCCCTTAGGCTTATTTACAACCAAAAGCCAATCGTCTTCATAAACAATATCAATAGGAATATTCTCCGGCTCCGCCTTATCTGACACGGGATCGGGGACTATAACCTCAACATAGTTTCCTGTTTTTAATTTCGTATTTTTTGATGCCGCCTTACCGTCAACAGTTATCAAGCCGTCACCGATAAGCTTTGCCACAAACGAACGGGATAACGAAGTTTTTTCCGCAACAAAAACATCGATTCTACGCGTTTCTCCCGCATCACATAAATAGTTTAAGGTTTCCATTAACTGTCAGCCTTGCGTCTTTTTGTTTCCTTAATAAAATCAATAAGGAAGTAAAGTATCATAAGACCTGCACCGATTACAATGGTACAATCAGCAACATTGAACATAGGAAATTCAATAAATTCAAGGTGTATAAAATCGACAACCTTGCCGTCACGGAAAATACGGTCAATAAGATTTCCGATACCGCCCGAAAGAACCAAAGTCAAAGCCCAAAAAAGCAACCTATCCTTTAACCCGTATTTTAACAGCATAGCGAAACAAATAATCATAATAACTATAGTTATAGACAGCAAAAGCCAAGTATGTCCATCAAGGAATCCCCAAGCCGCACCGCCGTTATCTGTGCGCCAAAAGCCTATAAAACCGGGGATGAAATCCATACCCGAACCGGTGATAGAAATATAAAGCTCGGCAAGATATTTTGTAAATTGGTCGGCAGCAAGTAATAAAACTCCGACAACAACCGCAATAATATAAGAAGCCAAAATACTTCCTCCTTGCGAAAATTAATTAATATATTTTTTGTAATTTAGGATTATACGTCCTTTTTTAGTCTGTAAAGAAGCTCCGTCTAAAATAAATCTCCCAAAACCTCTTATAGAAATTTTAGAAAATTCATCGGGAGAATAGGTGGTTTTTTCACAAATCACAGAGTTAACCGAAACACGTTTATCAAGAATCAATTCTTTAGCTTTTTCACGGGAGGTGCCTACAAGTGCGGCTACTACACAATCAAGTCTTAAAGAAGCAATTGTAACGGTAAAGATTTTGAGGTCGGAAAATTCGGGAAGAGCGCCATTAAAGCCTTCGCTTACCGTGACGCCCACCCCACCGACCTTTTTGATTTGCTCACATACATAATCAGCTACACCGTCGCTAAAAAAAGCTACAGTTCGCCCTTCTTCACAAAGAATATCTCCAACACTTTCTCTGGTTATTCCAAGTGACATAAAGGTGCCGAGAAAATCACGGTGAGAAAGTTTATCGCACTTTCTGTAAGTAAAAGTAAAGCTTCTGACGATGTTTAAATCCTCGGGAGAATCGCACCAATGGGGCAATGCAATAAACATTACACGCTGGGCATCCTCATATCCGCCAAAAAACGTATATTTTTTATTCTTAAGTTCACAAAGATTTTCGACATATGCTCTTTCTTCACTACTAAGAAAGCCTACAGACTTAAACATATCGGTACTGTGGCTAAGTCTGACAGCATCACGTACCTTGGCACAAAGAAGCGCACTATCCATTAAAATCCGCTAAACTCACCATATTCGCTGTAATCTTCAGCAAAAGTTTCTCCATTAACATCTACATCGCAGGGAGCGATAACAAAAGTGTTATGAGCTGCTTTTTTGAGAGTGCCGTTTTTAGCATACGCAACACCGCTTAAAAAGTCGATGATACGGCGGGAAAGATCTCTATCTGCTTTTTCAAGATTTAAAACGATGGTTTTTTTAGCGCAGTAATGATCGGCAATACCTGTAACATCCTCAAAGCGCTCAGGCTTTACAAGAACAAGCTGCATATTTCCCTGAGAAAAAGCAACTGTTTTAGAACGAGGAGCACGAGCCTCTCTTTTAACAGCCTCTTTTTTGGGTTGCTCAATTTCCTCTTCCTCGGTTACAACCTCATCTTCATAATCGTCATCCGATACGTTCATAATGTTTTTTACAGAATCCCAGAATTTCATTTTTTATATCTCCTTTTAATTATTTGAATAATTTCTTCTTCCGAAAAGAAGTGTGCCTATTCTCACTTGGGTAGAACCATACTCAATAGCGGTTTCATAGTCATCCGACATACCCATTGACAGAATATCCATAGATACATTATCTATGTTTTTGTCCTTAATGTCAATAAACAGTTGTCTCATTTTCGAAAAATATTTAATATTTTCGCTTGAAGTGTTGCAAATGGGCGGAATTGCCATAAGTCCGCGTATCTTTATACCTTCAATTTTTGAAATTACATCAACTGCAGACATTAATTCTTCAATAAGGAATCCCGACTTGCTTTCTTCTTCACCAATATTGACTTCAAGAAGAATATCGGTTGTAATACCGATTTTTAAAGATTGCTTACCAATCATTTGGGCAAGTCTTATACTGTCAACAGATTCAATAAGAGCTACTCTGCCTACGACATCCTTGACCTTATTTGTTTGCAAATGACCGATAAAATGCTTGGTAACATTTTTAGTTACATCATTTTCTTTTGCAATAAGTTCCTGAACTCTGTTGTCGCCTATAACACTTATGCCATGATCTATGGCATAGTTTATAAGTTCGGGAGTAACGGTTTTTACAGCAGCCAAAAGAGTAATATCTTCTGCTTTTCTGCCGCTTTTTTCAGCCGCATTCGCTATTTTTTCTTTAATTTCACTATAATTTTCGTCAAAAACTTCAGTTAATAATTTTTCCGTCATATAGGTTCTTCCCCTTTACAACAACCTTATCATAAAGCCTCAACTGTGTATTTTGATTAGTATCAGCCTTCTCGCAAATCACAAAATCTTCTGTCTGATAAATAACTTTAGCGGTTACAAATTTCAGTTCCATACCCGAAATCACAAAAACTCCCGTCTGGTTATCACTAACCCTCAAAGCGCTTTTAGGAACCTTAAGACCGGAGTATTCACCATTAATTAACGTCATTGCTCCGGTACGCATGGTAGCAAGTTCAGCATTCATTTCCTGACAAGAAAAAAGTATAACTGCTCTTTCTCTGTCAGAAGATAAATTTATCTGTTCTACCATAACCTTTAAGTAAGGGTTACTTTTAAGTTGGGTTTTAATAGTTACGGTATCACCTTTTTTGTAGGATAAAGATTGATTAGCGGTAAGAGGAGCAGCTATATACCACGTATAATCCGAAACGATTTTTCCTATCTTACCGTTATTTTTACTTTCATCAAAAGTAACCGAATCCATATATTCCGGAGTATAACGCTCAAGCTTATCAGCCATTAACACAGTCTCAAAGCCATCAACACTTGAAACGAAAAATCCCGATTCAGTAGCAAGTATTTCAGCTTTAGGCTCGGAAAGTGAACCTTCAAGATTATTTTTGCGATTTTCAAGAGATTCAAGCTGCTTTGAAAAATCAGCGCTGTTTCCTATAACCATTTCCTTTCTGTTCATAAGTGTAAGAAGCTGATCTTGATTTTTTCTTGCTTTTTTGAAATTACCGTTACCCGCCTCAAAGAGAATTTCACTCAGCGAGGATGTTATTTTATTATCAAGCAGGTTGATATCTACGGCAGCGATATCATTATAACTTTGAATGGTTTTAATATTTGAAATCTGCTCATTAATTTTTTCAAGCTCGGTTACGGCAAAGGAATCCTTTTCGCTGCTAAAAATCTTAGCTATTGTACCGTTTTTTGAAATTCTTTCACCATCAGAAACAAGTAGATGCATAACACCGCCGTCTGACTTATCGATAAGTATTTCATTTCTGATTATCATTCCTGTAAAAGATATACCGTCGGTCACCGAAACATATTCGGCGCTTTCTGTATTTATGGGATTGTATATTGCAGAATAAACTTGATGTAACAAAAACAAGGATAACAAAGCAATAGCAATTATTCTCACAAATTTGTTTTTAAACATTTAGTTCATCCTTTCCAGTATTTTTATAGCCTCTTTTTTTACATCCTGAGTATCGGAAAACAACCAATTGATGTTCTCATTTTTTCTAAACCACGTAAGCTGACGTTTTGCATATCTTCTGGTTTCACGCTTTAATTTTTCTATGGCTTCATCTAAAGTAACGTTACCATCAAGATAATCGTAAAATTCTTTATGACCGATAGCTTGTGCAGATGTATAACCTTTATCCCGCATAGCTTTGGCTTCTTCTATAATTCCGTTTTTTACCATTAAATCAACACGCATATTAATTTTTTCGTAAAGCTTTTCTCTATTGGAACAGGTGATGCCGATAATAACTTCATTATACGGTTTACCACCGAGTTTTGAACGCACATTTTGCTCGGTTATGGTAAGTCCCGTAGAATAAAAAACCTCAAAAGCGCGTACTATACGTTTTTTGTCATTGGGGGATAGCTTTTCTGACGATACTGAGTCGATCTGCGAAAGTTTTTTCAGCATTTCCTCGCCGCCGAGAATATCATATTCATTTTCCAGTTTCACTCGTGTTTCGTCAGACGTTTTTTCGTCAATAAACTGAATTCCTTCAATAAGAGAATCAATATAAAGTCCCGTTCCGCCTACTACAATGGGCAGCTTACCTCTTGAAATTATATCATCAATAGTTTTTCTGGCAAGTTCTACATAATCAGCAACAGAAAATTTAACCTGAGGCTCTAAGAACTCAACCAGATGGTGAACCGCCAGACTTTTTTCTTCATTGGTAGGAGCGGCAGAAGCTATGCTTATGCCTTTATATATTTGCATTGAATCAGCAGAAACAATTTCACCGTCAAAATGCCTTGCAAGAGCTATAGCCAGTTCCGTTTTTCCTGACGCAGTAGGGCCGACAACAAATATTACTTTTGGTTTATTAATGCTCATTTTATTCTTCCAAACTGTTTTTCTATGTCACGTTTTTTAATTTCAAAGGCTACAGGTCTTCCATGCGGACAATAGAATATATCATCACGAGAAAGTACTTCATTCGCCAGTTTTAAAAGTTCTTCTTTTGAGGTTCTAAAGCCCGCTTTAATAGCCGCTTTACAGGCTACAGTATGATAAATATTATCAAGTTTTTCAATTTCAACCGAACCGTTATCGGCAAGATTAGACGCAACCTCATAAAAGACGGTAGCGACATCTTCGTCCTTTAGTGAGGAAGGAACGGCTCTTATTATTACGGTATTATTGCCGAAATCTTCCGCCTCAAAGCCGCTTTTTTCCAAAAGTTCAGAGGAACTAAGCACTGCATTATAGTGCTGGGCTGTAAGCTTTACGGTAACGGGAAGAAGAAGTTCCTGACTATCGGCGCTTTGCTCTTTTCTAAGACGTTCAAATATAATTCTTTCGTGAGAAGCGTGTTTATCAATAAAGAAGACACTGTTTTCCTTCTCTACAATAATGTAGGTTGAAAAGGCTTCGCCTATAAATTTTATTTGAGGAATTATTTTGGTTTCATTTTCTTTTTGATTATCGACAGTTTCTTTAACCTCGACATTCTTTTCAGCTTGTTGTTTTATATACTCGTTATCTACGTGAATATCTATATTAACTTTAGGTTCAGCTTTAGCGTAACTGGGTTCATCTTTATATGAATTTTTAAAAACAACCGCTCCTGAAGGACGATTAATCATGGGTTCATAAAAATCGTCGTTCTTTTGTTCTTCCTTCTTTTCGGTAATAACCATCTGTTTATACTGCTGTGTACTCATAGTATCAAAAGCAGCAAAGGAAGTATTGGGCTTAACCTTAATCTGAGGTCTTTCATCCCCTGTAGTCAGAGCATTTTTAACGGTAAAATATACTGCATCAAAAATACTTTTGTCATCAGAAAATCTAACCTCGGTTTTTGCGGGATGCACATTAACGTCAACAACAGATGGATCAACGGTAATATTTAAAACGCAGGCAGGAAATTTACCAACCATAACAGAGTTTTTATATGCAGCCTCTAAAGCAGAAATAGCCGTAGCGCTTCTAATAAGTCTTCCGTTCAAAAAGAAATACTGTGCATTACGCTTTGGGCGACAATAAATAGGCTTACAGATAAATCCCTCTACCTGCACCAAGTTGTTTGAGCCTTTAGCAGAAATAAGACTTTTAGAAAATTCCCTACCGAGTACTGAATATATTACAGATTCAAGTTTTCCGTCACCCGAAGTGGTAATAACTGTTTTGCCGTCTCTGATAAAGCGAAAGGCTATTTCGGGGTGAGAAAGAGCAATCTTTTCCACAAGGTCAGAGATAAAGTTAGCTTCACTGGTATCCTTATGCAAAAACTTCATTCTGGCAGGAGTATTAAAGAATAAATCCCTTACTATAACGGTAGTGCCGTTTGGACATCCTGTTTCTTCAAAGGCTACTTCCTCCCCGCCTTCAATAACGTAACGTGTACCAACCATATCATCTTCGGTTTTTGTAATCATTTCGACCTTTGAAACAGAAGATATAGCAGCTAAGGCTTCACCTCTGAAACCGAGAGTATTTATACTGTCAAGGTCATCCTCTTTAACAATTTTGCTGGTTGCATGACGAAGAAAAGCGGTTGGAACATCATCTTTTTTAATTCCGCAACCGTTATCGGTAACTCGCATATATAAAATACCGCCGCCTTTAATTTCTACGGTAATATCCGTAGCACCGGCATCTATGGCATTTTCAACTATTTCCTTTATAACCGAAGCCGGTTTTTCAACCACCTCGCCTGCGGCGATTTTTTCGGCTATAAATTTTGGTAACACATTAATCTTCGGCATACATAACCTCTTTATTCTTTTGCTTTATTAGCTAAATCATAAAGCATTCTCATAGATTCTATAGGAGTAAGCGTGTTAACGTCAACTGTTCTGAGTTCCTCCATAATATCCATCGCCTGTTTGATTTCCAGTGGCATCTGACTTGATTCATCAGCAATCTTTTTGTAGGTTATAACCCCCTGCGATTCTGTCTCGCTGAGAATTTCCTTAGCGCGTTTTATAACCGCTGATGGAATTCCCGAAAGCTTTGCAACCTCAATGCCGTAGCTTTGGTCGGCACCGCCAGGAACTATTCTGCGAAGGAATATTATATCATCACCGCGCTTTTTAACGGCAATATTATAGTTTTTAACTCCCGAAATTTCGTTTTCCATTTCGGTAAGTTCGTGATAGTGAGTAGCAAACAACGCCTTAGCACCTATTTTCTTTTTATCGGCAACATATTCAAGTACAGCTTTAGCAATGGACATACCGTCAAATGTAGATGTACCTCTGCCGATTTCATCAAGAATAAGCAGACTTTTATTAGTTGCATTTTTGAGAATATTAGCAACCTCACTCATTTCTACCATAAATGTGGATTGTCCTGAAGCTAAATCATCACTGGCGCCAACTCTGGTAAAAATAGCATCACAAATAGAAAGATTTGCGCTTTCGGCAGGTACAAATGAGCCTATCTGCGCCATAAGTACAATAATTGCAACCTGTCTCATATATGTAGATTTACCTGCCATATTCGGACCTGTAATTATTGCGCAACGGTCATCACCGCTGTTCAAATAAGTATCGTTTGAAACAAAGGGAGTATTAGTAAGCTTTTCAACAACGGGATGTCTGCCCGATTTAATAAGAATTATTCCGTCATCATTTATTTTAGGTCTGCAGTAGTTGTTTTCAACCGCAACGTTGGAAAGCGAACATAATACGTCAAGACGCGCAAGAGCAGCAGCAGTTTTTTGAAAACGTTCAAGCTGAGCGGCAACCTGTTTTCTGACATCATCAAAAAGCTCATATTCAAGAGCAATAACTCTGTCTTTAGCGCCAAGCAGTTTTCCTTCAAGAGCTTTAAGTTCTTCAGTTATAAAACGCTCAGCTCCTGTAAGTGTTTGTTTTCTGATATAATCCTCGGGAACAAGGTCTAAGAAAGAGTTTGTGACCTCTAAATAGTAACCGAAAACCTTATTAAATTTAACCTTAAGGTTTTTAATTCCCGTTCTTTCTTTTTCTCTTGCCTCGATATCAGCAATTATTGCCGTACCGCCCGTCATAATGTCTCTAAGGGAATCTACCTCGCTGTTATATCCCTCTCTTATCATACCGCCTTCTCGAACTAATGCAGGCGGCTCATCAACTATGGCGCTATCTATAAGTGTTTTTACGTCTTCAAGTAAATCAATGTCGTTATAGCACTCCTTAAGAATACGGCAAGAAGCATTAGATAGCACGTTTTTTACTTCAGGAAGAGCTTCTATGGTTGAAGAAAGGGCTCTGAGTTCCCTTGCGCTTCCCGTACCGTAAACCACCTTTGACATAAGACGTTCAATATCTCTTATTCCACGGAGTGAATCGGTAAGTTCACCACGCATAACAGTTGTTTGAGTAAGTTCTTCAACACTATTTTGACGCATATTAATTTGATTAAAATTAAGAAGCGGTTGTTCAATCCACGAACGCATAAGGCGTTTACCCATAGCGGTACAGGTTTTATCAAGCACCCAAAGAAGCGAACCCTTACGGGATTTTGAACGCATAGTTTCAATAATTTCAAGGTTTCTTACAGCGGTCATATCAAGTCTCATAAACTGACCGCCGCTATAGAATTTAACCTGATTTACGCAAATTTCACCTTTTATACCGGTTTCGTAAAGATAACCGATAACTGCACCTAAAGCGCTCTCACCTGCCGTACCAGCAGAAAATCCAAGGTTTTCAACACTTAAAATCTTAAAGTGCTTTAAAATCAGATTTTCGGTGAAATTGATATCAAAAGCGTTTTTGTCTCTTTTGGTAATAAGACCGTCATATTTTCCTAAAACCGCATTACTTAAAATCTTGTTATCTTCAAAATCATCAACAATAAGCAATTCTTTGGGAGAAAAACGGCAGATTTCATCATAGATAAGCGAAGACACATCCTGTCCCGAAACCTCGGTTAGATAGGCTTCACCTGTGGAAGCGTCGGTAAAACAAATTCCCGCAACACCGTCAATAACCGATACAGCGCAAAGGAAGTTGTTTTTGCCCTCGTCAAGCATACTGTCCTCAATAACGGTTCCAGGTGTTATTATTCTTATGATATCACGTTTAACAAGACCTTTTGCGGTTGCAGGGTCTTCAACCTGTTCACAAATAGCAACTCTAAAGCCCTTTTCAACAAGACGCTGAATATAGGTTTCGCAGGAATGAAACGGAACGCCGCACATCGGAGCGCGTTCACTCAAACCGCAATCCTTTCCCGTTAACACTAAATCAAGTTCGCTTGACGCAGTCTCGGCATCCTCGAAAAACATTTCATAAAAGTCACCGACACGGAAAAATATGATACAGTCTTTATTCTGCTCTTTTATCTCAAGATACTGTCGCATCATTGGAGACAGTTCTGCCATTGTTTCCACCTACCGTTTTAAACTAAGTTTCAAATTAGTGACAGCCTGCACAGGTAGAACAGCTACCGGTACATCCGCCTTCAGGAATTTCACAGGTTTCAGGATCTGCACCTTCACTGCACATCTGAATAATTGCCATAGCATCGGCAATCATCTTATCAACGCCGAGTTTTGCATCATTATAAGCCTTCATTGTCTCATTGCTCATAATTGAATCGTAAATTTCTCTAAGCTCCAGATTAGCCTCTCTAAACTTTTCTTCATCGCGTTCTTCCTGTTCGCCGAGGCGTTCAATGTTCATTCGAGCAACATTAAATTTTCCGACTAAATCCTGTAATTCTTCATTACTATCGAGAGCAAGTTTTGTTCTTGCATATTCAACAAATCTTTCATCTTCCTGAATAGCAGCGCCTAAATTTCTAGCAGCTTTAATTACGTCCATTTTAAATTCTCCTTAGTCTATTCTTGTGCCTTCCAAAATATTTGAAACAGCATTTACTTTTACGTTTATAAATTTTCCTAAATCTTCTTCGGTTCCGTCAAATTCTATAACAGCAGTACCATTAGTATGTCCTGCCATTTTGCCTTCCACTCTGCCAAAATCATCACATAAAACTCTAAAGGTTTTTCCAACGGTTTCAGCACTTAATTCTTTACTGATAACTTCTTGAGTTCTTAGGAGTTCATCAAACCACCTTCCCTTTTCCTCACGGGAAATGGGATCGGGAAGCTTTTCAGCCGGAGTACCGTTACGCGGTGAAAAAATAAAGGTAAAAAGTGACGAAAATCTAACTTCTTTAACCAAAGATAAAGTTTCTTTAAAATCTTCGTATGTCTCTCCCGGAAAGCCTACGATAATATCACTGGTAAGGGATATATCGGGCATTTTCTCTTTCGCCGAATTAATAAGAGAAAGATATTTTTCTTTTGTGTATCGTCTGTTCATAAGAGAAAGTATTCTGTTACTTCCGCTTTGAAAAGGCAGATGCAAATGACGTGCAACCTTTTTACACTCAGCCATAGTCTCTAAAAGCTCTTCGGTACAGTCTTTAGGGTGAGAGGTCATAAATCTTATACGGAAATCGCCTTCAATATCATTGATTTTTCTAAGCAGTCCCGCAAAATTAAGACCGAAATCACAGCCTATACCATAAGAATTGACATTCTGTCCAAGAAGGGTTATATCCTTACAGCCGCCATCAATAAGCTCTTTGGCTTCTTTTAAAATATCGTCGGGATGACGCGAACGCTCCCTTCCGCGAACGTATGGTACAATACAGTAACTGCAGAAATTATTGCAACCGTACATTATAGGCAGCCAACCCTTGAACTCACCGTCTCTTTTAACGGGGATTTCCTCAACTATTTTTTCACTCTCTCCAATTTCAAATATTCTTGGAGAACCCGAAAGACGTTTATATAAAAATTCAGGAAGTCTGTACTGTACGTGAGTGCCGAAAACTATGTCAACATAAGGATAACTTTTCTTCATTCTGTCGGTAACAGTTTCCTGTTGTGCCATACAACCACAAAGAGCAATAATCATTTCTTTGTGTCTGCGTTTATAATGCTTCATAGCGCCGATGTTTCCATACACCCTGTCCTCAGCATGACCTCTTACGGCACAGGTATTAAAGAGAACGAAATCAGCGCCCTCAGCCTCATCGGTCAAAGAATATCCTACCTGAGTTAGCATTCCCTTGATTCGTTCGGAATCACTTACGTTCTGTTGGCATCCATAAGTAAAAATACAAGCGGTAGGAGTTCTTCCGTAAACCCTTTTAAGAAGGTCGGGTAAAAGCGAAATATACGGTTTCTGTTCTTCCCTATAGTCCAAAAAATCCAAAAAGTTCTCCCCTTTTACATAGATAGAGTTATTATACTATATATTTATAAAATATGCAAGGTAAAACATAAGCTATCGGCATAATTTTTTGTCGGTTTATAACTATTTGCTGCGCAGCTTCTTCTTAACGATAAAATGATGGTGAACGGAAAGTTCACCATCATTTTATTTCATCATAAATTCCACATTGTAATAAGCCGATTTTTTAGATATTTCTGCATTAAAAGCTTCATATCCCATTTCTTCCGGCAATGTCTTAGTTTCTGAGAAAAGATTTGTGCCGAGTCCAAGTCTTTCTCCTTTGATTTCACAACCCATTGCAGCCAAAGTAGAGGGTAACATATCCATAGCCGTAAACACACGGTTTTTAGTGGTGACGGGTGTAGCTTTAGCATTTATAAAGCAGTTATACACGTGTCTTTCATAGCCCTTTTCTACATTTCGGTTTATATATCCCGAATCCATTGT
The DNA here is from genome assembly GCA_045533195.1 of Acutalibacteraceae bacterium. Lineage (GTDB taxonomy): Bacteria > Bacillota > Clostridia > Oscillospirales > Acutalibacteraceae > SIG607. Next base: position 62,544 of record JAZSHI010000032.1, read on the forward strand.
AAGATGATCACCCGCAATCACAATTACGGTATTTTCATAAAAAGGCTGTTCTTTAATCCATTCAACAAATTCATAAACCTGTTTTGATGAACAGGACATAACGTTCTCATATTGCTCACTAAATTGACTGCCGCATTTTTCACATTTATAACCGTCAATATGGTGGGTATCTACAGTAAGGGTAGTAAAAGAAAATGGTTTTTCACCTTGCGAAAGCTCTGTTAAAACCTTTTTTGCATAAGTGAATAAATGCATATCCTCCATACCCCACCAGACAGCATAATCCTTTGGTACAATTCCATCGCGACGGGCATCATATAAATCTAAAATATCATCTATTTCGTGGTCGAGAAAATATCTGTCACGATTGGCGAAGGCAGCATCCGAACCGAACATAAGCACCTGCCTATAACCGTTATCCTTCAATACGCTGGTAATACTTTTTGCGCCCCTTAAAAAGCTTTCTTTACCGTATGTATTATCAGCAAAATCTGATGGTATTTTAAGAGGAATACCTGCGGTTTGAGCAACTAATGCTCCCATAGTCCAGCTTGTGCCGTTAGCAGTTTTAAAGCCGCCCACATCATCATTGTGAGAGAAATTTACGTTATCCCGAGCCAAAGAATAGAGTTCGGGAATAGGGTTATACGAAAGGGCTCCGCCCTGCTCTTTACCGAAATAAGTAGTCTCCATAGACTCAAGATAAATGTAAATGAGATTCTGTTTTTTCTCAGGGAAAATTATCTCTGCTTTATCGGGAGATACATATTCTTCTTCAAAAATTTGAGTCTTTGAAGCAGAACTTATAATGTACTCATCAAGTCCCACCTTAATTGCTGACGAAATTATTAAACAAAGAGATAAAACAACCGAAACTATTGATGAAAACACCTTATTAAACGGATATAAAGTGATTTTTTTAGTATTTGTGTATTTAATTTTAAGTGGTTTTTTAATTTTTAAAAATAAGAACAGAAAAACAACCGCCGAAATAAGAACTGACGGCAAAAGGGAATTTAGAAGGTAGGCAATTATAAGACCTCCCTGTACACCGCCGAGGCCGTTAAAAAGAGTATATAAAATCGAGTCAAAACCCAAATCACCGTAGGTTAATATATACCAACGTGCAGAGAAAAAACACAAAAAGGCAATAAATAAAAAAATTGCCAGTAATATCTTTCCTACAGTTCCGTTTGTTTTAGTTTTCGTCTTCATAAAAAATCACACTATAAATGATTTATAGCTTTCCTCCTAATAGGCAGTATCTTTTTCAGACCAGTCTTTTAATACCTTGCACATATCCTCGGCAACAGCCTTCGCACCATCTAAATTATGTTCAAGATAGTTTCCGCATTCGATTTGTGAAGTGCCGGGAACTTCACCATCAAAATTCATTATAAATTCAAATGCATTTTTAACCAGAGAAATGGCATCTATAGTAGAAACACTGTCTCTAAGTAACAAATAAAAACCTGTACGGCATCCCATAGGGCCCACATAAATAACGCTGTCTTTATACTCTGTATTTCTTACGAAGGTAGCGAACAAGTGCTCAAAGGTATGCATAGACGCATTTTCGAGATAATCGCCGCCATTGGGTTTTTTCATACGAATATCATAGGTAATTACGTCTCCGTCAATACGGGAGATATACATTCCTTTAGTTAATTTATTGTGGTCAACCGTAAAACTCGCAATTCTTTCCATACCGACACCTCAATTTAGTCAAACATAGGGGTAGAAAGATATCTATCTCCTGTATCCGGAAGTAAAACAACAATATTTTTATCTTTATATTCAGGATTTTTTGCCAATTGCATAGCACCAAACAAAGCCGCGCCCGAAGAAATACCAACCAGTATTCCGTTTTTACGAGCTAAATTTTTTGAGGCATAAAAAGCATCTTCACCCTTAACAGCAATAGTTTTATCAATAAGACTTAAATCAAGCACCTCGGGGATAAAATTAGCGCCTATTCCCTGTATGGTATGAGCGCCAGAAATCCCTTTTGAAATTAGAGGAGAATCATAAGGCTCAACTGCAACAATTTCGATGTTTTCGATTTTTTCTTTTAAATATTTTGCTGTGCCTGTAAGGGTTCCGCCTGTACCTACACCTGCCACAAAAACATCAACAAGGCCATCTGTATCCGCATAAATTTCAGGGCCGGTAGTCTCATAGTGAGCAGTAGCATTAGAAGGATTGGAAAACTGTCCGACAATAAAACTATCTTCGGTATTATTTGCTATTTCCTCTGCTTTTTTGATAGCCCCCGCCATACCCAAAGCTCCATCGGTCAATACAATTTCAGCGCCATATGCCGCAAGAAGCTTTCTTCTTTCAATACTCATAGTTTCAGGCATTGTAAGAATTACTTTATAGCCGCGAACAGCCGCAACGGCAGCAAGACCTATTCCAGTATTACCGCTGGTTGGCTCAATTATAACAGAACCTTTTTTCAAAAAACCTTTTTTCTCTGCATCGTTTATCATATAAAGCGCTGCTCTATCCTTAACACTACCTGCAGGATTAAAATATTCGAGTTTAGCATAAACATTTGCATAAAGCTTTTCATCATTAAAACCATTTATTTTCATTAAAGGCGTATTGCCTATAAGCTGACTTATATCGTTAAAAATTCGCAAAATCATTCCTCATTTCAATATTATTCTAATTCAACCAAACTAAACTGTCAATAGATTAGATAATGGAAATGACTTTATATCCCGCATTTTCGATAGTAGATACAAAGACACTGTCATCCACCTTTTCTTTTAGTTTTAAAACAGCAGTTCCCTCTTTGTGACTTACCTCGGCAGATTCCACAACACTAAGCTCTTCAAGAATAGTTTTAACTCTTGCCTCGCAATGCGGACACATCATACCTTCTATTTTTAAGGTTATCATAAACGTTTTCTCCTTATTTGAATGTATTTTAAACCAATTAAGTCTTAAAGCATTGGTAACAACACAAAAGCTTGAAAGACTCATCATTAAAGACGCAAGCATAGGACTAATAGTAATATTAAAATGCGGTATTAAAACCCCTGCTGCCAAGGGAATGCCAATAATATTATAAATAAATGCCCAGAAAAGATTTTCTTTAATATTAAGAAGCACCTTTTTGCTAAGATTAATTGTTACGGGTACATCGCTTAATTTGTTGTGTATAAGCACTATATCCGCGCTATCTCCTGCTATATCGGTACCGGAAGAAAGCGCTACTGAAGTATCGGCTGAAGCAAGTGCCGGAGCATCGTTTATACCGTCCCCAACCATCATAACTCTGCCCTCATTTTTAAGGCTTCTTATTATCTCTTCTTTTCCATCGGGATATACGCCTGCATAAATTTCATTTATACCAACCTTTTCACCTATCGTTCTTGCGCTTATTTCATTGTCGCCTGTAAGCATTATTACTCTCAGTCCCATTTTTTTAAGACTTATTACTGCATCTCTGCTATCCTCTCTAATGCTGTCTGCAACCGAAATAATACCAATTAACCTACCGTTATAGCTAAAATAAATAGGTGTCTGAGCCTTTTGGGACATAGTGTCAGCAATTTGCTTGTGTTCATCATTAATTTCACAAAACTCGCTTATAAATTCGCGCTTACCACCTGCAACCGTCTTACCGTTAATTTGGGCGGATACTCCGTTACCTATATGTGTTCTGTAATTTTCGGTTTCAATAATGGCGACATTATCCTCACTTGCCTTTTTAACAATAGCTACTGATAAAGGATGTTCGCTTTTGCTTTCAAGTGATACCGCCAATGACAACAGCTCATCGCAGTCAAATGATATAATTTCAGAAACTTCGGGAGAGCCGTAGGTAATTGTACCTGTTTTATCAAAGACTACAATATCGGTTTTTCCCGTATTTTCAAGAGCCTGTGCCGTTTTAAATAAAATCCCGTTTTTAGCACCCACTCCGCTACCAACCATAATGGCAACCGGGGTAGCAAGACCTAAAGAACAAGGACAGCTTATCACTAAAACCGAAACTCCTCTTAACAGAGCGTAACCAAAAGAACTACCGCTAATAAACCATATAAAAGCAGTTATCAGCGCCAGACCTATTACTATCGGCACAAAAACACCTGATATTTTATCAGCAATTCTCCCTATAGGAGCCTTTGAAGCAGATGCATCGCTGACTATTTTAATAATTTTAGCAAACATTGTATCTTCGCCTACTCGCTCAGCTCTGCATTTCATATACCCCGAACGGCAAATACAAGCGGCGTGAACAAAATCGCCTGACTGCTTATCAACAAAATTGCTTTCCCCTGTAAGCGCAGATTCATCTACAGCGGCACTGCCCTCAATAACAACTGCATCAACAGGAATACTTTCTCCCGCTTTTACAACAAAAAGGTCGCCAACATTCACGTCTGCAATATCTATAACCGTTTCTGTACCATCTAATATCACAGTAGCGGTTTTAGGAGATAACTTCATCAGCCCTTTAAGCGCGTCAAGAGTCCTTCCTTTGCTTTTGGCTTCCAATAGTTTTCCTACCGTTATAAGAGTTAAAATCATTGCGGCAGATTCAAAATACAGATTATGAAGAATATGCTCTCCGGTACCGAATAGTAAAGCAATACTATAGACAAAAGCGGAAAGCGAACCTAATGAAACAAGAGTATCCATATTAGGAGATAGTTTAAAAATCCCTTTAAAACCGTTAACAAAAAATCTAATATTAACTGCCATTACAACTGCCGATAAAACAAGTTCAATGATACCAAGTAAAAGAACGTTGCCACTCAAAAAACTGGGCAAAGGAAACTGCCACATAACATGTCCCATAGAAACGTACATTAAAAGCAAGAGGAAAATACCAGAATAAATTAAACGTTTATATAGCTTCCTTATTTCGCCATCTACATTTTCACTATTTTCTTTTTTTAAGCCGAAAACCTCTGCTTTATAACCGGCTTTCTTTACAGCATTAATTATTTCTGTATCTCTTACATTACCTTCAACCGTCATTGAGTTAGTGAGCAAATTTACATTACAAGACTCCACACCGCCTAAGGCTACCACTGCTTTTTCAACCCTTGCGCTGCAAGCGGAACAATTCATTCCGTAAACCTTGAATTTTTTCATACATAACACCTTTCATTACTCATCACACATATTTTAATTATATATCCTTATTACTCTTCGGTCAACTAATTTTTTGTGTTGAAATATCGTACTTTATATAGTAAAATAGAAGCGGAGTTGATGATATGAAAGAAGAATTTTCACGCACCGAAAAGGTTATCGGCAGTGATGCAATAAATAAACTTAAAAATGCAAAAGTAGCAGTATTCGGTGTTGGTGGTGTTGGCGGTCACGCCGCAGAAGCGCTGACCAGAGCGGGAATCGGTCAGATTGACCTTGTTGACTTTGATACCGTCTCTGTTTCTAATATCAACAGACAAATAGCAGCCCTAAAAAGTACGGTGGGTAAGAAAAAAGTTGATGTGCTAAAGGAACGTTTTTTGGACATAAACGAGGAAGCAATAATCAACACTTATCCAATTTTTTATAACGAAGAAACCCAGCATTTAATAAATCTCTCTCAATATGATTACATAATAGATGCTATTGACTCTATTTCCTCAAAGGTTAGTCTTATTAAAAATGCTTACAAAGATAATATTCCCATAATCAGTTCAATGGGTACGGGAAATAAACTTGATGCAACGGCATTTAAAGTGGCTGATATATTTAAAACAAAGGTTTGTCCACTTGCTAAAGTTATGAGATACGAACTGAAAAAAGTTGGCATAAAAAAACTCAAATGTGTGTATTCAGAAGAACTTCCCGTTATAAAGGCAACCCCTCCCGGCAGTATGCCTTATGTTCCTGCAGTTGCAGGTCTTATACTATCCGGCGAAGTAATTAAAGATATAATTTCGAAATAAAAACAGGAGTCAAAAAGGCTACTTCTCATAAGGATGATAAAAACCACGATGAATTTCATCGTGGTTTTTCTTGTGTTAATCTGATAGAACCAGCATCGCATTTTTAAGTACAAATGCTTTTTTGGGTGATACCCAAACCCTTTTACAACAAATCGAAAAAAACAAGTGATATTCTGTGCTGACGCACAGAGTGATATTTTCACTTTGTGAAAGTGATATTACTCCTTCTGGTCGTAGTGATATTTTATTCGCCATAGAACTGTCCGTAGGACAATATCACGATTCGTAAGCATCATATAACTGCGAAGCAATACAACTCGCCTTTGGCGAATAAAATTGCGGGACTTCTCTAAGGGAAGTCTCGCAACAACTCCTGTTTTATATATATTTTAATTAAATTTTTCCGTTTAAAAAGCCATTATGCATTAACCAAAGCTTAAGAGAATTTGACCATTGACCTACTGTCAAGTTATCTAACGCAAGACCGAGACCGTGAGGGCCGTTCTGATAAACGTGAATTTCGCAGTCAATTTTATATTCTTTTAATTTCCAAGCATAAGCAAGACTGTTTTTAACATTAACACTTCCATCATCGAAGGTATGCCAAATAAATGCTTTTGGTGTTTTTTCGCTGACATTATTATAAGCACTAAGGCTGTTGATTAAATTTTCATCCTCGCTTTTATCCCCCAGCAAATTCTTCGTACTGCCAATATGTCCATAATCCTTTAATGCAATTACAGGATAGCATAGTATTTGGAAATTGGGGATAAAATCCACCATATCAATTTCATCCTTAATGTTAAGAACATCACTAAATTCTTCAAGGTAAGTGCTTACTGTAGCGGCAAGATGACCGCCTGCCGATGAACCCATAACACCGATTTTTTCAGCATTAATACCGAATTTTTCAGCATTAAAACGAATATATTGAACAGCACGTCTTGCATCTAAAAGAGGAATAGGATGTCTATGCGGAGCAACTCTGTATTCGCAAACAAATGCATTCATACCAAGAGTATTAAAATATTCTGCATAATCCTGCCCTTCATGCTGTGCGCGTAAATGATATCCGCCTCCGGAGAAAATCACAACCGTTGCATCGCTTTGTTTTTTTGTAGCAGGATAAAATTTCAAAATAGGTTCTTCCTCGCAAAACCCCGGAATATTATCCCAAAGTTTTATTGGTTCCATCATAACATCACACTCACCTTTTTATTTATTTTTATACTGTCTTTAGTTACGTTACAGTTATAAGCCACTATATTGACACCATTATCAGCAGCTTCTTTTAGAGCAATTGCAAATTCATTATGCATTTTGCTGTTAGGGGAAAATTTAGTTACATCATCCATCTGAATGACGAAGAAAACGTAAGCATCATAACCTTGTTCTTTAGCTTTTATAAGTTCTCTCAGATGTTTAACTCCGCGCTCGGTCGGTGCATCGGGAAAAAGGGCAAGTCCATCTGTTTCAAGGGTGACACCCTTTACCTCGATAAAAGCCTTTTTATCACCGTCATCAACAAAAATATCAAAGCGAGAATTCAAAAAGGTTACTTCCCTTTTAAAAACTGCATTTTCCGAAAAGTAATCGCAGTTACTAAGAAACTCACAAACCACAAAATTCGGAATTTGAGAGTCCATATTTATAAGAATTTTTTTGCCATTATCTCTCACTTTTTCAACAGCAATAAGGTCGAAAGCAGTTTTCCTTAAAGGATTGTCGCTTTTTGAAAGGTACACAGTTGCGCCCTTTGTAAGCAATTCCTTACATCTGCCTGTATTTTTTACATGAACCGTTTCTTCTTTTCCACATATATTAACTTTTGCAATAAATCTGTTCGGTCGGCTTAAAAAAATGCCACTTATTACATTTTTATACTTCATAAACAAATTTTATCACACCACCGAATATATAGCAAGAAAAAAAGCGTCTTTCGACGCTTTTTTTAATCGTTATAATGTTTATATCCGGGGTGTTTGCCTGTAACTTTATAATAATTCTCTCTTAAATCAAGAAGCTTGTCAATTTGCGGTTTTTCGATTTCCTTTGCGCCTCCGAGAAGATGAGCGGTAAGAGAAATTTTAGCAAAAAGCTCAAGGGTTTCCATACGATAGTATGCAGTGATAAGGTCACAGCCTACAGTTAATGCACCGTGATTTTTTAAAAGCAATACGTCGTGTTCCTTAAGATAAGGTGCAATTGCTTCGGGGACTTCATTAGTGCTTGGTGTTCCGTATGGCGTAAGAGGAATGGAACCTATGGCAATAACTGTCTCAATCATAGAATATTCATCCATACTCTTTCCAGCTACAGCATATCCAGTTGCAGTGGGCGGATGGGCGTGAACTACAGCACCAACATCCTCCCTCTCTTTATAGCAACGAAGATGCATTTTAATTTCACTACTGGGCTTATATCCTGCCTCTCCCGAAATTACCTCGCCTTTATCATTGATAATAACAAGCTTATCGGGAGTAATAAAGCTCTTGCTTATTCCTGTAGGAGTAGCGAGAAAATTCCCATCGGGAAGTTTTACCGATACGTTTCCGTCGTTAGCGGCAACCCAACCAAGCTGCCACATTTTATGGCAGACATCACAAATCTGCTCTCTAATTTCCATATATTCCATAAGTTTTACAACCTTTCCGCAAATATTATTTATAAAGAGGTCCGTAAGTAGCACAAGCCCTGTAATCTTGACCTTCTTTGTCCATACCAAAAGCATTCCAAGCGGCAGGACGGAAGATTTTCTCTTCGGGAACGTTATGCATACAAACAGGAATGCGAAGCATCGAGCACATTGTAATTAGGTCAGCACCGATATGTCCGTAAGAAATAGCGCCGTGGTTAGCACCCCAGTTATTCATAACGTCATAAGCAGACTTAAATGCGCCCTCACCTGTAAGTCTCGGAGCAAACCAAGTACAAGGCCAAGTATAGTCGGTTCTCTTCCAAAGAGTATCGCTGACATCTTCGGGAAGATGAACTGTCCAACCTTCAGCAATCTGAAGCACAGGACCGAGTCCCTTAACCAGATTAAGTCTTATCATTGTAACGGGCATTTCTGCTTTGGTTTCAAAACGTGAAGAATAACCACCGCCTCGGAAATATCCAAGATCAGCAAAGTTCCATGTGGTATTTTCCATAATAGCCTTCTGGTCATCTTCGGTCACATTGAACCATTCTTTCATTACGGCATTACCGTTTTCATCCTTAGCGGCGCCATTAGCATCAAGGCAACAAGCACCAGAGTTAATAAGGTGGATAAATCCGTCTGCTTCTTTAGCCTTACCTTCAATATCATAGCCTGTAACACGTTTTACAGACTCACCGTTCCAACATGTACGAACGTCAGCAAACATCTGTGCACGATTGGTAAGCAATTTCATAAAGAGCATACCTATACCGTTAAGTACGTCATTTTCAGTTGCAAGAATATAGGGCTCTCTGGCACCGTTCCAGTCAAATGAAGTGTTTAGCATTGCTTCGGGGAAATCGCAATTAGGATAGAAGTCAGTCCATTGACGCTGACCTTGGAAACCTGCGGCAATAGCGTTATGTCCAACCATTTCCTCTTCACAGCCTTCGGGAAGGTTTTTGTTGCCGTTCATAAGGTCTTTGATAATAACCATCATCTTAACAACAAATTCCCACTGCGCATCCTTTTCTTCACGGGTTTTCTGCATATTTTCGGGGTTCTTATCAAAGCCTTCAATACAATACTTCTTAGCCCAAGCAAGAGCCTTCTTAAACTCTGCCTCATCATAGATGCCTTCGCTCATTCTTCTGATAACTTCTACCTCGTCAACAGATTCAACACGCATACCGAGATATTCTTCAATAAATTCGGGAGAGATAATAGAACCGCCTATACCCATACAAATAGAGCCAATCTGCAGATATGATTTACCGCGCATTGTAGCAACCGCAACAGCGGCACGGGCAAAACGCAAAATCTTCTCTGCAACGTCTTCGGGTATTTCGGTATCAGCAGCATCCTTAACATCATTACCGTAAATACCGAACGCGGGAAGTCCTTTCTGTGCATGAGTAGCCAGAACAGAAGCAAGATATACAGCGCCGGGACGCTCGGTACCGTTAAAGCCCCATACACCCTTTATGGTAAGTGGATCCATATCCATAGTTTCAGCACCGTAGCACCAACAAGGTGTAACAGTAAGGGTGATATCAACGCCCTCTTTTTTGAATTTATCGGCACAAGCGGCAGCTTCGGCAACTCTGCCGATTGTAGTATCAGCAATAATTACCTTTACAGGTTCGCCGTTAGAGTATTTAAGGCTTTCGCTGATAAGCTTAGCGGCACTCTTTGCCATATTCATAGTCTGCACTTCAAGACTCTCTCTTACTTTAAGAGGTCCTCTTCTTCCGTCAATAGTCGGACGAATACCGATTACGGGATAATCGCCTATAAGTCTGTTTTCTGCCATTTTATTTACCTCCTGAACAATATTATATTTTATAATTGAATTATATTCCCTTTTATGATAAAATACAAGTGCATTTAAGTATAAGTATTTGTACAATATTCACTTTTTTGGAGGAAACTATGAAAGATTTACAGTTCAATGAAAGAAAACAACACGGACTGCCTGATTTTCCTTTTCAATATTATTATATTAATTCTGACCATCCGCAATATGTTATGCCTCTTCATTGGCATAGTGAATTTGAAATTATCAAGGTTTTAAGCGGATGTTTTGAACTATATCTTGATAATAAACTGATAGTGCTAAACTCAGGCGAATGTGCTATAATCAACTGCACAGCCACGCACCGCGGAACCCCTAAGGACTGCGTATATGAGTGTATCGTATTCAGCATTTCTATGCTTTATAAAAAGAGCAACGATGTCATAAGAAAATATCTTCGTCCCATTGCTCACCGAAACGTGAGTATTGTTGTAAGTCCAACAAAAAGCACAAAAGAAATCATTGACAGCATTTTATCTGTTGCAAAAGAGCAAAAATATTTGTATGAACTTAAAATCCACAGTTTGCTATACGAATTATTTATGAGTTTTCATACCGAAAATTCGGTAATAAATCAAGAAAGTAAGCAAAACCAAAAGCAAATAGAAAAAATCGGAGAACTGCTGCACTGGATTGACAAAAACTACAGCGAAAATATAAATCTCAATATGCTGTCCGACATAGCAGGACTTAATCAAAAATACCTTTGCAGATTCTTTAAGGAATATACCGGCAGAACACCTATTGATTATATCAACAATTTACGCATAGAAGCTGCCTGCTACGAAATGCGTCACAGCGGACTTTCTGTGACCGATGCCGCACTTGAATGTGGCTTTAACAGTATAAGTTATTTTACTAAAGCATTTAAAAAGTATAAAAAAGTTACGCCAACAGAATATCGCTCAGAAAAAAATGAAGCTTCTATATGAAGCTTCATTTTTTCTTATTTAAGTCCTGCAAGTTTTAGTTTAAGTTCTGCAAGGTCAACGTGATATAAAGAAAGTGGTGTTATTACTGAGACTGTTTCCTATTGCAAAAATTTTGTAACCCATAAACTCTTACCGTTTTACACAAGAAATTATCTCTATTATACCATAGCCATTTATTTTGTAAATGCACTTTTGTATAATGTGTCGGTGTAATTTTGTAAATAAATAAACTCTGTGTTATTCACACAGAGTTTTGGTTATTTCACCACAGTCCTTTAGCACCAAATCGGGTTTATCTTCGCTCTTATCAAGTATCTCCTGAGTTGTTTCTCCGCTCATAACAAGAATACTAAGTACCCCTGCATTAAGTCCGCTTTTGACGTCGGTGTATATTCTGTCGCCTATTACTGCGGTTTGGTCTTTGGAATAGCCTGTTCTATCCATAGCAAGATAGGGCATAATAGGTTCGGGTTTACCCACAAGCTCAGGTCTTCTGCCCGTGCAGTTATAAATCATTTCGCAAAAACTACCACAATCAGGAACACTGCCGAATTCAGTAGGACAAACAATGTCCAGATTTGTGGCAACGTATTTTACGTTTTCTTTAGTTAAAAGAATCTCACATACATCATGAAGCTTTTTAAAGGTCAATTCTGTATCGTTTCCCATAACTATAAGTGTTGTATCATCAACATTTTCGGTAAGAGTAAACCCTTCTTTAATAAATTCTTCCTTTAAAGAAGCTGTTCCGCAGACATATATTTTCTCATTCGGATATTTGTTTTTTAGATAATAGGTAGTTGCTTGAGAAGATGTAATAAATTCCTCTTCCTTTGCTTCAATTCCTAAATTATTTAATTTTTTAATATAATCTTTAACGCTTTTAGAGGAGTTATTGGTCATATACATATACATAGCACCGCTTTTTTTTATAGTGCTTAAAAGCTCTTTAGTAAACGGATAAAGCTTATTACCTAAATAAAGTGTTCCGTCCATATCAAATAGATAAAGTTTAATATTTTTAAGTCTGAGCATTGTAAATTTCCTCCGCTTTTTCAAAAATTTTCTTTATTTCAGTACTGTCTGTTTTTATTTTATTTAGTTTTGGAAGCCCCCATATATCAAAAATTCGCGGTCCAATCCAATAAGAATATGGAGTACATTTATATATGCCATATATAGTACTAAGACAAGCTTTTTTAGGCTTCATAAATATAACCTTCATCGGATATTTTATAAGGGCAAAAATCAGTTTCGGATAGTGATTGGTTATTCCCGTAAAGGTAATTCCCGGATGCACTATGCTGAGCAGGTCAGGTTCATCCTTAAAGAGTTCATAAAGTGAAAACATAAGATAACGCTTTGCATTACCGTAAACAAGACTTGCTTTTTTGCAGGTTTTAAAATCAAAATCATTTACATCCGTTTTACTGTATCTATGAGCAATACTCCCCGTAGCGATAATCCTTCCGCCGTTTTCTCTTATTTGAGGTATGAGTTTTTTAATCATATAATAAGGAGAAACAAAATTTATATGAAACACATTATCATAACCGTTATCGGTTAAATACCTTGGAATACTGTAGGCTCCTGCATTATGTATAAAATAATCAATATTCCTCTTTAAAAGTTCGTCAGTTGCCCTTTTTACGCTGTTTATATCAGACATATCAGCGGTAATATGGGAAATTTGGGCATCACTGAACTCCTTCAACAATTCATTTCTTAAAACAAGTGACTTAGTCTTATTTCTATCAACGAGAATTAAATTTGCGCCACGTTTCAAAAGTTCTTTACAAAGCGGAACTCCTATCCCCCCTGTTGCTCCCGTAACTACAACTGCTTTCCCTTTAATATCCATAAAAAAGCACCTAACTATATAGCTTAAAGAAGTTCGGCACGGAGTTGTTCTGCAGATTTAACCGACAAATACGAAGGAGCAATATCAAATACTGTTTTGCATCCAAAAGATTTTTCCAGATAAAGTCTATAAACTGCACGAGCATATGCCGCAATAACGCTGGCGGTAAATTCGGGATTAGAATCTAACTTAAGGCTATATTCTATAATATGGCTGTTTTCATTGTCAAAACCTGTTTTACCGCTTCTGATTACAAAACCGCCGTGAGCAATACCGCTATGGTCACGCTTCATTTCTTCTTCACTTATAAAATGAACAATTGTATCATAGTCGGCAAAATAGTTAGGCATAGTTTTGATTTCTTCTTCAATTCTTTCTATATCAGCGCCTTCCTCAGCCACAACAAAACATTCTCTTAAATGCTTATCTCTTGTAGTAAAATCAGGATTAGCACCGCTTCTAACAAGTGAAAGGGCTTCCTCCTTGGGAATTGTGTACTGTCTGGCATCCTTTACGCCTTCAATTCTTCTTATGGCATCAGAATGTCCTTGGCTTACGCCCTTACCCCAGAAGGTATAATCCTTTCCGTCAGGAAGCACACACTGAGCATAAAGACGGTTAAGAGAAAACATACCCGGATCCCATCCTGCAGAAATAAGCGCAGTTTTTCCGCCTTTTTTTGCAGCCATATCAACATTTTCGAAATGAACGGGGATTTTAGCGTGTGTATCAAAACTATCCACAACGTTAAAAATCTTTGCGAGTTCGGGAGTTTGCTTTGGAAGGTCGGTTGCGCTGCCTCCGCAAAGTATCATTACATCAATTCTATTTTTCCAATTTTCAGCATCACTTACGTGAACAACGGGAACGTTTTCGGTTCTAATTTTAAGATTTTCAGGATTTCTTCTTGTGAAAACAGCAACAAGCTCCATATCAGCGTTTTTTCTTATTGCCGCTTCAATACCTCTGCCGAGGTTTCCGTATCCGAAAATACCTATACGAATCATATAAATTTCTCCTTATCTTTTTTAAATATTAATTATTTTTTAAAAATCAGGAATAAGTTCGGTAGTAGCGCTGTTTCTTTCCTGAATATATACGTTTTCAAGATTTTTACCCATTACGTAATTGATAACTTTTTCATATTCGCGATTAGTAATTTTTCTATTTATTTCGGGAAAATCCTTCGCCCTTGCCAAAGGCACGTATTGAGACATTATACTTAAAACTGCATTTGGAGTATTATCATTAAACCAGTCAATAACCTTTATCGCTTCTTTGGTAGCAAGGGGTAAAACAAGATGTCGTACAATAAGACCTTTTTGCATAATACCGCTTTTATTAAATTTCGGTTTTCCTGTAAGTGAATAGGCAGCTTTTATGGCTTTTTCTGCCTTTTCGAAGTAATCATAAGCTCCACTATACTTTAAAGATTTCTCACCGCTGATATATTTTAAATCCATTAAATAGATATCGAATATGTTTTCTTTTATAATTTCGAAATTATCGTATCCCGAACTGTTATAAACAAGCGGTATTTTGGGATGATAGATATTTAGCGCCTCTTTTATAGCCCAAATAAAATGCGTCGGATTAACAAGGTTAATATTATGAGCACCCATATCCTCCAGTTCTTTAAATATCTCGGCAAGACGCTCAGGGGTGATCCTTTCCCCTTTTCTCTTGTGGCTGATTTCTTCGTTTTGACAAAAAACACAGTTAAGACTGCAGGAAGAAAAGAAAACTGTACCGCTTCCCTGCTGACCGCTTATTGAAGGCTCTTCGCCGAAATGTAACATATAACGGGCAACAACGGGATAAAGCGGCATACCGCAGTAGCCCTTTCCCATTAATTCATCTCTTTGGGTGTTACACCTTCTCGGACACGCGTTGCACAGCATTTTCATCCTTCTTTTCAACCGCTTTCGGTTCAATGATTTTCTTTTTAACTATAAGGTCGTCAAAGGTCTTTTTAAAGGACACTCTGCCTATGAACATTCTTTTACATTCGCTACATCTGAAATTAGCGGAAAACCAACCGTTTCTGTACTTCCAACCTGTAACGCATTTTGCTGTATTAAGACATTTATCACAGGTGAAAACAAGATGTTCAGGCTTGATTTTATCGTCTTTAATGTTAGAAAGCGTATAGGACTTAAAGGATAAGCGTCTGAAAAATTCGGGATTTGCGGCATCCTTGATATAGGTCTGCATTTTATCGCTGTTATAAAAGCGTTTTAACAGCGCCACAGACAAAAGACAGTCGTCCTTAGCATTATGAAGTTCCAAACCCTCTGCCGATATACCAAGACGTTCAGCCGCACTTGAAAGAGAAATTTGAGATTTAAGTTCAAAACCCACGCTCCTCATTTCATTTTGAACATAGCTTTGCAAATCGGCATATTTCTCAATATGAAAACGGGTAGAAGGAGTAAGCAGATATTTACAGTTTTCAATAATGGTATAAAGGTCGCTTGTACTCCAGGTCATAGTAAGGGTTTCTTTGCCCGCCCAATTGTTATACATTTCAACAGCGCTAACCAGCGGGACGCCTTTTCTCATTTCATCACTTGTAATGCCGGTCAGTTCAACAAAACGTCTGGTGAGTTTTTTGGAAAGGGCGCTTTTAACCGTAACCGAAAATGTATCAATTATATTACATTTACTGTCAAGCTTAACTGCACCTATCTGTATAATCTGATTTATGAATTTTTGGTTTTTAACGCTGTATGCGCTGTCCCATTCAAGATCAAGAATTATAATATTCATTACTTTTTATTTCTCGATTCTGCCTTCATACGAAGTTCTTTATTAAGAATTCGTTTACGAAGTCTGATATTTTTAGGAGTGATTTCTACAAGTTCATCTGTTTTTATAAATTCCAGCGACTGTTCAAGACTTAAAACGGAATGAGGAACGAGTCTTAATGCATCGTCACTGCCTGATGCACGGGTATTAGTAAGTTGTTTTTTCTTACAAACATTGCATACTATATCTTCATTCTTGGGATTTTCGCCAACAATCATACCTTCATAAACAGGTACACCGGGACCTATAAAAAGTCTTCCTCTGCTTTGTGTATTATATAGTCCGTATCCTGTAGATTCGCCATCCTCGTGAACTATAATTGAGCCGGTATTCCTCTGTTCAATTTCGCCCTTGAAGGGTTCGTAGCTGGAGAAAACGTGACTCATAATTCCGTTACCGTTGGTGTCGGTCATAAACTGACTTCTGTATCCTAAAAGTCCACGGGAGGGAATTAAAAACTCAAGATGGGAGGAACCGCCTTCACGGGTACCCATATTTTTAATTTCTGCTTTTCTTGTACCGAGTCTTTCCATAACGGCGCCCACATATTCCTCGGGTACTTCTATCATAAGAAGTTCAATAGGTTCTAAAAGAACACCGTTTTCGTGTTTATAAATAACCTCGGGAGGAGAAACCTGAAATTCATAGCCCTGTCTTCTCATAGTTTCTATAAGAATAGAAAGATGCAGTTCACCTCTGCCCGACACCTTAAAGGTATCAGCCGAATCGGTTTCCTCTACTTTTAGGCTTACGTTGGTTTCCACTTCTTTGAAAAGGCGGTCACGAAGGTTACGGGAGGTAACGAATTTTCCGTCCTTTCCCGCAAAAGGAGAATTATTTACCATAAAGTTCATAGAAAGAGTGGGTTCGTCTATTTTAACGAAAGGCAACGGTTCTATGTGTGAAGGTTCACAGGCAGTTTCTCCTATATTAAGGTCATTTACACCTGCAACCTGAATCAAATCACCTACTTTAGCGCTTTCGGTTTCTACACGGCGAAGTCCCTCAATCATAAACAGCTTTGCAATACGTGTAGTGGTAGTAGTTCCGTCACGATGTGAAAGTACAACAGTATCACCGCTTTTTACACTTCCGCGTTCTACTCTGCCCACACCGATTCTGCCAAGATATTCGTCGTATTCAATATTAGAAAAAAGTATCTGTAAGGGTTTGTCTATTTCGCCTTCGGGAGCATCAATTTCTTTAACAATTGTATCAAACAAAGGCTGTAAATCGGTACCGGGTGTTTCATCAAAGGATGCATACCCGTCTCTGCCTGAAGCATATACCACGGGGAATTCAATTTGGTCATCATCAGCGCCAAGTTCAATAAACAAATCAAGAACCTCATCCACAACTTCAGCGGGACGTGCCATAGGTCTGTCGATTTTATTTACAACAACAATAGCCTTTTTACCAAGTGCCAATGCCTTTTTAAGAACAAAGCGAGTCTGGGGCATACAGCCTTCAAATGCATCAACAAGCAGTACAACACCGTCAACCATCATAAGAATACGCTCAACCTCACCGCCGAAATCAGCGTGTCCCGGAGTATCAACGATATTAATCTTAATATCCTTATAATAAACACTTGTAATTTTAGAGAGAATGGTAATTCCTCTCTCTTTTTCAAGGTCGCCCGAGTCCATTACTCTTTCATCAACTACTTCGTTGCTTCTGAAAGTACCGCTCTGCTTTAAAAGTTGATCAACAAGTGTGGTTTTACCGTGGTCAACGTGGGCTATTATTGCTACGTTACGTAAATTTTCAATTTTTGCCATTTTAAGACTTCCTTCTTAGAGTTAGTTAACTAAATAATTATATCATAAATATGAAATATGTCAAACTGTATTAACGGGTTTTCCATTTATAAATTCTTCTATATTCGAAGTAACTACTCCCATAAGTCTTTTTCTTGTTTCAAGACCTGCCCACGCTATATGAGGAGTGATTATACAATTTTCAATATTTAAAAGCGGACAATCTTTATCCATAGGCTCTTTTCCCAGTACATCAAGACCTGCACCGAGAAGCTTACCGGAAATCAAAGCATCTTTTAAAGCAAATTCATCAACTATACCGCCACGGGCAGTATTGATAAACACAGCGCCGTTTTTCATCTTATCAAAAGCGTTTTTATTCATTAAATTTTTGCTTTCATTATTTAAAGGACAATGCAGTGATACAATATCACTTCTGCTTAAAAGCTCATCAAATGAAACCTGCTCTATTCTTTCATCACTTATTTTGCTTCTTTTGAAAACTAATACCTTCATACCAAAAGCAAGGGCAATATCAGCCACTCTTGAACCGATGCTTCCAAGTCCTATAAGTCCGATTGTCTTACCATGAAGTTCATATAAAGGAATTGGAAAATAGGAAAAAGTTCGGCTCTTAACCCAGTCCCCTTCTTTGACGGTTTTATTATAATCACTTACTCTGCAAAGCAGTTCTAAAATAAGTGCAAAGGTATGCTGTGCAACCGCTTCCGTCGAATAGGAGGGTACGTTACATACAGTAATGTTATGACTATGGGCATACTCAAGGTCAATATTGTTAAAGCCTGTCGCAAACAGCCCGATATATTTCAAATTTTCAGCTTTCTCCATAACCTCTGCAGTCATAGGGGTTTTGTTGCATAAAACAATATCGGCATCCTTTATACGTTCAGCCGTCTCTTCGGGGGCAGTAAGGTCATATATAATAACCTCGCCGAATTTATTAAAGACATCAAAAGAAATATCTCCGCTTGTAACGGTAGCAGCATCGGTAATAACTATTTTCATAAAATTCACTCCATATTTTTATATAGAATAATTTTATAATATTGTCGCCATTATGTCAAGAAGGAGCTATGGGTATCGCGTTGAGATACAGGGATTAAGGATTAGGGGTTAGGGGAGTATTTCAGTACCCTGAATTTTGTAGGGTTGATTCACGAATCAACCGCTCATTTCGGGCAATTCGTGAATTGCCCCTACAAGATACCAATAAATATATACGGCAACACCGTAGGGGTTGATGGTACGGCTTCGCCCAAACCCTTTTGTCGCTTTGCGACATTTCCCCTATTAGGGGAATAACCACATCAACCTGTTAAAACAATATTATTTCATAAAAACCAAACGGGACGATGTAAGCATCGTCCCCTACAAGAAACCCTACACCCTATTCCCTCTGTGCAAAGCACAGCCCTATTCCCTAAAAAAAGACAGCTTTCGCTGTCTTTTTTTTATAAATTATCACTTTTCAGTGCATCAATAGGATTTTCTTTTTTTATTTTACTCATTGAGTACATCATTGTAGCAAAAACTACTATAAATACGCTCAGTACGGCTATTGCTATCGCACCGACAGGAAGAGTAAATTTATGCATATAGCCTTGAGAAATTGCTAAATGAATAAGATAGCTAACTCCTATTGAAACAGGTAGTCCAAAAAGAAGCGCCCTTGTTCCGTAAAGCAAACATTCATAATTCATCATTAAATTAAAGCCCTTGGCGGTCATACCAACAGATTTAAGCATAGCAAACTCTCGTCGTCTGAGTGCGATGTTAGTTGAAATTGTATTAAATACGTTTGCCGCCGCAATAAGAGAAATGAGAACTATGAAGCCGTAAGAAAACACCTGAATGATAGTAACGATATTCCCTTCCTCTTCCCTGTCCGCCGCTACGTCTCTGATACGCAAATTAAGAAGCCCCAGCTTACTTATAACATCTTCCAAACATTTTACTGTTTCGGTATGATTATCAGTGGTAATAAAATAAGCATATGACGAATCATTGGGATTGTCCTTTGTAAGAACGCATTCTCTCATACTTAAAGGATAAAGAAGAACTATGCGGGAATTAGCTTCAACATAATACGGCGCATCATATATAACCTTTCCAATATTGTTTTTTATGCTCTTGTAGGCTTCTTCCTCGGTAAGATATAAAACGTCTTCGGGATTATCCGAATTTTTATATTCGTACAAATATTCGCCCATTTCGTTTTCATTATTTCCGACATAATAATAGCCGTCAATATTTTTCGGGAAGCTGATAGTCAAAGAACCTTCATCCGATTTAAGAACTTTACAGGAAACGTATTTACCGACGGTTGTATCAAACAAGGAAGCTCCCTCAACCGCTATTGCCAACGGATTATCTTTATTATAATAATCGCTTTCATTAAGTTTATATTTGTTTATAAGGGTTTTAAAAGAATAGTCATCGATAAATCTCAGGTTGGTGTAAACCGACGCAAATTCTATTTTTTCATCATTTAAAACTTCCGACTGTCGATAATATTCCAAAAACTCCTTGGTAATCAAATCAGCATTAATTCTCGCCAAAAAGGTATCTGTTTTTGCACAGGTAACATCATTAACTCCTTTAACATTCTTGATTTCATCCAAAAGGTCATAAACTGAAACATTTTTAAATTCATCATCATGTCCAATAACAAGAATATCATACTTAACGTTACCGATACTTTCATTTACTGAATCGGTCAAGGCTCCTGTAAAAGCTGAGGCTGATACAAACAAAACAACACTCATAAAAAGGCTGACTACGGTAGCTCTATACTTTCTTTTGCTACGCTTATAGTATTTGTTTGCAAGCATACCGGAAAGTCCGAACAACTTATAAACAAGTTTTGAAGTACGGATTTTTTCACTCTTTACGCTTATATCTTTACTTTGCCGTATAGCTTCTATTGCCGTAACCTTAGTTGCTCTTTTAGAGGGGATAAATGCAGAAATCAACACAGTAACAAGCGATACTATAACTGCAATAACAATTGATATAACCGAAACATTAAGCTTTAAAGGAATAGGATACCCAAGCAGTGATTTAAACTTGTTACCAACAAAGATAAGGGTTATTCCTATACCACCCACACCCGAAATAATGCCTAAAGGAACACCAATAGCACTTACAGTTAGCGCTTCAAACAAAACCATTTTCTTAAGCTGCTTTTTTGTGGCGCCTATTGATGAAAGCAAACCGAATTGCTGTGTACGCTGCGAAACGGATATAGAAAAAGCGTTATAAATAAGCGATATTGAGCCAATCATAATCAGAATAATTACTATAGCCGCCATACTGACTATCATTGAATTATAGCCTTCATACCTTGATACGCCCGAATATCTTAAAACCGAGCTGTTGGTAGTTCCTGAAAAAGGGTTTTCGAGAATGAAATTATAAACATCTTTAGGATTTTTCATCTTAAACCATACGCTATAAAATTCACTTTCACTAATATTTTCAGCAACGGTAATAGCGGTATAACCCGGAGCAGAATAGTTTTCGAAGGTAGGACGTTCATAAAATCCCACAACGGTATATTCCTTTTCAAAAAGCGGTTCAAAGGTTTCTCCGTTATGAACTGCCTCATTGTCTTTGTTATAAACGTAACAGGGATTTTGCTGTCCCATATAATAGCCATCAAGAGTTCTTTGCCCGATAGAAAGTTTGATTTTTTCACCCAAAGAAAAACTTACGTTACCATTTTCATACAGATGCTTTGGAATGAGTATCTCATCGGTTGACGTAGGATATTTGCCCGAAGTAATATGAACGGGCATCATATCTTCAAATCCTGATGAAGCCCCTAATACGAATAAATACGGTTTATATTCATTAATAGAGTTTTCAAGTTTTGCGTAACCTATATGCTGAGCATATACCAGTTTTGAAATTTTACTGCTTTCGTTTATAAACTTATAGGTTTTATAGTCAGTATCTTCGGCAGAACCGTGCCAGTCACCGTCAATATACTTTGCGTTATCCAAGGCATAGTTATATATACTACTTGCAAAGGTAGTTACCGCACAAATCATTGCCGCCGAAAGAACTATACCGATAATGGTAACTACTGTTCTTATTTTATTCTTTTTTAGTGACTGCAGCGTTACTTTATTAAAGACGTTCATCGGTTAATCACCTCGTCACGAGTGATTTTTCCGTCTTCTATAGCTATAATTCTGTCAGCCTGTAAAGCAATGTTTTCATCGTGAGTTATTATAATAAGCGTTTGACCGTATTTTTCATTGGAGATTTTCAAAAGCTCGACAATTTCCTGACTGTTTTTGGAATCAAGATTTCCCGTAGGCTCATCTGCAAGAACAACGGCAGGAGCGTTCATAAGAGCGCGACCTATTGATACTCTTTGCTGCTGACCGCCTGAAAGCTGGTTAGGAAGATGTTTTTCCCGTCCTTTAAGTTTAAGGGTATTTATAAGTTCTCTAAATCTCTCATTATTTACCTTTTGTCCATCCATAAGCGTAGGCAGAGTAATATTTTCGGTAACATTAAGAACAGGTATAAGATTATAAAACTGATAAATAAGTCCTACCTGACGGCGACGAAAAATAGCAAGTTGTTCTTCGTTTTGAGCATAAACGTCTTTACCATCCATAAATACCTTACCGCTTGTAGGTCGGTCAACACCGCCGAGAATATGAAGCAAGGTGGATTTTCCCGAGCCTGAAGGACCAATAATAGCAATAAAATCTCCTTTGTTTACCGAAAAGGAAACACCGTCAAGTGCCCTAACTTCATTTTCACCCTTTCCATATATTTTAGTGAGATTTTCCACTCGTAATATTTCCATATCAAAACTCCTTTCACATTTTACACTTACATTGTACGATGTAAAAATTACTTTGAAGTGACTTTAAAATTACTGATTTGTCATTTAATAAAAGAACCGTACTTCAGACGGTTCCTTTATAGAATCTGATGATAAATTTCGCCCCTAAGGGAATATTATTTTCTGCTTTTATCGTACCGTTTTGACTTGAAATTATCATACGGGCCAAAGCGAGACCGACACCGAAGCTTTTATCATCGCTGTTTTTTCCTTTATAAAATCTCTCAAAAATATGGGGCATATCTTCCTTTGAAATTCCACTTCCCGTATCACTTATAATAATCTGTGAATAAAGTGCATTTTCCTTTGCTTCAATAACTATTTGTCCGCCTTCATTTGTATGCTCCATACAGTTTTTTACAATATTTCCTATCGCTTCACAGCTCCAGTATATATCTCCGCAAAAATCTCCGGATACATTTAGTTTCAGCTGTTGACCTTTTAATTCTATTGGCACAAGCAAGGGCGATACTGCTTTTTGTATAAGTTCTTCAAGGCTTACTCTTTCCATTTTAAACTGTATTGTTCCCGCATCAAGTTTCGATATTTTAAGCAGCGTTATAATAAGCCAGTCTATTCTTGAAAGTAATCCGTATAAATCCCTGATAAGCTGTTGTCTGCGTTCCTCGTCAAGTTTAGGTTCAGATAAAAGCTGTACCAATAGGTTGATAGACGTAAGAGGTGTTTTAATTTGATGAGAAATATCAGCAATAGAATCCGCAAGATAAATTTTATCCTTTAATAATTTTTGCTGTTGTTCCCTAAGCCTAACCGTCATTTTATATATTTCACTTTGAAGAATAGCTAATTCGCCCTCGGAATAGTTTTCGAGATATATAGAATTATCACCATGCAAAATTTTATCTATATCCCCTGCTAAGGCTGATATCCTTAAATATCTCTTATAGGTGCTGATATAGTAAATTAACAGCATTAAAATATGGGTAGCGGTAACTATTATTCCGGCATATATATTAATCAAAAAACATACTGCCGACGAAAAAATACCAACTATTATCTGTAGTAAAAAAACCTTTTTAACTTCGCGATTTTTAAAGAGATTTATCATACTTCCACCTTATATCCCAGTCCTCTTACCGTCAATATAATTTTAGGCTCGGCAGGATTGTCTTCTATTTTTTCTCTTAGACGTTTTATATATACAGTAACCGTATTATCATTAACATAATCACCCGCAACATCCCAGATAGCGTCCAGTAGCTGTGTGCGGCTTAAAACAACGTTCCTGTTATTAATAAAAACAAGCAACAGCTTATATTCCAGAGCCGACAAAAATAAATCCTTATTATTCTTAAAGGCAGTACCTTTTTCCGTATCCACAATAACGTCGCCCAGTTTAACAATTTTCCCCGTATTTCCCGTAAGACGTAATACATTTGAAATTCGGGAAAGGAGCTCTCTTGGACGGAAAGGCTTTGAAATATAGTCATCCGCACCGATATCAAAACCCGTAACTGTACTGAATTCATCAGAAAAAGCAGTAAGAAAAATCACAGGAATACTATACTGAGCCTTTATTGCTCTGCAGGTTGCAAAACCGTTACCTTCCCGAAGAGATATATCGAGTAAAACTATATCGAAATGCTTATTCTCAAGCAATTTCATAGCTTCAGTCTGCCCTGATACATTTTCAACTATATATCCTTCGTTATTAAGAAATTCTTTTAAATTAATAACAATATCCTTATCGTCTTCCACAAGTAGTATTTTTGTCAAAAAATCACTTCCTTAATTTATTGAAAATTATATCATAAAATAATTTGTCGCACAACGATAGTGACACTTTTGTAATAATTTAAAAGACAGCAAAGAAAAACTCTTCGCTGTCTTAATTTTAATTACCTGTCATTTTTTCCTCTTACCTCTTACCTCTTACCTCTGTGCGAAGCACAGCACTCCCACCCCACCAAAAAAGACAGCACCGAAATCGGTCTTATAATACAACAAATGGAAGGCTGGGAGAGAAGTAAGAATGTAATTTATATTGAGAACTATGGCAAAGAAAGAGGTTGGATAAAAAGAAAATAAATGTTGCCATTGTTGACATCATTGTTGACATCATTGTTGACATTAAAACCCGCATAAACAAAGGGTTTGAACCTATTTAACAACAATGACAACAACAAATCTATAAAAGATTTAAAATTAATAAAAATATTTTATTTTTTTATTATTTATAAAAAAAGTTTAAAAACATTGTTTACATTGTTTACATAAACGCCCACCTTGTAAAGGAGGGGGGACCGACGTATGTCGGTGGGAGGATTGTGCGAAACAAAACAATCCCTCAGTCACTTCGTGACAGCTCCCTTTACAAAGGAGCCTTATTAACGTAAGCCACACAAAATACCAATAAATATATACGCTAACACCGTAGGGGTTGATGCCCACATCAACCCGTCAAAACATTATTGTTTCATAAAAACCAAAACGGGACGATGTGGTTATTCCCCTAATAAGAGAAATGTCGCAAAACGACAAAAGGGTCTGGGCGAAGCCGTACCATCGTCCCCTACTCCCTCATCCCTCTTCCCTCTGTGCGAAGCACAGCCCTATTACCTAAAAGAAAAAGACAGCTTTCGCTGTCTTTTTGATTAGTTTCCTGTCATTTTTTCCTGTTTTACTTTTTTATCGATAACGTGACGGGAGGCAAGTTCGTTTTTAATATCAGATACGTCAATTCCCATTTCAACCATCATAACCATAACGTGATACATAAGGTCGGCAATTTCATATACAGTTTCGGCTTTATCGTTTGCTTTGCCTGCAATAATAACCTCGGTACACTCTTCGCCTACCTTTTTAAGAATTTTGTCAATGCCCTTCTGGAAAAGATAGGTTGTGTATGAGCCTTCGGGAAGGTCTTTTTTTCTGCCCTCAAGCAAAGCATAAAGTCCCTCGGCAGAAAATTCACTTAGTTCATCACTTTGCCATACTTCGTTAAAAAAGCAGGTATCGTTGCCCGTATGACAGGCAGGGCCGTCTTTTTTTACTACAACAGTCAAAGCATCTTTATCACAGTCAGCGGTAATAGAAACAATATGCTGATAGTTTCCGCTTGTTTCTCCCTTTAGCCAAAGCTCTTTACGTGAACGGCTATAAAAACAAGTAAGTCCTTTTTCCATAGAAATCTTAAGGCTCTCTTTGTTCATATAAGCCAAAGTCAACACCTTTTTTGTATCAGCATCAACAACAATAGCAGGAATAAGTCCCTTTTCATCAAATTTAAGCTCATTAATATTAAACATACTCATATCCTCACAATAATACCGTTATTATTTAATTCTTTTTTTAGTTCGCTGATTTTAACTTCACCGAAATGAAAAATGGAGGCTGCAAGACCGGCATCCACATCAGGTAAGGTTTTAAAAAGATTTATAAAATGCTCTATATTTCCCGCTCCGCCCGAAGCAATAACAGGAACCTTTACAGCATCGCACACAGCGCTGAGCATCTCTAAGTCGAAACCGCCCTTAACACCGTCGGTGTCAATAGAGTTTACAACTATTTCACCGGCACCGTCTTTAACGCCCTGTTTAATCCAATTTATAGCCTCGATACCTGTATCCTCTCTGCCGCCTTTTGCAAAAACGTGAAAAGTGCCGTCCACCCTTTTAATATCAACAGAAAGCACAACACATTGGTCGCCGTATTTTTTAGCCGCCTCACCGATAAGTGAAGGATTTCTGATAGCGCCTGAATTAACGCTGACCTTATCGGCGCCGCACTTTAGCACTCTGTCAAAATCATCAAGGCTGTTTATACCGCCGCCTACAGTAAGAGGAATAAAAATCTTACTTGCCACCTCTTTTAAAATATCGGTAAAAAGCTGTCTGCCTTCAAAAGAAGCGGTGATATCATAAAAAACAAGTTCATCAGCACCGTTTTCACTATAATATTTTGCAAGTTCCACAGGAGAAGAAACATCACTTAGTCCTTTAAAATTAACACCCTTTACTACTCTGCCGTTTTTAACGTCAAGGCAAGGAATAATTCTTTTGGTAATCATTTTGCTTTTTCCACCGCTTCATTAAGATTTATAGCGCCCGTATAGTAGGCTTTTCCGATAATTGCTCCATATACGCCTATTTTAGCAAGGCTTTCGATATCACTCATATCTGTGACACCGCCCGAAGCCACAATATCTAAAGAAAGTTCATCACTTAGCCTTCTGTAAAGCTGTAAATTTGTGCCCTTCATAGCGCCGTCGCGGGATATATCGGTACAAATAATAGTTTTTACACCGATTTTTTGCATTTGTTTGCAAAATTCAATACCGTCAAAGGTTGATTTTTCGGTCCACCCTTTAATAGCTACAAAACCGTCCTTGATATCAACGCCGACAGCAATTTTTTCTTTATACTTTTGCACAGCTTTTAAAAGAAAATCTCTGTCATTAACGGCAGCAGTTCCTAATATAACACGGTCAACACCGTTTTCAAGATATGCTCTGACCGTTTCCATAGTGCGAATACCGCCGCCTATTTCGGTGAAAAGAGAAGTTTCATTAGCAATTTGCTTCACTATATTAAGATTTGGGGTAGTACCGTCTTTGGCACCCTCTAAATCGACCATATGTATAAATTTTGCACCCTTATTGCAAAAATCGTTTGC
>JAZSHI010000011.1:0-31250 GCA_045533195.1 Acutalibacteraceae bacterium
GGGGCACCCAAAAGCCCGTAAGGATAGGCGTCACGCAAATCAGCCTTAGTTATAAAGGGAAGCTTTTTAAGGTCATCTACGCCTTTAATATCATCAGGTGTAACGCCCTTTTCTTCCATCTTTTTGCGGTAATAAGGCACATTATCCCAAACGCGTCTGATCTGTTTTACAAGACGTTCGTTCTGCCACTCACGAATCTGCTCACGAGAGGCGGTTTCAATTTCGGGTTGATAATAATTGCTCATTGGCTTTTGCACTCCTTTGGTGAAATATTTTCGCCGTTTAAAATTTATTCAATTGCTTTGCCAAGGGCAAAGGCTTTTTTATTAAGCTCAAGGAATTTAGGGGGAACACTGCTTTCAATGGCTTTATTCCACTCATCCTCGGTAAAATCAAAATACTTGGAAAGAATACCCATAAGCACTATATTTACAGCCTTGGCGGAGCCTGCCTCCTCAGCAAGAGAAAGCGCATCCACTGCTACAAGGTCAATACCCGCCGCTTTGATTTTTTCACTTAAAGCTTCGGGGTATTCCTGAGCGCCTGTAATAACAGGCATTGGATTGATTTGCTGTGTGTTAGTAATAATTTTGCCATCAGGTTTTAAAAATTCGGTATAACGGGCGGCCTCCAGCATTTCAAAAGAAACAATAAAATCTGCTTCGCCCTTATCGATAATCGGAGAATAAACCTTATCTCCAAAGCGAACATAGGTTACAACACTACCGCCGCGCTGACTCATACCGTGAACCTCTGATACCTTAATATCATAGCCCTTAGTAAGAAGCAATTTACCCAAAAGTTTTGAAGCAAGAAGACTACCTTGACCGCCAACGCCAACTATCATTACGTTTTTAGTTTCCATTTTTATGCCTCCTCACCGCTTTTTAAAGCGCCAAACTTACAAAGCTGCTTACAAACACCGCAACCTGTGCAAAGGGTGTTATCAATAACGGCTTTACCATCCTTCATACTGATTGCAGGACAACCAATCTTCATACACATTTTACAGCTTTTGCATTTAGCTGTATCAACTACAAGTGGTTTATTATATTTAACGTATTTAAGAAGTGCGCAAGGACGGCGAGAGATAATAACTGATGGCTCCTCAGCTGCAAGCTCCTCTTTAATAGCGGCATCACATTCGGCAAGATCGTAAGGGTCAACAACACGAACACGCTTAATACCAACAGATTTACAAAGAGCCTCAAGGTCGATTTTAGATGCGGGGTCACCCTTAAGATTATAGCCTGTTGTTGGGTTTTGCTGATGACCGGTCATACCGGTAATAGAGTTATCTAAAATAATTACGGTAGAATTTGAACTGTTGTAGGCGATATTTACAAGACCGGTTATACCCGAATGCATAAAGGTAGAATCGCCAATAACTGCAACCGATTTACCGGAAGTTGCATCATTCTGAGCCTTATTAAAGCCGTGAAGGCCTGACACAGAAGCGCCCATACAAACAACGGCATCGATAGCATTAAGTGGAGCAACTGCACCCAAGGTATAACAACCTATATCACCAATAACGGTGATTTTGTTTTTAGAAAGGGTGTAGAAAAGTCCGCGATGGGGACAGCCTGCACACATAACGGGAGGACGGTTAGGAATAACTGCATCCACCTTCGCGCCGATTTGTGTTTCAATGCCAAACCTTTCGGCAACCATATTTTGACTAATTTCGCCAATATTAGAGAAAATTTCCTTACCTTTGGGGTTAAGACCCAAACTGCGGCAATGGGTTTCGATAAATGCATCAAGCTCTTCAACAACCACAAGCTCATCAACCGAAGCGGCAAAATCTAAAATTGATTTTTCAGGCATAGGCCAGATAAGACCAAGTTTATAAACGGGGTATTTATCACCAAAAATCTCCATAAGATACTGATAAGAGGTTGAAGAAGTAATAATTCCCTTTTTATTACATTCGCCCTTTTCAATTAGGTTAACAGATGCGGTTTCAGCATACTCTATTAAAGCTTTGGTACGCTGTTCTACAACGGGATGACGGAGCTTTGCATTGCCCGGCATCATTATGTATTTCTGAGGATTTTTCTCATAAGGCTTGCTTGCCTCTACCCTATCTCCCTGCTCTACAACACTTTGTGAGTGAGATACACGGGTGCACATTTTTATAAGAACGGGGGTATCAAACTTTTCCGAAAGCTCGTAAGCAAGCTTTGTAAAGGCAATCGCCTCGGCAGAATCGGCAGGCTCCAGCATAGGAATTTTAGAGCTTAAGGCATAGTGTCTGGAATCCTGCTCATTTTGTGATGAATGCATACCTGCATCATCGGCAACGGCAATAACCATACCTGCATTAACACCTGTATAAGAGATGGTAAAAAGTGGGTCGGCGGCAACATTAAGACCAACGTGCTTCATACCGCAAAAACTTCTTTTACCTGCCAAAGCGGCACCAAAAGCCGATTCCATAGCAACCTTTTCATTAGGCGCCCACTCGGCGTAAATTTCACTATATTTTGCTACATATTCTGTGATTTCGGTACTAGGGGTACCGGGGTAGCTTGAAACAAAGCTACAACCCGCTTCATAAAGACCGCGAGCAACTGCTTCGTTACCCAGCATTAAAGTTTTCATAAGGAATTTTCCTCCAAAAAATAAATTACCATAAATTATAACATAAAGCCAAAGGGTTGTGCAACCTTTTGGCCCTATTTTTTTGTATTTTTTTACAAATTATTCACCGATGGAATGCTTGGAAGTTACTGTAACCTCTTTATCATAGCAAGAGAAAACCTCTTCAACCTGAGATTTATCGGGCTTTTTGGTAAGTAAACTTACCACGGGAACAATTATTAAACCTGCCAGCATACAGAATGCACCTGCGTTAATAGGTGACTGTAATATAGTGGGGAATGCAGATTTAATAAGCATATTGAGAATCATAAATACTGTTGAGAAGACAATGTTGACCCAGACTGCCGCTTTTGTGGTGCGCTTCCAGTATAAACCGTAAAGGAAAGGAGCAAGGAATGCGCCTGCCAAAGCGCCCCAGGAAATGCCCATAAGCTGAGCTATAAAGGTTACATTGGACTGATGCTGCATAATTGCAATAAATGCGGATATTGCAATGAACACAACAATCAGAACACGCATTATAAATACCTGTTTTTTCTCGCTTAAGTTCTTTGAAATTTTGCCCTTAATAAAGTCAAGAGTAAGGGTTGAGCTTGATGCCATAACAAGTGATGAAAGGGTTGACATAGAAGCCGAAAGCACAAGTACTATAACAAGTGAAACTATAACAGATGGTAAATCCTTTATCATAGTAGGAACAATAGAATCGAAAAGCACCTTGCCGTTTTTAACTGACGGTTCATAGAGTCTGCCAAATCCGCCCAGAAAATAACATCCGCCTGCCACGATTATAGCAAAAACAGTAGAAATAACCGTACCCTTTTTAATGGAATCTTCATTTTTTATGGAATAGAATTTACCCACCATCTGAGGAAGTCCCCAAGTGCCTAAGGAGGTAAGCATTATAACAAAGAAAAGGAAAATCGGGTTAGGTCCGAAAATCGCGGTGTACTGTGTTCCTGCTTTTACACCCAGACTTTCTGCCGCCGCATTAAATCCGCCGTGTGAAGTGAGAACCGATGCAATTACGGCAATAATTCCCGCAAGCATTATTATTCCCTGAATAAAATCATTGATTGCCGTAGCCATATAGCCGCCGAAAATAACGTAAACGCCTGTCAGCACCGACATAGCCACAACTATTATCCAGTAATCAATGTGAAATACATTATTGAAAAGCGAGGAAAGTCCGTTATAGAGGGACGCGGTATATGGAATAAGGAATATAAATACTATAAAAGAAGCAACTACCTTTAATTTTTTGCTGTCATAACGCTTTTCAAAGAAATCGGGCATTGTTTTACTGCCTAAATGCTGCGTCATTACCCTTGTGCGTCTGCCGAGCACCGTCCAAGCAAGAAGGGAACCTATAAAAGCATTACCAAGACCTATCCATGTGGAAGCAAGACCGAAATTCCAACCGAACTGACCTGCATAGCCTACAAATATTACCGCAGAAAAATAGGACGTACCGAAAGCAAAGGCGGTAAGCCACGGGCCGACGTTTCTGCCGCCAAGGACAAAGCCGTCAACGTTGGTGGAATTTTTTCTGCAATAAAAGCCTACACCTATCATAAGACCGAAGAAAAGAATTAACATCGGTATGGTAATTAAAGCTGTGTTACTCATTTCTATTTTCTCCTTTCGCACTTTAAAGGTTTAAAGCGTTGAATCGATGTTATCACTTTAGCACTTTAAAGCAAAAATGTCAAGGGCTTTTTCAAAAAATTTAAAATTTTCTTAAAAAAACGGCTTTTTTAGGCTTTTCCGTCATTTTCTTGTTGACAAACACGCTTTAAAGTGTTAAAGTGTATATATTAATGTTTATATGTAAAATGAGGTTTATATAATGACTATTGTTCACCTTCTTGAAAGAAATGCAAAAGAATTTGCAAATGATACGGCGCTGGTTGAAATTAATCCCGACCAACCCGAAACAAGAAAGCTTACGTGGAATGAATATGAACTTGTTCAGCCCACCAATAAAAAACACTACCGCAGAGAGATAAGCTGGGAGGTATTTAACGAAAAAGCCAACCGTCTTGCCAATATGCTTACCGCTAACGGTATAGGCAAAGGGAAAAAGGTTGCTATACTTTTGATGAACTGTATCGACTGGCTTCCTATTTATTTCGGAATTTTAAAGGCAGGAGCATTGGCTGTTCCTCTTAACTTCCGTTATTCCTCCGACGAAATCGACTACTGTCTTGATTTAGCCGAAGCCGACGTGCTTATTTTCGGTAATGAATTTGTAGGACGAGTTGAAGCCGTTGCTGAAAAAATCAGCAAAAAATGCACACTTATATATTTGGGCGCAGGCTGTCCTGCTTTTGCCGATGACTATAATGACCTTATAAGCGAGTTTTCGGGTAGTTTCCCCGAATGTACTCTTACTGAGGAAGACGATGCCGCAATTTATTTTTCATCCGGTACCACAGGCTTCCCCAAAGCCATTTTGCATAAGCACAGAAGTCTTATTCACTCCTGCAGAGTTGAACAGGCACACCACGGACAAACAAAGGATGACTGTTTTTTGTGTATCCCTCCCCTTTATCATACGGGCGCAAAGATGCATTGGTTCGGCAGCCTCCTTGTAGGCGGAAAGGCTGTTATTCTTAAGGGTACCGCTTCAAAGAGTATTTTAGAAGCGGCAAGCAGTGAAAAGTGCTCTATTGTATGGCTCCTTGTTCCTTGGGCTCAGGATATTTTAAACGCTATTGAGCGAGGCGAAATCGACCTTAAGGATTACGACCTTTCTAATTGGAGACTTATGCACATAGGCGCTCAGCCCGTTCCTCAAAGTCTTATTAAGCGTTGGCTTGAAATATTCCCCAATCATCAGTATGATACAAACTACGGACTCAGCGAGTCCATTGGCCCCGGCGCTGTGCATTTAGGCGTTGAAAACGTACATAAGGTAGGCGCTATCGGTATCCCCGGATATGGTTGGGAAATCAAAATCGTTTCTCCCGAAGGTGAAACCGTAAAGCAGGGCGAGGTTGGTGAGCTTTGCCTTAAGGGCCCCGGTGTTATGACCTGTTATTACAGAGACGAAAAAGCCACCAACGATTCCTTAAAGGACGGTTGGCTATATACGGGCGATATGGCAATGCAGGATGAAGATGGCTTTATTTATCTTGTTGACCGTAAGAAAGACGTTATTATTACGGGCGGCGAAAACCTCTATCCCGTACAGATAGAAAACTTTATGGCAGGATATGAGAAGATTAAGGACGTTGCCGTAATCGGTCTTCCCGACGTCAGACTGGGCGAAATTGCCGCTGCCATTATTGAAGTTAAGAAGGGTATGACCTGCACAGAAGAGGAAATAAATGAATTCTGTATGGCGCTTCCCCGTTATAAGCGTCCCCGCAAAATTATTTTTGCCGACGTTCCCCGTAATCCCACAGGCAAAATCGAAAAACCCAAGCTCCGTAAAATTTACGGCGCAGAAGGTCTTGTTGATTCTCAGAACAAATCTTAAAAAGAGGTATGTGTTTTATGAAAAAACTTATGATAGGTAATGCCGCTGTTGCAGCAGGTCTGCACGACGGCGGTCTTGGAGTAGTATCCAGTTATCCCGGTACTCCCTCCACCGAAATCACTGAATTTTTAGCTAAATATGACGATTTAAAGAGTGAATGGGCTCCCAACGAAAAGGTTGCCTGCGAGGTTGCCTTTGGCGCAAGTCTTGCAGGTGCAAGAGGCGCCTGCGCTATGAAGCACGTCGGCTTAAATGTTGCGGCCGACCCTCTTTTCACCCTTTCCTATACAGGTGTAAACGGAGGTATGGTAATATGCGTTGCCGATGACCCAGCTATGCATTCTTCACAGAATGAGCAGGATTCCCGTCATTATGCTATCGCTTCCAAGGTTCCTATGCTTGAACCCAGCGATTCTCAGGAAGCCTACGATTTTGCAAAATCCGCTTTCCTTCTTTCCGAAAAATTCGACACCCCCGTACTTCTTCGTATGTGCACACGTATTGCTCACAGCCAGTCTGTTGTTGAAGTGGGCGTAGCAGAGCCTGCCGTACTTAAGGATTATGAAAAAAATCCTCAGAAGTTTATAATGATGCCGGGTAACGCCATTAAGCGTCACCCCGTTGTTGAAGAAAGAACTGCGCTTCTTGCTGAATTTGCAAACAACTGCATCTATAACAAGGTAGAAATGAACAGTAGTGATATCGGCATTATTACTTCGGGTTGCTCCTATTTGTATGTAAAAGAGGTTTTGGGAGATACTGCAAGTATTCTTAAAATCGGTATGCCTAACCCCCTTCCCGAAAAGCTTATTAAAGATTTTGCAAGTAAGGTTAAAAAGCTTTATATAATTGAAGAGCTTGACCCCGTTATTGAAAATCAGGTTAAGGCTATGGGCATTGAATGTGTCGGCAAAGAGCTTTTCTCCATTTTGGGAGAATTTTCTCAGAGCACCATTGCCAAGGCATTCGGCAAAGAGGATAACTATTCTGTTTGCGCAGACAGCATTATTCCTCCCCGTCCTCCTATGATGTGCGCAGGCTGTCCTCACAGAGGTATGTTCTATACCCTTTCCAAAAACAAAATCACCGTTATGGGCGACATTGGATGCTATACCTTAGGCGCTGTTGCTCCCCTTAACGCCCTTGATTCCACGCTTTGTATGGGAGCGTCGGTTTCGGGACTTCACGGCTTTAATGCCGCAAGAGGCGAGGAAGCCGAAAAGAAGAGCGTTGCCGTTATCGGCGACTCCACCTTTATGCATTCGGGTATGACCGGTCTTGTAAACGTTGCTTATAACGCAACCAATTCCACCGTAATTATCCTTGATAACTCCATTACAGGTATGACAGGACATCAGCAGAACCCCACTACCGGCTTTAATATCAAAGGCGAAATTGCCGCAAAGGTTGATTTAGAGGCTCTTTGCAAAGCCCTTGGCATAAACAGAGTAAGGGTTGTTGACCCCTATGACCTTAAGGCTTGTGAATTGGCAGTTAAGGAAGAATTATCCGCCAAGGAGCCTTCGGTTATTATTTCCCGCAGACCTTGTGTACTGCTTAAATCCGTTAAACACGAAGCGCCCTTAAAGGTAGAGGCAGACAAATGTAAATCCTGCAAACGCTGTATGGGGCTGGGTTGCC
Source organism: Acutalibacteraceae bacterium (assembly GCA_045533195.1). Classification (GTDB taxonomy): domain Bacteria; phylum Bacillota; class Clostridia; order Oscillospirales; family Acutalibacteraceae; genus SIG607. The sequence goes on from JAZSHI010000011.1 coordinate 7,733, forward strand.
CTGCAATAAGTCTTAAGGACGGCAAGGCAAAAATCGACAACACGCTATGCGTTGGCTGTGGTGTTTGTAAACAGCTTTGTGCATTTGATGCTATAGTTTAAGGAGGGCGTGAAAATGACTAAAAGTGTTATGATAGTTGGTGTAGGCGGACAAGGAAGCCTACTTGCCTCAAAGCTTCTCGGCAGACTTCTTATGGATGAAGGCTTTGACGTTAAGGTTAGCGAGGTTCACGGTATGAGTCAGCGCGGCGGTAGTGTTGTAACCTACGTTCGTTTCGGCGAAAAGGTTTATTCCCCCATTATTGCCGAGGGCGAAGCCGATATAATTATTTCTTTTGAAAAGCTTGAAGCTGCCCGTTATGCAAAATTTCTTAAAAAAGACGGCAAAATCGTTGTAAATACTCAGCAGATAGATCCTATGCCTGTAATTATCGGCGCTGCCCAGTATCCTAATGAAGTTCTCAGCGAACTTACCGACAAGGGTGTAGCCGTTGAAGCCCTTGATGCTCTTTCTTTAGCGGAAGAAGCAGGTTCAAGCAAGGCTGTTAATATAGTTTTAATGGGCAAAGCCGCTAAGTATTTCGATATTCCTTTTAAAAACTGGATAAAGGCTATTGAAAATACCGTTGCTCCGAAGTTCATAGAAATGAATAAAAAAGCCTTTGAGCTTGGATATAATTCATAATAAAAAAGTATTGACTTTTTTAATTTGCCGTGTTAAAATAAGGCAACGTGTTAAAACACGCCACTAAATGCGATGAGCAGAAACAAGTAAATCTGGAAAGATTCTGGAGAGAGTTGTCGGTTGGTGCGAGACAAAGAGGACGTCCATTTTGAATTCATTCTGTTAGCAGTGCACTGAACAAGATTAGTCTTAAGTAGGATGCAACGGGTGTTCCCGTAACAGAACTAAGGTATGTTAGTACCTGAAAAGGTCGTTATCGTGAGATAGCGGCGAACTGAGGTGGTACCACGGGATTTCGATTTTCTCGTCCTCTGTATTCTTAATCGGAATGCAGAGGACTTTTTATTTTCCTTTCATTCCGAAGGTTTGTACCAAACAAAATAACAGAAAGGATGATCAAAAATGGCACAAAACTACTATCAAAAAGAAATCGAAACTTTGCCCGTTGAAGATATTAAAAAGCTTCAATCGGAAAAACTAAGAAAGCAGGTTAAGCACGTTTACGAAAACGTAGCATACTACCGCGACCTAATGGACAAAAAAGGGGTTAAGCCCGAAGACATTAACGGCATTGAGGATTTGCACAAGCTTCCCTTCTTATCCAAGGCAGATTTAAGAGATGCCTATCCTTACGGTCTTTTAGGTTCTCCCCTGAAGGACTGCGTTCGTATTCATTCCACATCGGGCACTACAGGCAAACGTGTGGTTGCTTTCTATACCCAGCACGATATTGATTTATGGGAAGACTGCTGTGCAAGAGCAATTGTTGCCGCAGGCGGAACCAGTGAAGACGTTTGTCAGGTTGCATACGGTTACGGACTCTTTACAGGCGGTTCGGGACTGCACGGCGGTTCTCACAAGGTTGGCTGTCTTACCCTTCCTATGTCCTCCGGCTTTACCGAGAGACAGATTCAGTTTATGACCGACCTTAACGCAACTATTATCTGCTGTACTCCTTCCTATGCAGCTTATATAGCCGAATCCTTAAAGGAAATGGGAATGACTCCCGACCAAATTCCCCTTAAAGCAGGTATCTTCGGCGCAGAGCCTTGGACCGAGGAAATGAGAAGAAATATAGAGGCTGATTTAGGTATTAAAGCATACGATATTTACGGTCTTACCGAAACAAGCGGCCCAGGTGTAGCATTTGAATGCTGTGAGCAAAGCGGTATGCATATAAATGAAGACCACTTCATTGCCGAAATTATTGACCCCGATACAGAAGAGGTTCTTCCCGAAGGCGAAAAGGGTGAGCTTGTATTTACCGCCCTTGATAAAGAGGCATTTCCTCTCCTTCGTTACAGAACCCGTGATATATGTGTATTAAGCCGTAAAAAATGCTCCTGCGGAAGAACCTTTATCAAAATGGCAAAGCCTATGGGCAGAACCGACGATATGCTTATTATCCGCGGTGTAAACGTCTTCCCAAGCCAGATAGAAACAGTTCTTTTAAACGAAGGCTATCAGCCTAACTATCAGATTATCGTTGACAGAGTGGGCAACAATGACACCTTTGACGTTAACGTTGAAATGAATCCCGACCAGTTCACCGATACTGTAAGCGGTATAACAAGTCTCGAAAAGAAGCTTTCAAATTCAATGAAGCTTATGCTTGGTATCAACCCCGCCGTTCATCTTGTTCCGCCCAAGAGCATAACCAGAAGCGAAGGCAAAGCTGTTCGCGTTATTGATAAAAGAAAATTACATTAAAGGAGAATAGATTATGTCATTAAAACAACTTACTGTTTTTGTTCAAAATCAGCAGGGCGCTTTGGTAGCAATTACCGACACCTTGGCAAAGCACAACGTAAATATACGCGCCCTTTCAATTGCAGATACCGAGGATTTCGGAATTCTCCGTCTTATTGTAAACGATACCGTAACAGCCCTTGATACCCTAAAGAGTGACGGCTATCTTATTAAAACCACCGACGTTGTAGGCGTTAAAATAGGCGATGCCCCCGGAAAACTATCAGTTGCCTTAAAGGTACTTGATGAAAACCATATAAATATGGAATACCTCTACGCATTTATGACAAGAACCGAAAAACACGCTTACGTCGTTCTTCGTGTTGCCGATAATGAAAAGGCAGAAAGCGCCCTTGAAGAAAACGGCTTCCACATTATAACCGACAAAGACGTAGATAAACTATAATCATTATAAGCTAAAACCGAGAAGATTTTTATCTTCTCGGTTTTTCACACTAAAAACTTGCAACCTTTTTCAAAATTTAAACACTATATAAGTGAAAGGAGGTTAAAGGAAATGGCACCCAGAGAGCTTCTTAATCTACTGACCGAAAATTATATGAACAAGCTGTTTTATTTTAGTCTCAAAAAAACCGGTGACAGCTTAGAAGCAGAAAATCTGACTTCGGATATTTTGCTTAATATTATTACTTCCCTCGAAAGAGGAAATAAGCCCGAAAATTTTGAGGCGTGGGTTTGGGGCATTGCCCGTAACCGTTATAGTGTATGGGCTAAAAATAAGCATAATAAAAATCAGATGTTTGCTACCCCGTATATCTGCGAATATGAAATATCCGACCATACCGCAAATATTGAGAATAAAATAATTTTCAGTGAAAATTTAAAATTGCTCAGGCGAGAATTAGCGTTTATTTCCTCAGAATACCGTAATATTGTGGTTGCCTATTACATAGAGGATAGAAAAATAAAAGATATTGCCCTTTCTTTAAAACTTCCCGAAAGCACAGTTAAGTCTAAGCTGTTCCGCGCAAGAAAAATTTTGAAAGAAGGTATGAGTATGTCAAGAGAATTTGGTATAAGAAGTTATAAACCCGAAAACGTTGATTTTGCCGCAAGCGGTCAACAGCCAAGCGGTCTGCCTTGGAAAGCCGTCCAAAGAAGTCTGCCTAAAAATATATTACTTGAATTAGACAACAACCCATTAACAATAGAACAATTGGCTATTGAATGTGGAGTTGCCATGCCCTATATGGAAGAGGAAGTTAAATTACTTCTGGATGCGACACTTCTTAAAAAGATTGGCAATAAATATGTGTCAAACATTTTTATCTCCAGTAAAGAGTGTCAGTATGAAATTTGGAAATCACAAAGAGAACATTCAAAAGAGCGAAGCCAAATGATAGATACTATTGTTACCGATTCACTTGACCGTTTTCGTGAACTTGGAACAGTTAAAAACAATATGAGCGATAACGATCTAAAATGGTGGGCAGTCATTTTTGCAGTAGATTGTTTTGTGCAAAGCCTGGATGTGTATAATATCTATTTCCCCGAAAAACGCGCCAATGGCGAAACTTGGGGTTTTATGGGATTTGAAAAGTATGAAGTCCCTGAAAAAACTGCTATGGGGCATAACGGTTTTGGCAGTGAAACCGTTATGTTTTGGGCATATAAAATCGGCGATGATACTTTAAATCTTTGGGAAAGAGCCGGTGAAATGGATTACTCCCAAGCTCTTTTCTTTGCCGATGTTTTAAAAAATAGCAGGAAATTTTCTGATTTTTCGGAAAGCGAAAGGGCGGTTTGGAAAAGATTAGAAAATCGTTTTGCTCATTTAGATGAGAACGGAAACATTGTTTCTGACATTTTGGTTTTAGCGGGGGATACAAAACAGAAATGTATAGATATTTTACATTCACATCCACTATCCAACAAACTAATTAAAAATTTCAAAAATGCTTTTGATGAAACTGTAAGAATTTTAAAAAAATACAGTCATCCAATTTTGGAAAAACAACTTTCATATTGCGCTTCAATGATGATTTTAAATACCCGTATGATGACAGTACATGATGAAATTTTAGCCGATAAGCTCATAGTTCCCGAAAATCCCGATAAAAGCACCATTGCTATGTGGATAGAATATAAATAAAGATAAGAGGATTTAATTATATTCTAAAAGCCACAAAAAAATCGAGTTACTTGTTATAATAACACAAAAGCAATAAAGATCACATATGTTGAAAATTTTGTCGAAGTATGATATAATATGCCAAGAGGTGATTTCGAGGCAGTGGAACGAAAACAAAAACTTGATGTTGCAGGTCAAGTGGAACATATGTAAAGCAAAGGAATAAAATTTAATATTGAAAATGAAAATTTTGCAATTGACTATTTGCAAAATAATACATATTATTTTAAACTAAAAGCATATCAAAAGTTATATGATACATATAATTCTGGCGATAATAGGGGACAATATTTAAATTTAGAATTTGCATATCTTCGAGATTTGGCAACTATTGATTCTTTATTAAGAAAGAAAATACTAAGCATTGCAATTGATGTAGAACACTATCTAAAGGTCAAACTATTGCAGGATTTTAACAAATCAGATGAAGATGGATATACTATAATTGACACGTTCAAATCTATAGATCCCGAACATTTTGAAAACGAAATAAAAAACAAATCTTACGGTAGAGCCTGCAAGGATCTTGTGGATAAATATAAAAGCGATTTTGCTATCTGGAATCTTGTAGAAATTATAAGTTTTAAAGACTTTCAGGAGCTGTATAAACTTTTTTATTCAAGAAACAAAGATGTATTTTGTTCAAAAAAGAATAACGATAATTTTAAGGGAGAATACTTTTACCTAATAAATCCGGTAAGATTACTTAGAAACGCGGCTGCTCATAATAATTGCTTGTTAATTGATTTGGTTAAAACGCCCGATTTAACTTTTGATGCAGAATACACAGTGTGCGCATTTCTGGGTAAAAAAGGAATCAAAAACACAACAATAAACAAGCAAATGTCTAAACCTGTTATTAATGATTTTTGCGTATTGCTTTATTTGTATTCTCAAATAGCACCTTTAACGGCACGACAGCACGCTTTCGAAGAGTTAAAAGACTTTTTTGACAACCGAATTATTAAACATAAAGAGTATTATAAGAACAATTCTATTCTTTTATCTGCATATGATTTTATGAAAAAAGTAATAAATGTTTTTTATGAATCTACACAAAATGCATGAATTTCTTCACAAAATGTAAATATTTTTCTTGACAAAACGAAAAATAGTACATATAATAGTAATGTAGAAAAAAAACAACTACCATTGTTTTTAGTGGATCGGTGCCTGCACTGGTCCTATTTTTTTGAAAATAAGTGGCGGAGTGGGAATCCACTCCGCTTTGTTTTTACATTATTTTAACAACGCTTTAAAGTTTTCTTGTTCTCTAATGGGATCAAAACAATGATTATTAATAAGAGTATCCCTAAAACCGTCAAGAGGTGTTTCTAATGCATCGCTTATCGGTTTTTTGCCGCCGACTAAATTGAATAGCGGTGCAGTATATTGATAACTGTTTTGCTTTGCAAAGAGTGTGTCTTGCTCGGCATGGTATCTTGCTTTTTCAAGTTCTTTTATAACTTCATCGTATTTCTTTTCACCGCACAGGAAAAAAGCTTTGTCAATAAAATTATAGGTTAATATATTGTTGTGGAACTGAAAATTTTTATCGGGGAAAAGAATGTATAAAATTTTCTCAATAGCGTTACAAACATCTAATGTTTTATAGCCAAATTGGAGTGAAGAAATAAACTGCATTAGTTTTTGGTTTGAAAGGATTTGACAATGCTTTCTTTTTTCCATACCTTCTAAACACCAAACGAGCAATTCGTTTCTTTTGTCCTCCTCTTCTTCGCTTAAAGCATATTCCTTTGCCTTTTCCAAATTTCCTTTGGAGTGATATGATAAAACTATTCCGTGCAGTGCACTATCGTGAAGTTTTGCTAATGGGTTACTATCTAAAACAATTTTGTAATGTTTAATAGCACTATCGAGTAACCTATTAAATTCCTCTTCATTGTTTTCATCTATTGTTCCGCGCTTTTCAAAAGCCATATAATATTCTGCTGAAGCAAGCCACTCTACATATTCCATATTTCCTGGGTATTCCTGAACAGCTTTTACCGCTATTTGATAATTCTTTTCCTTATCGTTGTGTTTCCAATACTCAAAACAAGCCGCATCAAACTCCGCTTTTCGTAGGTCTTTTTTATATGTGTCCATACCAAGCAAAAGGTCGGTTGTTACATTAAATAAATTAGCAAGCGGCGGTAGAAGTGAAATATCAGGCATGGCAGAGTTTGTTTCCCAACGACTGACTGCTTGTGGCGAAATGTTTAATAGTTCCGCTAGTTTTTCTTGTGTCATATTATTTTTAAGACGTAAATCTTTTATAATTTTTCCAAATGTCATAAACCTTTCTCCTTTATGTGTTTTGACCGGTCTGACTATATTATAGCATAATTTATGTAGGTTTCCATATCCCGTTAATTGACAGATTATCAATTTAAAATTGATTAAAACGAATATATTACAGACATAAATCATCAAAAGAGAATAAAAACCCAATTGAAACAACCGCTCTCACTATAGTTTTCCTTGCTTTTTTAGGCAAAATATGGCATAATACTATTGTATTATTTTTTCGAAAGGTTTGAGAAATTATGAGCGAAAAACGCAGCAGCTTTTCGGGAAAGTTAGGCTTTGTTCTTGCAACTGCAGGAAGTGCAGTAGGCCTTGGCAATATCTGGCGTTTCCCCTATCTTGCGGCTAAACACGGCGGCGGAATATTCCTTCTTGTTTATTTCATATTGGTGGTAACATTTGGATTTGCCCTTTCCTGCGCCGAAATTCTTATAGGCAGAAAAACAGGCCAGAGCGCCATTAAAGCCTTTAGCACACTTAACAAAAAGTGGTCCTTTGTTGGTTGGCTTGCAGCCCTTGTGCCCGTTATAATTCTTCCCTATTATTCCGTAATAGGCGGTTGGATTATTAAATATTTCTTCGCATTTATTTCGGGCGGAGCAAAAGCAACGGCTGATGACAGTTACTTTATCAACTATATGGGACAAATAGGTCAGCCTATCGGTTGGTTCCTTTTATTCCTTGCAATTACAGCAGTTATTGTTCTTTTAGGTGTTGAAAAGGGTATTGAAAAGGTTAGCAAAATACTTATGCCTGCCCTTGTTATACTTATTTTATTTATTGCTATTTATACCGTTTGTATGCCCGGCGCTATGGAAGGTCTTAAATACTACCTTGTGCCTGACTTCTCTAAATTCTCCTTCACTACCGTTCTTGCGGCAATGGGACAGCTCTTCTATTCAATGAGTCTCGCAATGGGTATTATGATAACCTATGGTTCTTATATGAAGAAGGATGTTAACGTTTCCTCCGCTGTTCATCAGGTGGAAATTTTTGATACAGGCATTGCATTTCTTGCAGGTCTTATGGTTGTGCCCGGTGTATTTGCCTTTTCGGGCGCAGGAGATATAAACAAAGGCGCAGGTCTTATGTTTATGACTCTTCCCAAGGTGTTTGACAATATGCCCGGAGGCACTATTATAGGTATTCTGTTCTTTGTTATGGTACTTTTTGCCGCCCTTACATCTTCTATTTCTCTTATGGAAACGGTTGTATCCTTTGTTTGCGACAGAACCAAATTAAACAGAAAAGTGGCTTGTATAGTAGTATTTTTAGTATGCATAGTCCTTGGTATTCCCTCTGCTCTGGGCAACGGTGTAACGGGTGTCTGGGACAGCGTTAAGCTCTTAGGCTTTAGCTTCCTTGATTTCTTTGATTTCATAAGCAACAGCGTTCTTATGCCCATAGTAGCCCTTTTAACCTGCATCTTTGTAGGCTACGTTATAAAACCCAAGACGCTTATTGAAGAAGCCGAGCTTTCAGGCAAATTCAGCGGCAAAAAGCTTTTCACCGTTGTTATCCGCTATATCGCTCCCATTTGTATAATTCTTATCTTAGGCTTCTCGGTGCTTGAAGCACTCGGCTACGTAAAGGTGTAAAAACCAAAAAACCAAATCCGTGACACCAAATGTGTCACGGATTATTTTTTTGTAAAAAAATTATTTAATTTATAAAAAAGCCCTAAGGAAAAGGAGAAAACCGCAAATACCAAAAAATAATATACGGGCAATATCATTTTTCCAAATAGGTCAACGGCGGCAAAGCCGAAAATCAGCTCATACATAAATACTCCCCTGAGATTTAGGGCAAAATTGCTCATATTAAGGGCGTGAAAAACGCAAAGGCAAAGTCCTAAAGCCAGTATCCAGCCTGAATATGCCGAAAACCTTTTAAATGAAATCTGACTTAGTCCTATAAAAAGAAGTATTCCGTGGCACAATAACGCCACCAAAATTTTATCAAAGGGGTAATTCTTATAAATTTTGTCTCCGAAAAGAGCAAATGCAAAAAAATATCCGCTTCCCGCAAGAAGCGAGGAATATACCGCCCACACCCTTAAAAAGCCAATGCGAAAAAGAATTATTATTGGTACGGCAAAATAAGCCACCGCCGAAAATTCAATAGGAATACTAAGTCTTCCCAAAGTAAAGCTTTGCGATATATATTTAAGTAAATTAAACAAAAGTAAGGACCAACATAAAAAATCGGTAATGCGTTTCCTTAACTTATCCTTTAAATGCAAAAAGCGGCGCAGAAGCAAGGAAATTAAAATCACTTCTGTCGCCGCTATTAGTTTTACCATTTTCTTCACCCTAAAGTAGTATAAACAGTTATGCTACTTATATTAGGTGTTTTTTCAGTTAAATTCTACCTTTACTGCACCGCTGTCGTTATATTGAACCGTAATACTGTCGCCTTCCTTTAAGAAGGGGAGTCTGTCTGACAGAGTTACGGGCAGAATAAATACCCTATCGTTTCCTTCTACCGTCACAAAGTAACAGGTATTGCCGTCCATTACGGCGCTTTCTATAAGTGACACACTACCACTTATTGTTTCATTTTTTTCTTCGCTCAAAGTAACGTCACTCTTTTTAAGCTTAGAAAGATAATCAATGCGGCTTTCCTCAACGGTATTACCCGTTCCTACTATCTGATACTGCTGTACGTCAACAAAGGCGTACATTTTAACAAGCCCTGCCGAATCCTTTAATGACATAAAATAGCTGGGACGCTCTGCTATATTTAAAAGAATCGGGAAGGTTGCCTTATAGCCTAAATGCTGTACCTGTCCCTGAGCCGAGCTCATTGCCGAATATTCCTCTGCGCCGGGTACGGGGTAATATCTTGTTTCCTTTGTACGAAGATTAGTCAGCACAAAGCCGATATTGGATTCATCGCTTGTTACCGAGGTAATGCCCGTATAAAGCCATACGTCGTCATTAATTGCGAGATAATTATAGCCGTCGGTTGTACCTATAACACCCCTTTGTCCTATAATGGAGTTAAGCCAACCCGAGCGGTATTTTCCGTTATAATCAAGCTGATTTAGAACCATAGTGGAACTAAACACCTGATCAACCCAAGTAGGAATTTCATTTAAGGGATAATATTTGCTTTCGCCTGTCTGCGCATTCATAAGCACCGCGCCGCCGATATCCCTACCGCTGAAAAGACCGATTCTAAATTTAACGGTAGAAGCTACCCAGTAGGGTGTTCCGTTATCGTCTATTTCAAAAGAAATATCATCAAAAATCTTTGTGGGATAATCAAAACGCAGTTTTCTTTCAACATTTCTCATAAAATATTCGCTTTTCGAATATTTTATACCGTTATCAAGTCTTACCAGTGTAGTTTCCTGAGAAGCCATATCAACAGTAATATATGCCGGTATACCCTGATTTCTGTTATTAAACCACTTTATTATATCACCGTAACGAAGGGGTGTAACCCTTACGGGCCTTCCCTTATAGTTTATCTGTGTGTAAAGCTCTTCTATCTCAAACTGCGAAACGAGGTCTGACATTTCGCCAAGCTTTCTTTGTCCCAGACGTGATGCGGTATCACGGTCAACCACGGGAATCTGGTCCATACTTATTTCGCTTACCTCTTTTACGAAATCGCCGTCATTAAAGGTAATAAGAGTATTATATCTTGAAGCATTAAAAATTTTAGCGCCTATAATATTACCCACGATAATTAAAAGCACCATTAAAAGACATATTGAAACGGTTGTTTTGGTAGAAAGCTTAAGTCTTTTAAATGCGCCGAGGCTCAGGGCTTTAACGTCGGTTACATTTACCTCTTTAACCGCTTTAACAGAAGAAAACAGCCCACCTACTCTGCCTATTATAAAGGCGGTAAGGGTAGCAACTATTATAAAGAAATAAAAGGCTGTGCTTCTTAAATTTATGGGTGGCAGCATAAACCAGTATTCTAAAAATATTATAACTAAAATCAAAAGGGTTTTTATAATGCCTTTTAAAAATTTATTCATCATCTGTTTCTCCTTTGTATTCAGGTCTGCCTGCCTTTTCTCTCTTTCGGCGGCTTTTTTGTTTTTTCAGAAGTTCTTTTTCCTCATCATACGGAATATATTTTACCCGTCTTTTGCGTTTTTTATCCTTTGTGTTGATATAGACAACGTATGCAGAGAACAGGGAAACGCAAAGAATTATCAGAATAAAGATAATTTTAAATGCAAGAGATGTGAAAATCCTTCTTATTATATCAAAGAATTTAAGAAGTCCGTTTGCCTTAACGTCCTCTCCTGCCACAAGATTTACCGTTCCTATAACCTGTTCAGCATAAACGATTTCAGCTGTTCCTAAAACCTGTCCTTTTTTAACAGGCGCATCAACACTCTTCTTTGACAGCGTCGGATTCATAATAATAGTGGAATTGTCCGCTTCCTTAGGTAAAATGGAGGTCAGCTGTTTTTCGGGATAAAGGGCTACATAGTCGGTTTCCATAGAAAGACGAAGGGGCATTTCCGCTACGGGAGATGCGGTATCAAGTATAGCTTTATATTCAAAGCCGTTAAATGCCCATCTGAAAAGCTGACGGGCGGCAGTAAATTCAACCCTTGTACTGTCTGAGGGACAGCCCATAAGCACCGCTAAATATTTATAACCGTTATAAGAAGCGGTAGCGGTAACACACCTGCCCGCTTCGTCGGTATATCCTGTTTTGGTACCCGTGCAATAGGTATAATAATAATTTGTGCTTGTATCTATAAGGAAATTAGTAGTAACTATCGTTCTTTCATCCCTCATATTAGTCGCAGCCATTTTATAACGCGACTGGGAAGTTATTTCGCTGAATACGGGGTAATTTTCAATAGCATATTTTGTAAGGGTTATGATATCATTTACCGTGGTATAGTTGTTTTTATCGTGAAGCCCTATAGGATTTGTAAAATGGGTGTTTTTAAGTCCCATAGCATTGGCTTTATCGTTCATCATTTTAACAAAACCTTCAATGCTTCCTCCCACCGCTTCGCAGTAAGCGTAAATAACGTCGCCTGCCGAAGAAACAAGCATAGCGGCAAGGGCATCCTTACCGTTTAATTCCTCGCCCACCTTTAAATGAAGGATTGCGGAGCCTGTACCTAAAATGCTGTTATATGCGCTCTCGGTCATAGTGACCTTATAGCTTTCAAGGTCAGGTACATTTTCTAAAATAACAACCGCCGCCATTATCTGAACCATTGATGCGGGATATACCCTTTTATCCAAATTTTTGCCGTAAAGCACTTCGCCCGTATCAAGACTAACCAGCGCTGATGCCTCGCCCGGTACCTCGAAAGAGGTAATTTCGAAGGCATTAACGGGCAAAACAGCCGAAAAAAGTAAACAAATTATTAAAACTATAGAAAAAATTCTTTTTTTCATAGCAAAAACTCCTGAAATGTAGTATAATGTTTCTATATATAGTTATTATACTACATTATTTACTTAAATAAAAGTATTTTTAGACAAAAAGAGGTGATTGATTTTGGTTTACGTAACTGGTGATATGCACGGAGATATTGACCGCCTTTTTGACAGACAATGGCGAAAGCTTAAAGCAGGTGATACCGTTATTGTCTGCGGAGACTTCGGTTTTTTATGGAACGGCGACAAAGAGGAAAAGGACGTTATTAAATATCTGGGAAGCAGAAAATATACGGTAGCTTTTCTTGACGGTACTCACGATAACTTTGACCAAATAAACCGTTGCAGAAAGACCGTCTGGAAGGGCGGACTGATTCACAGAATTGACCGAAATCTTATTCATCTGTGCCGCGGTCAGATATATACCGTTGAGGGCAAAAAAATATTTGCCTTTGGCGGCGGCGAAAGTGTAGATAAGGATATGAGGGTTGAAAGCGGAAAATGGTGGCGCGAAGAACTTGCCACCCCCGAAGAGATGGCTCAGGGCGCACAGCTTCTTGATGAAAACGACAGAACTGTTGACTATATCCTTACCCACGAGCCCCCCTCCCCCGTTAAAAGCGCAATGCAGCTGCGACGGGGCGAAAATGAGCTTATTACAAAAATCAACGGCTACTTTGATAAAATCAGCCGACTGTGTTTTTTTAAGCATTGGTATTTCGGTTCTCTTCACGAGGACAGAATGATTACTCAAAAGCACTCCTGTGTCTTTAAAAACCTAATCCCACTTGAATAAAGTCACAAATTATGATATAATTATACTAAAGTTAAACTCAAATTTCGGAAAGGAACCATTTTATGCTGACTTTCGACAGACTTTGTATGGGTTGTATGAACGATAACGGCGGCGAGGAAATATGTCCTATCTGCTCCCACAACGCATCCACCCTCAATCCTTTTGGAACTTTACCTATCAAATCCCGTATCCAAGGCAGATACATAATAGGCAAAGCCCTTGAAATAAACGGCGAAGGCATTACTTATATCGGTTGGGACAGCGAAACCAACTCCATTATAAATATCCGTGAATTCTTCCCTGTTCCTCTCGCCAAAAGAGATGAACACCTAAAGTGCATCATAACCGAAGGCAACGAATATTATTATAATGCTGCTTTGCTTGACTTTGTTGACCTTGCAAAAAAATTAAAGGAATTAAAGGTCGCCGCTGCTCCACAGATATGCGATATTATTGAATGTAATAATACCGCATATGTGATTTCAAAAGCGGCTCAGGGAATAACCCTTCGTGAATTTTTACTTCGAAACGGCGGAACACTTTCTTGGGAACAGGCTAAATCCTTATTTATGCCCCTTGTTTCCGCAATATCCGCCCTTCATAAAGCAGGCATAATCCATGGTGGTATTTCTCCCGAAACAATTATTGTGGGCAGAGACGGAAAGCTCAGATTAAGCGGTTTTTCCATACTGAAACTGCGAAAAGCAGGCAGTCCCATAAACTCTCAGGTATTTCCAGGCTATGCCGCCGCCGAGCAGTACGGACTTTTTGACGGTGAAATCGATGAATCCACCGACGTTTACGGTTTTGCGGCAACACTTTTCCGTGTACTTATCGGCTCTGCGCTGCCCGAAGCCAATGAGAGAGTCACCGACGACAAAATGAACGTACCCTCAAAGGTAGCGGAAACATTACCTGCCCCCGTTCTTACCACCCTTGCCGATGCCCTGCAGATTACAAAAGAAAACCGTACGGCAAATATGGATGAACTGAAAATTGACATTTCCCCTGCCATTGATATGACCACAAGCTTTACAGCCATTACTCCAAAACCGGAAAAGGAAAAGGGTGTTAAAACAGCCGTTCCCGTTCAGGTTTCAGCGAAAAAGAAGGATAATTCCGCCAAAAAAGCCGCTGTTCTTGCGGCAGTAATAACAGCAGCCGCAATACTTCTTATTGTTTTTATTGTGTGGCTCTTTGTTGAATTTTTGCCGTCAAGAAGAAGTACGACAACCAGTAGTGATATTGACAGTACAATAAGCAGCTCTTCTGAGGAAAGCAGCTCAATTCCTTCTCAAAAGGATGAACTTCTTATAACCGTTCCCGATTTTTCTTCAGGCGAACTTACCTTTGAAGACCTCTTAGCCAACTACCCCGAATTCAAATTCGAAGTATTGGGTAAAAAGTATTCAAATAAAGAAGCAGGAATAGTAGTTGATCAGGACTATAAGCCGGGCAGTGAAGTTAAACGCGATTCTACAATTTATGTTACCCTTAGTCTTGGCCCTAATATTCTTATAATGCCTGACCTTGAAGGTCAAAGCTACGAAGAAGCCTTAATCACACTATTTAAAGCAGGCTTCAGCTATAAAAATATAACCTTCTATGAAATTGAGGATAGTTCGGTTGGCTATCATTACGTGGTTAAATCCGATCCCAAATCGGGCGACAGCTTAAGCCCTGACGATAAAATCGTGGTTTACTACAGTAACGTAAGGTCAAACGAAACGGGCAACCAAACCGATAATAATACAAATTCAAGTACCGTTAACACCTCTTCTGAGGAACAAACAGCACAATAATGATTATAATAAAAAAGCATCTGAAATTAGATTTCAGATGCTTTTTTATTTAACTTAATTTTTTCTTTATTTAATAAGAGATTCGCCATCCATCTCTACAGGTTTAGGAAGGTCTAAAACCGTAAGCATAGAAGGAATGATATCGGCAAGCTTGCCACCTTCCTTAAGTTCACAGTCATAACCTACAACACAGAAAGGAACAAGATTTGTAGTGTGGGGGGTAAAGGGCTGTCCGTCCTCGCCTATCATACAATCTGCATTTCCGTGGTCGGCAGTAATAAAGGTTACACCGCCCATTTTATTTGTAGCCTCAACTACTCTGCCAACGCAGGTGTCCACTGCTTCGACAGCCTTAACTGCGGCATCAAATACGCCTGTATGACCTACCATATCGCAGTTAGCAAAGTTTAAAATAACCGCATCGTATTTGCCCGATAAAATCTGTTCACAAACAGCATCGCAAACGGGATAAGCGCTCATTTCAGGCTGAAGGTCAAAGGTAGGAACGTCGGGAGACTGAATAAGAATTCTATCCTCGCCCTCGAAGGTCTTTTCCTCGCCGCCGTTAAAGAAGAATGTAACGTGAGCATATTTCTGAGTTTCAGCAATACGAAGCTGAGTCATATTCTTACTTGCAAGATATTCACCGAAGGTCATTTTAAGTTCTTCGGGCGGGAAAGCAACACTTACGTTAGGCATGGTCTCATCATACTGAGTCATACATACGTAGGTCAGCGGCATATAGCCCTTCTTTCTTTCAAAACCGTCAAAATCAGGATCAGCAAAGGAACGTGTAAACTGTCTCGCTCTGTCGGGACGGAAGTTAAAGGAAACAACGCTGTCACCTGCATTTATCATACCCTCCTCGTTTATAACGGTAGGAAGCACAAATTCGTCGGTCACACCGTTTGCATAGGAGTCTTCAACTGCTTTTGCGGCATCGTCTGCCTTAACACCTTCGCCGTAAACCATAGCGGCATAAGCCTTTTCAACTCTATCCCATGCAAAGTCTCTGTCCATAGCGTAGTATCTGCCCATAACAGATGCAATTTTACCAACGCCAAGTTCCTTCATTTTGTTTTCCAAATCTCTGATAAAGCCTGCACCCGAGGTGGTAGAAACGTCTCTGCCGTCTAAGAGACAGTGAACGTAAACCTTAGTAAGACCGTACTTTTTAGCCATTTCAAGAATACCGAAAAGATGCTCAATATGGCTATGCACACCGCCGTCGGAAAGAAGGCCTATCATATGGAGAGCTGTGCCGTTTTTAACACAGTTTTCCATAGCATTTTTCATAACTTCAATGTCGAAAAACTTACCTTCTTTAATAGCTTTAGAAATCTTAACAAGCATCTGATAAACAACTCTGCCTGCACCGATATTGGTGTGTCCTACCTCGCTGTTACCCATCTGACCGTCGGGAAGACCAACGTCAAGTCCCGAAGCGCCGATAGTGGTAAAGGGGTTTTCGCTGAAAAGCTTAGAAAGATTAGGAGTAGCGGCGGCTTCAATAGCGTTACCTTCTTTGATTTCGCTGATACCGAAGCCGTCCATTATACATAAAACAACAGGTTTTTTCATTTTTATACCTCTTGAAAAAATTTTAATTACTTACTTGCTGCCTTTACGATTACAGAGAAATCTTCTGCCTTAAGGGAAGCGCCGCCGATAAGACCGCCGTCAACGTTTACCTTAGCAACCAATTCATCAGCATTCTTAGCATTCATAGAACCGCCGTACTGTACGGTAACGGTTTCAGCAACATCCTTGCCGTAAACCTCAGCAATTGCTTCTCTTACAAAGCCGTTGCCTTCGTCAGCCTGCTCAGCGGTAGCGGTAACACCTGTACCGATAGCCCAAACGGGTTCGTAAGCGATAACGATATTTTTAAGTTCATCTGCGCTAACGTTTGTAAGAGCCATCTTAGTCTGGAACTTAAGAAGGGTTTCGGTGTAGCCCAGCTCTCTCTGTTCAAGAGTTTCGCCTACGCAAACAATAGCGGTAAGACCTGCTTTAACAGCAGCAAGAGTACGAAGGTTAACGGTCTGGTCGGTTTCACCGAAGTACTGTCTTCTCTCACTGTGACCTATTACAACATATTTAACGCCTGCTTCAACCAGCATATTAGCTGCGATTTCGCCGGTATATGCGCCGCTCTCTTTATAGTGAACGTTTTCAGCGCCGATTTCGATGTTGCTGCCCTTTGCAGCTTCAACAGCGGCAGGAATGTCAATTGCGGGAACACAAAGTACTACCTTGCAGTCAGCATCCTTTACTAAGGGCTTCATTTCGTTAATAAGTGCGGTGGTCTCGGCGGGGGTTTTGTTCATTTTCCAGTTACCAGCGATAACTGCAGTTCTTTTTGCTTTATTCATAATTCTTTCTCCTTCTTAACTAAAGTATAGGGCGGAATTACCCGCCCCATATTTTTATTATTTGTCGTTCATTGCTGCGATACCGGGAAGCTCTTTACCCTCGAGGAATTCAAGAGATGCGCCGCCGCCGGTAGAGATGTGAGTCATCTTATCGCCAAAGCCTAAGTTGTTAGCTGCTGCCGCAGAGTCGCCGCCGCCGATAACGGTAACAGCATCGGTATCAGCAAGAGCCTGAGCAACTGCGAAGGTACCCTTTGCAAGAATGGGATTTTCAAATACGCCCATAGGTCCGTTCCATACAACAGTCTTAGCGTTCTTAACTTCGTCTGCATAAAGTTCGGCAGTCTTAGGACCGATGTCAAGGCTCATCATATCAGCAGGAATCTTATCTGCGTCAACAACGGTTACGTCAACGGGAGCATCAATGGGATCAGGGAAATCTTTAGTTACTGTGCAGTCAATAGGAAGAAGAATTTTAACGCCCTTTTCTTCTGCCTTAGCCATCATATCGCGGCAGTAATCAATTTTGGTTTCATCAATAAGAGAAGTACCAACGCCATAGCCCTTAGCAGCAAGAAAGGTATAGGACATACCGCCGCCGATAATAAGGGTATCAGCCTTAGTAAGAAGATTTTCAATTACGGGGAGTTTGCTGTCAACCTTAGCGCCGCCGAGGATGCAAACGAAGGGGCGAACGGGATTTTCAACAGCTGCGCCTAAATACTTAAGCTCTTTACCGATAAGATAGCCTGCAACAGCTTCTTTAACATAATCAACAACACCAACGGTGGAGCAGTGTGCACGGTGAGCGGTACCGAAAGCATCGTTTACAAAGATTTCAGCAAGACTGCCGAGCTCTTTGGAGAATGCTTCGCCGTTCTTGGTTTCTTCTGCTCTATAGCGGGTATTCTGTAAAAGAACAACGTCGCCGTCCTTCATAGCTTCAACTGCAGCCTTTGCATTTTCGCCTACAACACAGTCGTCAGCAGCAAATACTACCTCTTTACCGAGCTTCTTGGAAAGAGCTTCTGCTACGGGAGCTAAACTTAATTCAGGCTTGGGTTCACCCTTCGGTTTGCCGAGGTGAGAGCAAAGAATAACCTTACCGCCGTCGTTAATAAGCTTCTGAATGGTAGGGAGCGCGGCATTGATACGGTTTTCGTCGGTGATAACGCCGTTTTTAAGGGGAACGTTAAAGTCGCAACGAACAAGTACCTTTTTGCCTTTTACATTAATGTCATCTACTGTTTTTTTGTTTAATGCGTTCATTTGGTTACTTCCTTTCGGTTGTTTTTTCATACAAAATTATTTTACCACTTTTTTAAAAATTTTTCAACGGTTATTTTGACAAAAATATAACAAATTTAATAATACGCTGTAATGTAAAAATTGTGCAGTTAATCTATATACTCAAATCTCTGAATTTCTTTACCGTCTCTTACTATCTTTTCTAAGAACATTTTCTTAGGTCTTACCCAAATTTCCTCATCTCCGTAAAGGGCTTTATAGATAACCACCTCTTCGGTAGTTTCGCTGTCATAGCCTACGAAAAGCACCTCGTAAATATTTCCCTTAAAATGACGGTATCTGCCCAGCTTTACACCCTTCATTATTTTTTCATTCATCAGAGCACCTCTTCCCATTTATAGTTATGAAGGTTTCCCTCGCCCTCTAAAGCAGGATAATCCCATTGGCGAAGCACTTCATATACCCCAATTGCCACGCTGTTTGAAAGATTAAGGCTTCTTATATCGGTAGCCATAGGAATTCTGGCGCATCTTTCGGGGTTTTTAATAAGCAGTTCTTCGGGAAGACCTTTGGTTTCCTTGCCGAACATTAAATAGCAGTTGTCACTATATTTTCTGTCGCTGTGATTTTGCTGCGCTTTAGTTGTAAAATACACGTACTCGCCATCGGGGTTCTTTAAGAAAAATTCATCTAAACTATCGTAGCTGTGAATGTCAAGAAAATGCCAATAGTCAAGCCCTGCACGTTTGAGCTTTTTATCATCAATTTTAAAGCCCATTGGCCCTACAAGATGAAGGGATGCCCCTGTTGCCGCGCAGGTTCTTGCTACATTTCCCGTATTTTGAGGTATCTCGGGTTCTACCATTACAATATTTATTTTAGCCATAATTATCACCTAATCACTATTATACATTTTGTAATTTAATCTTGTCAATAGATAAGTAAGTGTGATATAATATTAAGCGGTGATAAAAATGAAATACATAAAAAATATAGTTGACCGTGTCGAAGCCTCCGAAAAACGCGCGGCGATAATTTATGCAAAGACCGACGGAAAGCTTTATAAATGGCTTAAATGGTTTTATGTCATATCCGTTTGTTTTACCGCGCTAATGGGATTTTTCTACTGCTTATCCCGTTATTTTAAAATAAGTGAGCTTGACAGACTAAATATAAAGATTGACAGCTTTAATGACATAAACAATGTAAAACAAAGCATTATTACGGTACTTGTTTGCTCTGTAATATGGCTTATTTGCGCCGTTACTATAAAGTGGAAGCAGGAAATTGTTTCTCTTTTACTTTTAATTTCAAGCGGCATTGTCGCCTGCTCATCACTTATCGGCGCTTCAAAAAACACCGCAGAATTCAATGTGGGCATAAATACAGCTTTCTGGTGGCGCCATTTTGTCCCCCTTATGCTTTCCCTTTTATTTATAGTATGGATGCTTTATATAAAAATCCGTCAACAATATAGACTTAAAATCGCTTATAACAATATGACAAACCGCATTTATGAAACCTACAGAAGCGAAGATATAAGCGAAGAAGAATGGGAAGAATTTTTGAAAAATTACGATCCCAGAGCCGAAGAAGAAAAACGCAGACGCCAAAAGAAAAAAGATACGGAAAATGTCAGTATATTAGACACCGAAAAATAGTGAAAATTTTCACATAAAATAAGCTTTTTCAAAAAAGTTTTTTGGTTTTTTTGTAGTTTTTTATATTCAGCTTATAATTTTTTATTTACAAAACATATTTTTTTATGTTATACTATGTTAGTAAACTTTGTACTCAAAAATTAAAGGAGTAATGAAAAATGAAACAGCTTTATGAAGGCAAAACTAAAAACGTAATGTTAGACGAAGAAACCGGTATCGTTCATCTTTTCTTCAAGGATAGTGCAACCGGCGAAAACGGCGTATTCGATCCCGGCAGCAACACCGTAGGCGGAAGCGTTGAAGGCAAAGGCAAGGTTGGTCTTGCAGTTAGCGCTTACTTCTTTGAGCTTATGGAGAAAAACGGTATCCCCACCCATTATCTCGGTTCTGATATCGAAAAAGGTCTTATGAAGGTTAGAAACCTTACCGTACCCAGACTTGAATTTATAGTTCGTTATGAAACTGCAGGCAGTATGTGCCGTCGTTTCACCCTTCCCGAAGGCATTGTTTTTGATCCTCCTTATGCTGAAGTTACCTTAAAGGACGATGAACAGGGCGATCCCCTTATCAGTGAGAGAATTTGTCTTATGAAGGGCATCCTTCTCCCCGGTCAGTATGACGAAGCTATTGAAATCGTTAAGAAGGTTGGCGAAGTATTAAAGTCTGAACTTGCTTCTATGAACTTAAAGCTTATCGACTTTAAGATCGAGGTTGGTTATGATGAAAGCGGCAAGATTTTCGTTGCTGATGAAATCACTCCTGACATCTGGAGAATAAGAGACGAGCAGGGCAATATTCCTAACCAGATTGACTGCGCTAATATGATTCTCGCTAAAATTAACAAGTAATTAAGTTTAAACCGACAAAACTCAGTTTTGTCGGTTTATTTCTTGCCTTTTTATAAGAGGATAAATTATAATATTTTCACCGTCAAGATTTTCGTTTTGTAATGTCACAGCCGAAATCTGACGGTTTTCTTTTGTTACATAGTAGTAAATGCCTCGAGAGGAATCAATGCAACAAACATACTGAGTTTCCTGTTCCTTGCCGTTTTCGGTTATTACCGTTCCCGAAGGAATACTAACGCTGTCAAGAGCGTGAAAAAACTGTCCTACGTTATCTTCTTTTAATGATAAATGATTCTTAATAAACACCGTTCGTATAAAACGGGAATTGGAGGAATAATCCCCGGGGAGTCCCAAGGCGCCCATTCCCCTGCTAAAGCTTTTAGCTTCAAAACTGCCGAATACTTTGTTTTGCGGATTATAAACCGAAAGAGAGCTAAAGTTATTAAGAAGAAAAAGCTGTATATCAAAGGTGGGATCGTTTGTGAGTACTCCGACGGGGTTTTCATAAATTTTAAGACCGTCCTTTGTGCTCTCCACCGTTATGCAGTCCTTTTTATCAGCAATTATAAAGTGCAACGGAGAGGGTGGCAGCTTCTCGCTGAAGGCATTGTCGGTAATATTTGCGCCCAGTAATTTAGTATGAGCGCCGCTTACCGAAATGCAGGTAGAAAGTATATAGTTTATAAACTCAAAACTTGCTATATTTTCCTTGTTTTCCTGAGGCTTATCATAAATGGCATTGCCTGAAAAATTAAGCGCCGCCACACACAGCCCACTTTCGTTAGTACCTTCAAATAAAAGCGGATAGCCGTCTATAATAATACCGTTTCCGATAATAGCGCTGTGGTTTTTAACACTAAGCCCATTGGTAAAGTTTAAAGAGTAATTGCGCGGAAGAACAATAATCTGATTTTCAAAGGAAAAATCATAATCAAGAGTTCTGCCGAAATAAAAGCTGTCGGCATTAAAGGTCATAGCTGTACACATAAAAAATCACCCAAAAACATTTTGGGCAATTTTTTATAATTTATGCATATCATAGTAGCGCAAACGCGAAACCTCTTGGATTATCTATCTCCTATTCCCACATATCCCGTTTCCTCGATAATATGCTGTCCCTCGGCAGAAAGCATCCAGTCAATCAGCCTTCTCACGTTTTCCTTTGAGTTTCCCTCATATGTCACAGCATATACAGGGGCAATTATCGGGTATGAGCCGTTTTTTATGTTTTCTTTAGAGGGGGCAACACCATCAATAGCAATCATTTTTACGTCGGGATTTTGGATAATCCCCTCAACATAGAAACGGAAAGAGAAACCAATGGAGGTGGATTTGTTTTTATAGTCTGCGACCTCCTCGATAATGCCTCCCATACCGCCGACCACCTTCTGCATATCAGGTTCCATTATTGGAGTATCCCCCATAAAGCGTATAAGCATACTTTGACTTCCGCTGCCTTCGTTTCGCTGGAAGGGAACAATTTTTTCGTTTTTTCCGCCTACCTCGCTCCAGTTTTTAATCTTGCCTGAATAGATGCCCTTTATTTGTTCTATTGTCAGGCTATCTATGGGATTATCCTTGTGAACAAAAAAGACAAAAGCTTCTGAGCCTATCTGTGTATATTCAAAGGTTGTGCCGTTTTCCTCGGCAAAAGCTATCTGCTCTTTCGAAGGAGCGGCGCCGATGAAAATATCAGTTTTCTTCTCTGCAAGTAATTCATATCCACCCAGAGTGTTATTATATTCGAAAACTCCGTCGTAAAGCTTTGTTGTATCGGGATACACAGCGTGAACAAAGGCTGAATAAACGGGAAATGCTGCCGCCGCACCATCAATAATAGGCAGTTCTTCCTTTTGTACGTTATCAAAATTAAGGTTTTCACTTTTAGTCTTGACTATTTTAGAATTTTCATCAAAGGGAAGATATTCGTACACATTGATGCTTGGCGTAACGTCAATAGTTACGGCATCATTATATGCTCTTATACCCACCTGGGCGCCTACAAGGATAGCAAAGCACAGCAAATGTGATAAATAAGCAATTAAATAATGCTTCCTTTTGTTGAGCCATATGAGAGGAATTATAAGAGGAAGAATCAAAAGACTAAAAAAAATAGTTATAGGCCAAAACCCACTAAATGAAAGAAAAATCAGTAGGTAAAGTGACGCAACGGGGCACACTATTCCAACAACTGCTGTCAGTATTATTTTAACCGCCAAATGTGATTTCTTCATATAACCACCGCCTTTTTTTATATTATAGCAGAAACTTTAGGTTAAATCAATTATTCATCAGCATCTTTGATTTTAATTTAATCACGGCAAAGCCGTGTATATCATCAATTTCGAAGAAATTGCATATCATCAAAACGAAGTTTTGTATATCATCAACGGTGTTAACCGTTGCATACCATCATTGCGAAAGGTTTTTTGATACACGCTTCGCGTGATGATATACAGTCCTGACGGACTGATGAGATACAACGATAGCAAGGCTATCGTTGATGATATGCCATTGCTTT
>JAZSHI010000009.1:0-24126 GCA_045533195.1 Acutalibacteraceae bacterium
ATATCTTGTGGAAGGCTCTAAGGCATAAAAGCCGTAAGCATCATCAGAAATTTTGGTATGAAGACGGTAACCACCGCCTGTTGCCCAAGACTGAGTGGCGTCATTTTTGCTGGACCTAAGCACACCGTCTTTAACAGACCAGCCCCAGCCATAGTAACCTATAGCGGCGCTGCCTGTAGCAGCCGCTTTGTTTTCAGCCGAAGTAGCTGCGGGGCTACTAAAATCAAAAACATAAGCCTGATTTTCAACAATATCAACAGAATTAATATTGCCTGCCGCGCTTACTGTCAAAGGCACATAAACCGAAGTAATTAGCAATGCAAAAACGCAAAGCAGTCCTACCATTTTGCTAAATTTAAAATTCACTTTCATCATTTTGTTTCCCCTTTCGGTTTTTAACAAATAAATACACATTGTGAATGGAGGAATTCATATCTTGCTTTTACGGTATCAAGATTATATTCTACAATTCCCTTTAGAGGATCGGACATAATGGCTACATTTCTATCCAAATCGAAGCCAATAAGAACGAGACAATGTTCGGGAATAATCCATCTTCGCTCTGTTCCGTCTTCAAGTATCCATGTGTAAGTATATGACGGTGTTGCCATATTCATAGTTCCCCATATAACAACCGGTCTGCCGCTTTGAACCTCTAAGAGAATTTCTTCAAATGATGCTCCGCTTCTGTTATATGCCGTAAGGCTGCTACCATGTTCGGTAAGATATTTATTAGCGGCATCTGTTATAGGCTGGGCGTAACATCCAAAGCCTGTCTTTTTACGTGGATTCCCCAAAAACACCGAAAAGAAATCTTTATTGGTATCCGATTTAGCCAAATAATTATCCGCCATATCAGTTTTACTTGCATTAAAGCCATAAAAATTCAGCACAGTAGTAAGAGAGGTTATTTCACATCCCGTCGGAAGCTCGGGATTCTGTGCAAGGTATTTAACGTCAAGTTTTACTTTTCTGGTTAGTTTCGTGGCATCGCATAAAGTAAGCTTCAATTTAGCTAAATCGTCCGATTTAACTGTGCCGTCTAAGGATAAATCAGCAGCCTTATTAGCCGTTACACCAAGCGTATGAAGAGCAGCCAACACCAGTTTCATAGTCGCAAGGTCAACAGTATTTATTTTATCATCCAAATTCAAATCTCCGCTTTTTGCAGTTCCGTAAAAACACACTCCGCAAAGATTTCCGTTGTTCATAGTAAAGCTATGACCGCCGCTGCAAAGGCTGTATTGCTCTTGGTTTCCTGCTGCAGAAACAGACATAAAGGGTATTAAATTTATAATTAAAACAATTGATAAAACCGAAACTATAATTCTTTTCATTTTTCCACCACAAAATTTCACATTAAAATTACGCATTGCGAATGAAGAGCATTGTACCGCGATTTTACGGTATCAAGATCATATTCCACAATATTACGCATAGGATCGCTTATTATTGCCGTACCCTTGTTTAAATCATAACCAATAAGCACAAGGCAATGTTCAGGAGTTATCCAATGCCGCTGGCTTCCGTCAGAAAGTATCCATTTATAACTGTAATAAGGCTGTGTCATATTTAACGTTCCCCATATAATTACAGGTCTGCCGCTTTGAACCTCAAATAGCAAATTTTCAAAGGGAACACCGCTATGGTTATAAGCCTTGAGATAGCTTCCCTGCTCATTAAGATATTTATTTGCAGCATCTGTTATAGGTTGAGCGTAACAGCCAAAACCCGTATTATATCGAGGATTGCCTATAAATACCTTCCAGAAATCTTTACTTATATCTGATTTAGCCAAATAGTTATCCGCCATATTGGTTTTGCTTACGTTAAAGCCGTAAAAATTCAGCACAGTAGTAAGAGAAGTAATTTCGCATCCGCTTGGAAGTTCAGGATTTTGAGATAAAAATTTAACGTCAAGCTTTACGTATCTTTGAGAAAGACCGTCTGTAACAACAGGAGTTTCGTTGACGTAAACAGGTTCTTTATCTGAAGAAGTGGATGAATATGATGAATATGTACCTTCATTGAAACCTCCGTTAAGTCACATAGAATATTCATCCTCTGAAGAACTTGGCATTAAACTTTCTTCATTTTCTAAATCGTCATAATAATCCATTGGTCTTTTGGCTTCGGATTTAGAGCAAGAGCATAAAAGAAAGGAAAGTAAAATCAGCAAAGTTAACAGTATTTTATTTTTCATTAAACGGTCACACAACCTTCCTATATTTATTATTCTATATATTAAAACGATACAAACAAGCAAAATGTGACACAAAATTGAAAAATAACAAAAAATCAGCAGTTTGCATAAATACAAACTGCTGATTTTGTGAGATTTGATATCAATAAAGTCCTGCCAACTTAAGCTTTAGAACAGCAAGGTCGGTTGTATCCACCTTAGAGTCATTATTCATATCTCCTGAAAATGTTCCCGCTTCGCTAAGCTCATTAAGTTCTGCAAGATAAAGCTTCATTACCGCAAGGTCGATAGCATCAACTGTATTATCGCCGTTAATATCACCAAAAATAAATTCAGGTATCTTTTTGGTTTTTACGGTAAGACATTCACTTATTTCACTTGCATAGGCAGTATCGGTTTCTGCCATTCGCTGATAGAAGGTATATTCCGTATCGGGAGTAAGACCTTCGAATACGGTCTCCTTCTGCCAGTTTATGCCATCAATACTGTATTCACAGCCATCAACCGCCACCAGCTCAATGCACTCATAGGAAATTTCTTTAATTTCGGGTGCTTGGGGAGCCTTAGCAGCAGTTTTAAGGGTTACTACCGTCAATGCTTCGCTCTTTTCACTTACATAGGAGGTATCGGTTTCTGCTATTCGCTGATAGAAGGTATATTCACTGTTTGGAGCAAGATTTTCGAATATGTTTTCCTCCTGCCAACTTATGCCGTCCATACTGTATTCATAACCGTCTTTAGCCGTCAAGGTAACCGATGTGTCGGTTACTTGGGCTACTGTGGGGGCAATAGGAGTCTTAGCATAACCTTTTAACGTAGTAACCGTAGTGCCATTGCTTACTTCACTTGCAAAGGCCTCATCAGTCGCTTTTATACGGGCATATACAGTATAAGTTTTATTCGGTGACAGGTCTGCAAAAACATTACTGTCCTGCCAAGAAATAAGGTCAATACTGTACTCAACGCCTTCGGTTTTTATAACGGCAAAAGCATTACTTTCCACCTTACTGATTATGGGAACAGAGGGAGCGTTTGGCTTTCTTTTGGTAACAGCTACCTCTTTACTCAACTCGCCCACCACACCGTTTATACCGATAACGGTAAGCTTTAAGATTTTGCCGTAATCCTCAGTTGAAATCTCATAGCTGTTTTGTGTGCTTACAACCTTATCTTCAACCGACCAACTGTATTTAAGCTGATTAGCGTTACAGTTGAGATTACTTATATCCGCATACACGGTATTTCCTACTACTGCCTCTCCTGAAACCTCTGCATTGCCCACAAGCTCGGCAGGGGTAGTATCCTTTACAGTTACTAAGAGGGTTCTTACAGTAGGTTCGTCATATCCAAAATCAAATACCAGATTAAGAGTATATTTGCCTTCTTTAAGACTCATAATGTAATCACTAAGAATAATTACAGAATTATCGGTAAAGCTGTAATCTTCATTTAAAGTCAGTCCCTCAATACCGATAAAGCTTTCCGCTTCTTTGGTTATCTCTACCGAAATATCCTTAGGAGTGTACTTATCGAAAATTACTGCATTTGCCGAAATTTCGGGATTATGTACTATCTGTTCGGGATCATTCGTAAATGCATCGTTATCGATTTTAAGCAAAGTAAGAGTTTCGGCATTATTAATAGTAAAGGGATCGTAAACCTTTGATTCAACAACCACAGCTACACTTTCTTGGTCATTTATGAGCGAAGAAAGTTCAACCATATACTGTTGTGCGGTGCCGTTTTCTATAACTCCTGTCTCAATTTCGGAAAGTTTTTCACCATTTATGTTAGAGGCAAAAAGAATTATTTTCGCATCGGTTGGTACGTTTCCTTCATTTGAAACAGAAAGAATAAGATAATTCTTTTCACCGATAATCTTTTGCTCGGCAATTATCTCAAAATCAGCAAAAGCAAAATTTATGTTAAGTTTATTATTAAACAACTTAGAATCGGCTGTTTCAAAACCTGAACTCAAAGGCAGTACCTCTATAGTATAATCCAAAGCATAAACAGCTTTTGGAATAACGGCAGAAACAAGGAAGGTGTGAGCATCTCCTGATTTTACAAAAGCATCACAATCAGCAGTATAAACAAGCTCTCCGTTAACGTCGTAAATATTAACTTTAACACCGTCAATATCCTTTGTGCCGTCATTAGAAACATTAAGAGCAAGTTCGAACTCAGTATCCGCTTTAACATCTTCGATATTATAATCCACACCGTCAAGGGAAATATCGGTATTAAACTCTATTTCCTCATTTCTTAAATGTGTAACGGTTTGCACATCATCACCCAAAACCTCTGCAAAGGTTTCGGTAAATACGGTAATCAATTTGTTATCAGAAAAACAAACAGAATAATTTACAACGTAACCCAAAGTATCGGTAAGACGTACAGGGGCACTCAGACATCCGTTTTCATCAACGTAAACACCGTAAATATCGGTACCCTTTGAAGAGCCGTTCTGCTTATCATAGTTACTCATAACAAAGGTGAGCATAGTGGAGTTTTCGCCAACCGATACAAACTGATAATTTGTACTTGCTATAACGTCTTCGGGAAGAAGGCATACAGGCTTACTGTCAGCATCTGTTATCATATAAATCTTGCCGTTATTATACCAAGTCAGAGCTGTTTTACCGTTTATCACTGCAGAGCCTACATTTCCAATCAAGCCTTCATCCAACTGAACTAAATTACCGTTTTTGTCACTAAGAACTAAAATGAGGTCGTCCTTGCCCTCATTATTAATATCGCTGTCAGTAATATAAACAGTATAAAAATCGCCATTTAAAGAAAGGTTAAGAATGTCGGAAACGCTGTTCTTGCTTTCAAAACTCTTTGAAGGATTACTCCAGCCTTCCTCACCGAGTACACAGTAGGAAATGGTATTTTCGGTAGTATAGCCGTCAATTCCCACTGCATTACTCTGCACCCAAACTACAGTTATTTCACCGTTAACCTCAGAAATGCGAGGCAGAATTTCACACTCTGTATTATTGGTAATCTGCATAGGACTTCCAAAGCTTCCGTTTTCATATACCGCTACCGATACTTCAACATCCTTTATAAAGGATGAAATGCTTTCTTCATTCCCTATATCAAGGGTTTCAAGACCGGCGTTTTTATTTTTCTTTTCGGTATATACTACATATACCTTTTCACCGTCTGTATATAGATCAAATTCACAGTCAAAGGTACCGTTATCACAAACAGGAATCGGTTCAGACCAAACATTGTTTTTATAAACAGAGTAATAAAGTGTCTGGAAATCGGAGGTGCCACGCTGACTGTTATCGTCAAGCCATACCATAATCTTTTCTTCCCCAAGATTTACTATCTTAGGAGCAACATTATCGTAAATATTCTTTTGCAAATATTCCCCATTCGTCCATTCGCTTCGGTAATTAAGATAATCTCTTTCGCTTATTTCATAAGAATCGGGATTTTGCTGTGCCTCATAAAAACTCGTTGACAGCATCCTCATCATATAGGTCTGTGCTTCGGACCAATTATATATATTACCGCTTGCAATAACAGCTTTGCCCGACCACAGTCCCCAAAGCAGAGACCATTTAGCACCGAATTCACCGCTTATATAAACGCTTTCAAATTCTACCTCAGGAATAATTCCGAGAACAAAACCAAGTGTTCCCTTTCCGTAAAGTCCTGCCGAACCGATACCCCACAACAGATATGCTCCGCCTTCAAGGGTGAGGGTATCTTCCATAGCGAAGTTAAGGTCTTCTGCCTCAAATCCTTCTTCGGGCTCAAAACGACTGAACTTAATGTCAAGGGTGGCTTCTCCCGAAACCTCTGCCTTGAAATATACGCCTATAATACCGTAAAAACTTGCCTGAGCATTAAAGGAAAGCTTTGCCGCTATCGAAAGCTTAACATAATTAGTCTTTACGTAATATTCACCGTTGCCCAAATATTCAATTTCTATGTAACCGCAAACGTTATACTCAATTGCATTCTTAGGCTTTTTGTAGGTTTTCATAGCCTGATCAACCATTTTTTGCAAGGCTGACTTTGGCGCATCGTCACCGTTCTTTTTGAAATAATCTCCAATATCAAGATTAATACCTACTCGAATGGTTCTTCCGCTTATATAAGTGTAAAACTTTTCTTCACCTGTAGGAGTAAAGGAAAGAGGAATCTTATAATTTCCTAAACTGCCGAAGGAAAATGCGAACTCGAGATTTGAAAATTCATCAATTATCTGATTTTCGGAAATTGCCGCTAATTTGATTACATCTATATTAAGAGCAGAAGCGACTGCATATCCGTCAGAGGTATGCATTTTTACAAGTACAGTTTCCTCTTCCTCGAAAGCACTTGCCTTCACCGAGAAGGTACAGCTTGACTCACTTGTCTTTTGGGTAGATATTAAACGGTTAGCCTGATACAATTCGTATTTAACTATTTTATATTTTGAGTAACCGCTTACTGCAATATTAATCATTTCATCGTTGCTGCAGTTAATAACCTTTACGGAGGTGGCTATAGAATCATCATTAACTCTAACCCCCTGCACAACACTAGGTCTGTCCGAAAGCTCGATTATATCAATAAGCTGTGTTGCGCTTGCTCTGAAAGCAGAGTCTGTAAAGGTAATATGGTCAGAGCAGGAAACCGACAGACTTTGCGCAGTTATAGGCTTAATAAAGTAAGCCATACCGTCTTCGTTGGTGGATTGCACCTTTTCGCCTAAGGTCACAACGGCATTGTTTAAAGGCATATTATGCTTATCTACCACCTTTATTATGTAAACGTTTGTACCGTCAAAATTCTCCTTTGCAATAGCATTATATGGAATGGCGGTATAGCCGTAATAAAGACCGTTTTCAACAGCTTCGCTCCATCCGTCAACGGTGCTGTAATAGTAAACATATTTACCGGTAGCGCTTCCAAATGCCGTATTGCCGATGTCAGCAGGTTTTCCACGGAAATAAATTTGAGTAAGCTTATCGCAACCGTCAAACGCTTTATTTCCTATATGGGTTACGTTTGCTCCCATAGTTACCTGAACAAGCTCGTTACAGCCGAAAAAAGCATTATCGCCTATATAGGTAACTTCCTCTGAAAGCACCACAGACTTAAGTCCCGTGCAACCGTAAAACGCGCCTTCCTTAATTTCGGTTACGGTTTCGGGAAGAGCGATGGATTTTAATGAAGTACAGCCCGAAAAAGCATACTCTCCGATAGAAGATATACTGTAGCCGTAATCAATAAAGGTAAGACGGCTTAAATCTTCAAAAGCGTATGCGCCAATATTTTCTATTCTCGGATCAATATAAACTGCATTTATACTTAATGCCTCTAAGTGCCACGGAGTATTACCGCTTTCAAAATCGGGCATATTGCCTGTTCCACGGAAAATAAGAGAACCGTCAGCATAAAGCGTCCAAGTTATATTATCGTTACATTTTCCGCTATTTATCTTAGCATTTTCGTAATAGATAACGTCAACCGTCAAATCGGTATCAGGCATAGTGCCAAAAACAGTTTCTCTGTTGACAGAATGCCACTCAATCTCGGGAACGGGTATATTATAGCTATCCCCTGCTTTAAGCTCTTTTACAATAGACTCAAAGGCAGTCTCCCCTGTAGAATAGGTGTAATTAACAGTTAAAACAAGCACTTGATTTTCAGGTGTACAGATAATTTTTTTCTTATCCTTACTGTATAAAATACCGTTTAGCGAACAGTAATTTTGGTTATCCTCAGCCACCTCAAAACGTTCAAGAGAAGAACAACCCACGAACACTTTATCCCCAATAAAGTTAACGGAACTTGGAATATTAATTCTGGTAACATTGGAACAATCCTTAAAAGCATTATCGCTTATGGCAGTAACTGTAGCATCTGCTATAGTATTCGGAATTGTTATATTGCCGTTTGCATCAGTTCTGCAACCTGTAAGGGTAGCTTCACCGTTTGAAACCAAGAAAGTAAATATATCGTTTTTGTAGGAATAATGCCAAGTTGCATTATCCAGTCCCGTATTATAAGCGCCTATAGTTATTTTGCCTTTGTCCTCTAAGGTGCCGTCGTACCATACGTCTTTAAGTGCAGAACAGCTATCAAATGCACGTTCACCAATAGAGGTAACGGCATTCGGAAGATTTACTTCTGTTAATGAAGTACATTGATAAAAAGCAAAATTTCCAAAACTCGTCACACCGCTTGGTATATTAATTTTCTTTAAATTCGGACAATTAAAGAAGGTATAATCAGCAATAGCGGTAACACCGCTTGGTATAGTAAATTCGGTTAATGAGCGGCAACCGTAAAAGGCGCTAGGGCCAATAGATGTAACGGTGCTCGGTAAATCTATTTTTGATACCAATTCACAACCGTAGAAGGCGTATTCTCCTATATCTGTAATATTACTTGAAAGGTTTACTTCTGTTAATGATTTACAGGTATTAAATGCAGACTTTCCGATAGATGTAACATTTTGAGGAATGTCGATTTTAGTTAAAGAATGACAGGATCTAAATGCGCCATCGCTAATAGTTGTAATTTTCTTTGGTATATTTATCTCCGTTAAGGAAGTACAACCGTAAAATGTATCAATTCCTATATATTCAACGCTGTCCGGTACATTTATTTTCTTTAAAGAACCACACGAACGAAAGGCTGAATCACCAATATAGGTTGCATCAACCGTTAAATTAATTTCTGTTAAAGCACTGCAAGAGTAAAAAGCATATCTTGAGATATATGCCACACCACTGGGTATGGAAATTTCTGTTAAGGCATCACAGTAATAAAATGCCGAATCGCCTATAGAAGCAAGACGGCCTAATACGTTTACTTTGGTTAAAGCACGGCATTTGTAAAACGTAAAGCCGCCAATGGCAGTAACAGCCTCAGGTATAGTAATTTCTGTTAATGAACTGCAATTATAAAAAGCATTATTACCAATTTGAGTAACGCTATCGGGTATAGTAATATTTCTTAAGGAAGTACAACCTTCAAAGGTACCGCTTTTAATATCGGTAACACCGTTCGGTATTTTGATTTCGGTCAAAGAGCTGCAACCATAAAATGCAACTAAACCTATTGAAGTCACGCTATCCGGTATAGTTACTTCCTTTAAAGCGTTGCAACCATAAAACGCATAGTTTCCGATAGAAGTGACTCCGTCTAAAATAATAACCTCGGTAATGGCTTTACCCCAAGGGGCAGAGTTTGCGCTATAGCTAAGCATATTGCTGTTACCGCTAATTATAAGGGTGGTACCCATTAAATACCAAGTACATTGACCTGATGTGCCCGAAATGTCACGTATTACTCCGCAAACGTTACAGGAGTTATCGGTGTTATTAGTGTAGGAATGAACTGAACATATATTATAATGCCAAGCAGCAGAAAGAAGCTTATCGTTATACTCGGCAACCGTAATCTTATTTCTGTCACTTTCGCTACCCACGTACCATACGTTTTTAAGGGCTTTACAGCTATGAAATGCATATTCACCGACTGAGGTTAATTTATTCTCTATAATAACTTCGGTAAGAGAGGTACAAGCCACAAACATTTCCTGAGAAATATTTTTAAGAGAGGCAGGAATGGTAATTGTTTTTAAGGATGTACAGCCGCTAAACATACCGTTTCCGACAGTAGTAACGCTTTTAGGAATAGCCACATTGGTTAAGGAGGTGCAGTTGTTAAACACCCAATGGTCAACTGTGGTAACACTATCGGGAATAATTACTGTTTTTAAATTACTGCATCCGTCAAACAATGCATAATTTAGTTTGGTTAAACCATAGGGAAGTTCAATAAATTCTAATGAACTGCAACCCTCAAACGCCCAATCTCCAATGGTTTTTACATTGCTTGGAATGGTTATTTTCTTTAATGAATCACAATAGGCAAAAGCCGCTTCTCCTATATTTGTAACAGTATCGGCAATAACTACTTCTTCAAGAGAGCTTATTGATAAAAAGCTTCGTCCGCCGATTGAAGTAACCCCTTTATTAATAATAATTTTGGTTATATTTTTACCCCAAGGAACTACCTCGACCATTGAATAGTCCTTCATTTTGCCCATACCGCTTATGGTAAGGGTAGTACCGCTTAAAGTCCAAGTGCAGTCTCCCGTTGTGCCGGATACCTCACGTTCAGCACCGCAAACATCACAGGTTAAATCTAAGTTATCGCTATAGGTATGAACCGAGCAGACTTCATAATACCACTTTGCAGAGGTTAAACACTCATTATATGAACCTATAGAAATTTGCTCTCGTTGAGATTTTGTTCCTATGTAATATACCATTTCAAGTGAATTACAATTTGAAAACGCAGCATTTTCAACAGTTGTAACATTATCAGATATAATTACACTTTTAAGATTTTGGCAATTATTAAACATTGATTTTCCAATCACAGTCAATCCGTTGCCAATAGTCGCACTTTTAAGAGCCGTACAATTTGAAAATGCACTTTCGTCAATACTTGTTACGTTATCAGGTATAGTTATAGATTCTAATGAACTGCAATTTTCGAATACCCACTTCTGCATACTTGTGACACCGCTGCCGATAGTTACATTTTTAAGGGCAGAGCAGGTTCCAAAAGCTCCATGTTCAATAGTTGTTACGCTGTCAGGAATAACTAAACTTGTAAGACTTTTACAACCGGTAAATGCATATTTTCCGATAGATGCAACTTTATTGCCTATAGTCACACTCTCGAGACTTGAACAATTATAAAATGTAATCTCTCCAATTCTTGTAACGTTATCAGGTATAACAACGGATTTAAGAGCCCCACATTCATAAAAAACTCTGTCTCCAACACTTATTACGCTACTTGGTATAGTTATATTTGTTAAGGCACTACAGTAAGCAAATGCACCGTATCCTATATTTGTTACACCATTAGGAATAGTTACGTCAGTAAGGGAACTGCACTCTTCAAACACAGAAGACTCAATACTTGTAACACCATCCGGAATATTAATGCTGGTTAGCGCACTACACCTTGCAAAAGCGCCAGCACCAATACTTGTTATGCTACTTGGAATAGTGATATTAGTCAGCGAACCGCAGCCTGAAAACATACTTGCCGGAATACTTGTTAAACCTGTTGGAATATTTACGCTCGTTAAGGATTGGCAACCCGAAAAAGCCGACTTACCAATAGTTTTTACAGTATCGGGTATTGTAACACTAATTAGAGACTCACAACCAAAAAACGCATAGTCTCTGATGGTGGTTATGCTGTTAGGAATAGTAATGCTGGTAAGACTACTGCAATTTCTGAACACAGATTCTAAAATTGTCGTTACCTTGTCAGGAATAGTAACACTAATTAGTGAACTGCACCCTGAAAACGCATAATATCCAATCCAGTTTACATTCTGCGGTATATTAATAGATACAAGGGAACTGCAGTTTGCAAATGCATAATGTCCTATAGTTGTTACACTATCAGGTAAAACTATACTCACTACATCCACACAATCTACAAAAGCATAGTCTTCAATCATAGTTACGGAACAACCGCCTAAGGTTGAAGGAACAACTATATCTCCGCTGATTGAAGTGTCAACATCTGTTATTTTAGCTTTACCATTTGACACGGAATAGGTATAATACCCTTCTGTTTCAGCGCTTACGGTAAATGTACCAAAGGGTACTAACCCCACTAACATTGCCATAGTTAAGAGGAGAGCCAACATCTTCTTAAGTTTCATAACTTAATCACTTCCCAAACTAAATATTTGTGCCTAAAAAAGTTTACTATCTGTTTTATTATAACATAAAAAAAGAAAAAGGACAACTGTTTTGCGTTGTATCTGTAAAAATACAACGCAGCGATATAAATCCCTTACGGGATTTGAGATATTTTTTGCATACCTCGCTGTAAGCGAGATATACAAAACGCGATATAAGGCCGTGCCTTGCGATATGCCCTTCGGGCGTGAAAAAAGGATTTATATCATATCGCGTTTACCGATAGGTAAACATATCGCATTTTACAAAGTAAAATATATCGAATTGCAAAGCAATATATCGCAAAGCATAATTAAAAGATGTCCTTAAGGAATGGGGATTAAGGGAATAAAAAGCCTTACCCTTTGTTCGGAGGGGAAGGTGGGTTTTGCATAGCGCCCCTTGCCTAAAGGGGAGAGGGCCGCGTGTAAACGTGGCGAGGGGATTTGCAAAAGTCGGAT
Source organism: Acutalibacteraceae bacterium (assembly GCA_045533195.1). GTDB lineage: Bacteria > Bacillota > Clostridia > Oscillospirales > Acutalibacteraceae > SIG607. The sequence continues at coordinate 12,402 of JAZSHI010000009.1, forward strand.
GAGGTGTAGTGAAAAAGTTATTCTGCCCTAAACTTCCACCTCACCACCGTCTTCGACGGAGCCTTTTTCTCCGAAAACGGGAACCATTTTGTCCGTGAATCACCTCAAGGAGAAGCCTTTCTCTCGTCCCCACTCCCTGTATCGCAACGCGATACCCCTACTCCCTGTAACAAAAAACGGACTCTTTCGAGTCCGTTTTTGTTACATACTTTTAAGTTCTTCGATACTTTGGTTAATAAGGGCGATTTTGTCCTCTACCTTCTTTAGCTTTTCCTTTTGTTCATTAAGAACAGCGGCAGGCGCCTTTGCTACAAATCCTGGGTTATTAAGCTTCTTTTCGAAGAAGGTTTTATCATCCAGCGCCTTCTTTAAATCCTTTTCAAGACGGGCAAGTTCAGCGCTTACGTCAACAAGCTCGTTCATAGGAATAAAGATATTGGCAACGTCGGTAACAACACGTACTGCGCCCTGTAAATCGAAATTATCGGCAATTTCCACTTCACTTGCACTAGCCAAGCGAACAAAGAAGGAAATACCGGCTGTAAATACATCCTTTTCATTGGTTGCAATACATACCTTAGCTTTACGGGAGGGCGGTACGTTCATTTCGCTTCTGCGATTTCTTATAGCCTTAATGGCATCCATTACCTTTTCGAAGTCCTCTTCCTCTTTGGTAAAGTCAAGAGCCTCGTTGTAGGTAGGCCAAGCGCTTACCATAATGGAGTCGCCGCTGTGTGGGAGGGACTGCCAGATTTCCTCGGTAATGAAGGGCATAAAGGGATGGAGAAGCTTTAAGGTGCCAGAAAGCACGTAAACAAGAACGCTTCTTGCATTATCTGCCGCTTCCTTGTCCTCGCCGTTAAGACGAGCCTTACAAATTTCAATATACCAGTCGCAATATACATCCCAGATAAAGTCATAAAGCTTTTGAGCCGCAAGACCGAGCTCATATTTTTCAATATTTTCGGTTACGTCTTTTATAAGCTTATTATATTTAGAAAGAATCCACTTATCTTCTAATGCGAATTTCTCGGGAAGAGCCATTTCCTTATCATCTTCAAGATTCATAAGTAAAAAACGTGCAGCATTCCAGATTTTATTTGCAAAGTTTCTGCAGGACTCAACACGGGAGGGAATATAACGCATATCGTTTCCGGGGCTGTTACCTGTAACAAGAGAAAATCTGAGTGCATCAGCACCGTAGTTTTCGATTATTTCAAGGGGGTCAACGCCGTTGCCGAGAGATTTAGACATCTTTCTTCCCTGCTCGTCCCTAACAAGACCGTGAATAAGTACGGTATCAAAGGGCACTTCGCCTGTATGCTCAATTCCCGAGAACATCATACGCATTACCCAGAAAGGAATAATATCGTAGCCTGTTACAAGGGTATTGGTGGGATAATAGTGCTTTAAGTCTTCGCTGTTATCGGGCCAACCAAGTGTGGAGAAGGGCCAAAGAGCAGAAGAGAACCAAGTGTCAAGTGTATCGGGGTCCTGTTCAATATTTTTACTGCCGCACTTACTACAGCTTACAGCATCGGTTTTGGATACGGTAATTTCACCACAATCTGCACAATACCAAGCAGGAATACGGTGTCCCCACCAAAGCTGACGGGAGATACACCAGTCTCTTATATTTTCAAGCCAATGGAAGTAAACCTTTTCGAAACGCTGAGGAACGAACTTTGTTTCGCCCTTCTTAACTGCATCAATAGCGGGGGTTGCAAGGGGTTTCATTTTAACAAACCACTGTTTTGATACTCTGGGTTCAACGGTGGTTGAACAACGGTAACAGGTACCAACGTTATGGTTGTAATCCTCAATTTTAACAAGATTTCCTGCTGCTTCAAGGTCCTTTACTATTGCTTTTCTTGCTTCATAGCGGTCCATACCTGCATAAGCGGGATAATCTTCGGTAATCTTTGCATCATCGGTCATTACGTTTATAACGGGAAGGTTATGACGAAGACCTACTTCAAAGTCGTTGGGATCGTGTGCAGGGGTGATTTTAACCACGCCTGTACCGAAATCCATTTCAACGTAATCATCGGCAACAACGGGAATTTCACGATTAACCAAGGGCAGAATTACGTTTTTGCCTATTAAATGCTTATAGCGTTCATCATTTGGATTAACTGCAACAGCAGTATCACCCAGTAATGTTTCGGGACGGGTGGTAGCAAGTTCCAAATAACCGTCCCCGTCAGCAAGAGCATAGCGAATATGCCAGAAATGCCCTGCTTGGTCTTCGTATTCAACCTCGGCATCGGAAATGGAGGTAAGACAATGAGGACACCAGTTTATAATACGTTCGCCTCTATAGATAAGGTCTTTTTCATAAAGATTTACGAAAACCTCTTTAACAGCCTTATTACAGCCTTCGTCCATAGTAAAACGAAGTCTGTCCCAGTCACAAGAAGAACCCAGCTTTTTAAGCTGCTGAACAATCCTTCCGCCGTACTGTTCCTTCCAAGCCCAAGCTCTTTCTAAGAAGCCTTCTCTGCCAAGGTCTTCTTTAGTAACACCCTCTTCCTTCATTTTTGCAACAATTTTTGCTTCGGTTGCAATGGAAGCGTGGTCGGTACCGGGGAGCCACAAAGTATCAAAGCCCTGCATTCTCTTAAAACGAATAAGAGAGTCCTGCAAGGTGTTATCAAGGGCGTGTCCCATATGGAGCTGACCTGTAATATTTGGAGGAGGAATAACTATAGTATAGGTCTTCTTTCCTTCCTCTCTTTTTGCGTGAAAGTATTTACCGTCAAGCCAAGAAGAATAGATTCTGTCTTCAACTTCCTTAGGGTTATACTGTTTTGCTAATTCTTTTGCCACAAGAGTTTCCTCCGTATCATAAATAATCAATCTTATTTATAATATACCTTTATTTATATTTTGTCAAACATTTAATGAATAAAATAAAAAAATAAGGGTAAATATATTATTGTCGAAAGCATCGCGTTTGCATAGCCTTCGACAGCCGTTCGAAGTTTTTTCGAACGGCTTTTTCTCTACTCCCTACACCCTAATCCCTATTCCCTAATCCAAGTCCATTCCGTCCTGTTTATCGCTGCCCAGCGGCTTATTGCCTGCAGCAGGAAGGGTACGTGTTCTGAGTCGGTTTTCGTTTTCAATTATACCCTTTTCGTAAAGGGTAACTGCTTCGATTTTTTGACCTCTCTTTTGAGTCATAACGGCAATACCGCCATTATCCTTTACTCCCTTAACGGGAACATTTGCGCTATTTACAATAAGCACTCTGCCGTTGGTAGATTTAAGCACTAAATCCTTTTCTTCAGGCATATAAAGAGCGCAGAAAAGCGGGAATTTATCACAGTAAGCCTTAATAAGCTTCTTTCGGTTGGTCTTTGTTTCATAGGAAGAAAGGGCAACCTTTGAAATTCTGCCGTTTTCATAAACAAAGAGCATATTACCGACATACTTTTCAACCACCGTCATATAAACGGGATATTCGCCCTCATCAAAGTCAAGCTTTGCAGGGATATAATCACCAAGAACACTTGCTTTAGTTTCGGCAAATTCTGATGCCGAAGTTTTATAAACCTGCTGTTTATTGGTGAAGAACATAAGCTCAGCCGCATTGGTGGAGGGAACAGTCTGTGTAACAAAGTCCCCTTCCTTGCACTTTTGCTCACCGCTCATACGAAGTGAGAGGGGAGTAATCTTTTTAAAGTAGCCGTCCTTAGTAAAGAAGAAGGTTACGGGAGAATTATCCACTTCCTTTTCTTCCTCTGCGCTGTCATTTATTTCATTTGCACTGATTATCTTAGTACGTCTTTCCTTGCCGTACTTTTTAATAACATCGTTAAGTTCATTTACGATAATCTTTTTAACCTTGGATTTGGAGTTTAATATATCCTCCATTTCCTCAATTTCCTTTTCCAGCTTTTCGATATCGTCAAGTCTTTTAATGATGTATTCACGGTTTAAATGACGAAGCTTTATTTCGGCAACGTATTCAGCCTGAATTTCGTCAATACCAAAGCCTATCATAAGATTAGGCACTACCTCTTTTTCCTCGGCAGTTTCTCTGACAATCTTTATAGCCTTATCTATATCAAGAAGTATTTTGCTGAGTCCCTTTAGTAAATGGAGTCTGTCCTTCGCCTTTGAAAGATTAAAGAATACCTTTCTGCGAACACATTCGGTTCTAAAGGCTATCCATTCCTCTAAAATTTCTCTGACGCCCATAACCCTTGGAGAAGCAGCAATAAGAATATTAAAGTTACAGGAGAAGGTATCCTGAAGAGGAGTCAGCTTATACAGCTTTTTCATAAACTTATCGGCATCAATGCCACGCTTTAAGTCAATGGTTATTTTAAGACCGTTAAGGTCGGTTTCGTCACGGATGTCGTTTATTTCGGTAATCTTTTTAAGCTTTACAAGTTCAATTACCTTTTCAATTATCGCTTCACTTGTGGTGGAAGGGGGAATTTCAGTAATATCAATGCAGTTGTTCTTTTTATCAAAGGTATATACACCTCTGACCTTAAAGCCGCCCTTACCCGTTTCGTAAATCTTTTCAATCTCTTCCCTGTTATAAATAAGCTCTCCGCCTATAGGGAAATCGGGAGCAAGGAGAGTATCGGCAATATTAACCTCATCATCCTTTATAAGAGCAATGGTAGTTTCGCATACTTCCTTTAGGTTAAAGGAGCAAATGGAACTTGCCATACCTGCCGCAATACCCATATTGGAGTTAACAAGCACCGTCGGGAAGGTTACGGGGAAAAGCACCGGTTCCTTCATTGTAGCGTCATAGTTATCTACAAAATCAACGGTATCCTTATCAATATCCGAAAAAAGTTCAGCGGATATGGGAGCAAGTTTTGCTTCGGTATAACGGGAAGCGGCATAAGCCATATCACGTGAATAAGCCTTACCGAAAGAGCCCTTTGATGCAACAAAGGGGTGAAGCAATGCTTCATAGCCTTCACTTAGTCTAACCATAGTTTCGTAAATAGCCGCATCACCGTGAGGGTTAAGCTGCATAGTTCTACCAACAATATTAGCCGATTTAATGGTAGAGCCGCCCAGTAGTCCCATATTATACATAGTATAAAGAAGCTTTCTGTGAGAAGGCTTAAAGCCGTCAATCTCAGGGATAGCACGGGATACAATAATGCTCATTGCATAGGGCATAAAGTTGGATTTAAGGGTTTCGGTAACCTGCTGTTCAATAACCGTACCTGCACCTGCTATATAGGCATTAGCGCCCTTTTTCTTGGGGGCGATTTCCCCCTCTTTCTTTTTTCTTGGAGCCATAGTTATTTTTTCTCCTTACCTTTAGCTTACGTCAACGTCATCCATATACAGATAGCCGTTCTCACTAATATAATCTTTTCTGCCATTAAGGTCGTCGCCCAAAAGCATATCAAATATTTGAGCCGTTTGTTCGGCATCGGTGGGGCTAATCTTTATAAGACGTCTTGTTTCGGGATTCATAGTAGTAAGGTTCATCATATCGGGCTGGTTTTCACCAAGTCCCTTTGAACGCTGAAGATTATATTTTTCACCCTCTATTTTTGCCAAAATCTCACGTTTTTCGTTTTCATCATAAGCAAAATAGGTCATATTTTTGGTATTTATTTCGTAAAGAGGAGTCTCTGCAATAAATACTCTGCCCTCGTGAATAAGGGTGGGCATAAGTCTATAAATCATCGTAAGAATAAGGGTTCTTATATGAAAGCCGTCCACGTCGGCATCGGTACATATTATTATCTTACTCCAACGAAGGTTTCTTATATCAAAATTAGAAAGGTTTTTGTTTGCCTTTGATTTTACCTCAACACCGCAGCCAAGCACTTTAAGTAGGTCGGTAATAATTTCGCTCTTAAAGATTTTATCATATTCAGCCTTTAAGCAGTTAAGTATTTTACCTCTTACAGGCATAATAGCCTGAAAAGCGGCGTCACGGGCAAGTTTACAAGAACCGAGAGCCGAATCACCCTCAACTATATAAAGCTCTCTTTCGTCTACGTCTCTGCTTCGGCAGTCAACGAATTTCTGCACTCTATCACTAAGGGCATTGCCTGTGGAAAGGGTTTTCTTAATATTGATTCTTTCCTTCTCACTCTTTTCCCTGCTTCGCTTATTTATAAGCACTTGGTCGGCGATTTTGTCTGCCTCTGCCTTGTTTTCAATAAAATATACTTCAAGCTGATGCCTGAAAAAATCGGTCATCGCTTCCTGTATAAATTTGTTTGTTATTGATTTCTTGGTTTGGTTTTCATAAGAAACAAGGGTTGAAAAAGAGGAAATAACGATAGCAAGACATTCTTCAATATCCTGAAAGGTAACCTTGCTTTCATTTTTCTGATATTTATTTTGCTGTTTAATATAAGCGTCTATCTGATAAGCAAATGCATTTCTTACCGCCTTTTCGGGAGCGCCGCCGTGCTCAAGCCAACTGGAATTATGGTAATATTCCTTAAGCTGTCTTTTATTGGAAAAGCAAAGGGCGGCACTGATTTTGACCTTATATTCAGGCTTGTCCTCTCTGTCCCTGCCCTTTCGCTCAGTACTCCAGTTCTGAACGGCGGTTATGGTATCTTCGCCCATAAGTTCGCCTATATAATCGGCAATACCGTTTTTATAGCAAATCTCTTTTTCGGTAAATTTGTTGCCCTGCTGTTCACGGTAAATAAAGGCAATACCCTCGTTTACTACTGCCTGACGGGTTAAGGTGTCAATGAAATATTCGCTTGGTATGTCTATTTCGGTAAATACGTCAAGGTCGGGCTTCCATCTTATTTTTGTTCCCGTATCTTTACCGGAATATTCTTCCTTTTTAAGACCGCCTATATTAAAGCCCTTTTCAAAATGAAGATTATAAATATATCCGTCACGCTTTATCTCAACGTCCATATACTCACTTGCAAACTGTGTTGAGGCAAGACCGAGTCCGTTAAGTCCTATAGAGTATTCATAATCGCCGCCGTTATTGGTATTATATTTACTTCCTGCATAAAGGGTTTCAAACAAAAGCACGTAATTATACTGCTGTTCCTTATTGTTAAAGTCAACCGGCGCACCGCGACCAAAATCCTGTACCTCTACAGAATGGTCAGCATATTTGGTGACAATTATCTTTTTACCGTATCCCTCTCTTGCCTCATCCGCTGAGTTGGAAATAATCTCAAAAACCGAATGTTTACATCCGTCAAGACCGTCGGAGCCGAAAATAACCGCAGGACGAAGTCGTACTTGGTCAGGTCCTTTAAGTTGGGTGATACTTTCGTTATTATATTCTGCTTTTTTAACTGCCATTAAAGGTTAACTCCTTATATATACAAATATTATGCCCATATGGAAATATTATACACCATATGTTGTGTGTTGTCAATTAGGGAATAGGGCAGTGCTTCGCACAGAGGGAATAGGGGTATCGCGTTGCGATACGGGGAATAGGGAGTAGGGATGAGGGAAGGCTTCTCTTAGAGGAGAAGCCTTTTTTTCGTGATGAATTCACACCGATTTTCTTATTTCTTATTTATTATCTATTATTTTATCAAATCAAACTACACCCTACTCCCTATTCCCTAAAAAAAACGGACTCTTTCGAGTCCGTTTTTTTATAGTCCGAGAAAATAGTACGGGTCCAATTTTTCGCCCTTACGTATAACCTCAAAATGCAGATGGTTGCCTGTGGACATTCCAGTTGAGCCAACATAAGCGATTAGGTCGCCTTTATTTACCTTTTGTCCTTTTGTTACGCAAAGGGAATTTGCGTGAGCGTAAAGGGTTTTAAGCTCACCGTCGTGTTCAATAACAAGGTGATAGCCGTAGCCATCATCATATTCCGCTTTTATAACGGTACCGTCCTGAACGGCATATATTTCGGTGCCGTATGCACTTGCAATATCCATTCCCTTATGGTTTCTGTCATCGCCCCAATAGGAAGAAATATTTTGTCCCTTTACCCTTTGAAGCGGCCATATTGCATCAAGCGTTTCTATCCAAGAAGCCTTTATGCAGTTACCACGGTTGCCCACTATAACTACCTTGTCAACGGGCTCTTTTACAATTTCATCACCTATGTATTCGGTTTTGATTTCTTCACCATTTACCATAATAATCTGACTTACGCTGTATTTTAAGCCCTTTACACCCTCGGACTCTGTTTTAACCAGTCCTAAGGAAAGGCTGTCGCTTCTCTTTTTAACTGTGTCGAATTTTATTTCCTTTTCGGTTTTAACGGTCTTTACCGACTGAACGTCCAAAGACTCAATAAGGGCTTCAAAAACACTGAAAGGAGTAAATTCACTCTTTAAGAAATAACCGTCAATACATTCAACGGGAGCAACAAAGGAAGAAACAAAAGCCTTATCCTCCACGTAATTTGAGAGGTAGTTTTCAATATAACCTCTTGCGTTATAATCCTCTTTTATATAAGCTGCGGTTTTGCCGTTTATACATACACGAACGCCCTTTTCGATAGAAGAGGTTTTTTCCACAAGACTTTCGGCAACACTGCTGGGAGAGGTAAGACTGTTTTCACTTGCCAACGTCACTTTAAACTGGGGAGTATGAGCATAATCCTCGAAATTAACGTCCTCCATCATTTCGTTAACTATGGCTACTGCCTCGTCATACTCTGCCTTTTCCTTAATCTGTCCTATAACCTCACCGTTATATTCAAGCGCGTAGGCAACGGTAACTCCCGAATAAATGGTGGTTGTAAAAATGCCTATAACAACAAGTAAAGCAAATACTATAAATTTAGATTTATTAAGAAGCTTCCCTGCTTTATACAGCAGGTCTTTGAACTGTGCTTTTTTCATTTTGTAATCACCTTTTAATAATAGTTACAAATTTGTTACTTTTGTATTATAACAAAAAGGTTACAAAATTGCAACCTTTTTTTATTATTACTTATTATTTTAATAAAACCAAACGGGAGGACGCAGAGACCCTCCCCTACAAGATACCAATAAATATATATGGCAACACCGTAGGGGTTGATGGTACGGCTTCGCCCAAACCCTTTTGTCGCTTTGCGACATTTCCCCTATTAGGTGAATAACCACATCAACCCGTTAAAACAATATTATTTCATCAAAATGAAACGGGCTTTTGTAGGGTTGATTCACGAATCAACCGCTCATTTCGGGCAATTCGTGAATTGCCCCTACTCCCTACACCCTACTCCCTATTTAAAAAAACACCCCGAAGGGTGTTTTTTCATACTCCTAAAAACTTTTTAACTACGGGTAAAATCAGGAAATCGGTTTTCTTAAAGGCGGTACTGTGTCCACCGTTTAAAACCATAACTTCCTCCGCACCTTTTACCGCCTTTGTTATTTTCCTCGAATGCCTGCGTTTTATCATATCAAACTCGCCGAAAACATTAAGAAACGGCACTTTAATTGCAGAAAGTTTTTTGTAATTAAGTTTGGGTTGACCTACCATCATACCCTCAATTTCGCATCTTCTTTTCCACTCAGGGTCTTTTGTAAGAGCCGCTTTAATTGCATATATACGATGGTCTTTTATAATACCTAATTGGTCAAGAGTTTTTGTTCCCCTTGTGTTAAGGTTAGAACCGAAAACCGCAAGTCTTAAAACATATTCGGGGTATGCAACCGCAAAGCACATACCGAGATTCCCTCCGTCAGAAAAACCGCAGACATTAGTTTTTTTAACGCCTAAATAATCAAGAAGTGCTTTTAAGTCATCACAAAAAAGTTCAAAAGTAAGTTTTTTATCGCCCAAGGGAGTGTTGCCTGTTCCTCGGGTTGAAAAACGGATGATTCTGAAATATTCTGATAACGGAACATATAAATCCCCTTCAAAACAGCGATAATCTCCCCCGTTACCGTTAAGCATAACAAGTGCTTCGCCATCGGGATTTCCGCTGACCTGGTATTCAAAATCCAGACCGTCGTGTTTAAAAAATCCGTAGTCAATTACATTAACTTTGTTTTCCATTTTACACCTCTATAATGTTTTCGGGTTCCCAACTCAAATCTATAACACGGTAAACTCCGCTTTCAAATTTTCTGTACCCTAATTTTTTATCCTCGAAAATATAACCTTTCGGAAGTTGAATTTTTCCGTAAACCTCATCGGGTTTCTGAACGGTAAGTTCAATTACACCGTTCTCGCGTTTCCAGGAAACACCTACTCTGCCTTTTACACTTTCATAAAAAGCGGTGGTGTGCGTAAGTTCATTTACAAAGCAGGGCTCTATATTTATTTCGTTACAGTCATCGCGGTAAGGATTAACTTTAATACCTGCAAAGTACTGTGTAAACACTGCCGAAACATCCGAATAATTGTGGTGGTTAAGGGAATCCGGAAACTCGTTTTCGGGGTGGAAATTTTCGGGAAGTGCCGTATAACCGCGTTTTACCCAGTTGCCGTATGAGGGATAATCGGATCGGGCTATCATTTTATAAGCAAGGTCACACCTGCCATACTCGCAAAGAGTTCTGAATATTGGTTTTACGCCTATAAAGCCGAAATCAACGTGTACTCCGTCATTTTCAACAATGTCTGCAAGCACATTGAAAGCCTCTGTTTTTTCACTTTCATCAAAAACATCGTAATAAATTGCCATTGACTGCGATGTCTGGCAATTACCCATAGCGGTCATTGTTTTAAAGTCTACAAGATATTTTCTTACGGCGTCGCGAATTTCTCCGCGGAGTTTATCACAAAACTCTTTTTGAAGTTTCTTACCCATAACACCGAACATATACGCTGCTTTTTTGAGTATATCCATACCTATGACACTGCTTGTGAATTCGAGTGGTGCTTTAATAACCGTTACGGGACACCAATCGCCTAAACCGAACTCCAAAGTACCGCGTTTTGTTCTCATATTTGAAAGATATTCTGCATATCTGAAAATCGCAGGTGCACATTCTTCCATTATTGATTTATCACCGCGGTAAATATACTCGTAATACGGAATATACGTTAAAACGCAATCCCACGCAGGACCGTTACCCCACTCATAACCCCAGTCGCCTGTAGGAACAATTCCTGGAAGTTGACCGTCTTGTTTTTGCGCCTTGACTATATTGCGTACCCATTCCCTGTAGCTCTTTTCGGGAGTAAGATTCATAACAGTTTGTTCGCAGGATATAGCCGCATCACCGGTCCAACCATTTTTCTCACGGTGCGGACAATCTGTGGGGAAATAATAGAAATTGGAAAGTGTAGAATTTCGTGCCATCGCCTGTAATTTATTCAATGTTATATCAGAGCAACGAAAATTTCCGCGTTCTTTAAGGGCAGAACTGCAAACTATAAAAGTAAGTAAATCCTCTGTTGCCTGTTCCTCGGTAATACCGAAAACAACGCAATAACGAAAACCGTGGTATGTAAACTGCGGTTCAAAAACTTCTTCGCCATCACCTTTGAGAACATATATATCTCGCTGGGAGAAGCCATCAGGATAAAACTGAACATTACTGATATCGGGATTGCCGTTTTCATCTAAATATTCACCGAACTGCAAGTCAATCTTCTGACCTTTTTGACCCTTGATTTTAAGGCGTTCTATACCTGCAGAGGTTATTCCGAAATCATAAAGCCAGCCTTCACGCTCTTTAGAGGGAAAATCAGAATAATCCTTGGATACATCCTCTCTGGGTCTGAAAGGTAACACTCTGCATTTTCTGATGCTCATAGGTTTAAGTTTTCTTATAGGCAAAATCGGATCAGCCTCGCAGATACGTCTTTCGCCACGTGGTGTTTCCGC